>JAXGRZ010000025.1:0-19824 GCA_040765305.1 Hyphomicrobiaceae bacterium | reverse complement strand
CCTCTCCCCGTAAGGACGGGGAGAGGGACTTGCGTGCGGTGGCGGTGTCGTGTGCATCCCCCTCTCCCCGCAGGCGGGGAGAGGGCCGGGGTGAGGGGCGGCTTTTGGTGATGCCGGTTACTCAGTGGCACCTTCAAGTTTTGCCAGCACGCCTTCCAGAACACCCTCGATGTTGTCGAGAACATCCGTATTGGTAACGCGCAAAACCTCGTACCCTGTCCGTCTTAGATCGTTTTCGCTGACGAGCCGCACCGGCCTTCGGCCTGGCTTGGCGCTGCCACCTCATCGTGAACCGCTCTAATTCGCCAGTTCCTCTTTCACCTTGCCGACCAGCTGGGCGAGAGAAAATGGCTTGGGCAGGAAGCCGAACTTTTCTTCCGAATCAAGGCCAGAGCGGAATGCGTCGTTGGGGTAGCCCGACATGAACACGAACTTGAGATCGGGGTGCGTCTTGCGCAGCGTCTTCAACAGGGTCGGCCCATCGACTTCCGGCATGACGACGTCTGAGACGACTATGTCAGGCTGGATCTCGCTGGATTCCAATAGGTCGAGTGCTTCAGCGCCGTTGGTCGCCTCGAACACCTCAAAGCCCCGGCTGCGAAGCGCCCTCACCGCGAAGCTTCTGACGCCGTCTTCATCCTCGACCAGCAGCACGCGGCCCGAACCGGTAACGTCAGGAGCGTGGCGGGCCTCCTTCTTGGCCTGGCGCTGCTGAAGTGTTGCTTCTTCCTCAGCGTCAGGTACATAGCGCGGCAGGAACACGCGGAAAGTCGTGCCCTTGCCGATCTCGCTTTCAGGGAAGATGAAGCCGCCGGACTGTTTGACGATGCCGTAGACCGTGGCCAGGCCCAGTCCCGTGCCCTTACCAACGCCCTTTGTCGTGAAGAAGGGTTCGAAGATCTTGTTCAACACCTCAGGGCTCATGCCGGTGCCGGTGTCCGACACCTCGATCATCACGTACTCACCGACCTGAAGACCGAAGTGATCCATTTTCTGGCATTCGCGCTCGGTGACGTTGCGCGTATTGATCGTCAGTTCGCCGCCGTCCGGCATGGCGTCCTTGGCGTTCATCACCAGGTTGACGATGACGCGGTCGATCTGAGACTTGTCGGTCTTGACCAGCCACAGCTCGCGCTCGGTGCGCACTTTCAGCGGAATTTTCTCACCCAGCGTCTTGGTCATCAACGGGGTGATCTCGCTCACCACTTCGCCGAGCTGCAGCACCTCGTTGTGCAGCGTCTGCTGGCGTGAGAAGGCAAGAAGCTTGGCGACAAGCGCCGTGGCGCGGGTTGCCGACGACTTGATGGTCAGCAGGTCACGGTGCGCAGGATCACCCGGTTTGTGGCTTTGCAAGAGGAACTCGGCATGGCCGATGATGGCGGTCAGCACGTTGTTGAAGTCATGCGCGATGCCACCGGCGAGTGTGCCCACGGCCTCCATCTTGTTGGATTGCGCGAAACGGGCTTCTAGGCGCTTTTGTTCGGTAGCGTCGAGGACGTAAAGGACGGCGGCTTCACGCGCGCCCGCATCGACCGCGAGCGGGTTCATGAATACGCGCCGTGTGTATTCGCTGTTCTGACCGACTGTAATCTCGAAGGGTGCAACATTGCCGCGGCCAGCCAGAACATCCTTCAAGCCTGTCTCGACCTGCTGGCGGACGGCTGAGCCGGCGCCACGTGTCAATGCCTCAAGGGTATTTTCACCAGCGCCGCTGGTGCCATCAAGGATCATGCGGGCAAACGCGGTGTTGGCCTTGGTGATACGACCGTCGGCGGCGATGGTTGCTATGCCGAAGGGGGCCGACTGGAAGAAACGTGAAAGGGAAAGCTCTGGTGCTTCCGATTCGGCATTGAGGCAGCCGATCACCAGGCCAGCGGGTTCTCCCCCCTCAAAGCTGCTGCGGCAGACCAGGTGCATGGGCAAGGAACGAGCGTCTTCGCGGATCATGTCGAGGTCAATAACGAGATTATCGACGCCGCGATGGGCAGCTCTCAGCAGCACTTCAGCGCCATCTGAAGAGACAAGGTCGGTGAGACGCAGCATCTTCTTGTCGATTGCTTCGGACGTCATCCCGATCCAGTCGACAAGTGTGCGGTTGGCGTGGGTGATCAAGCCTTCGGCGTCGACCTTCATGAGGCCAAGCGGCATGGTGTTATAAAGACCGAGCTGGGCATCGACGGCTGCACCCTTGTCGGTCTCCTGCTGGCGTCGCTCAGTCACATCGCTCACGGTCCAGATGATGAGCGGACCTGGGTCACGTTGCAGCTTGTCGGTGGTGAACGGACGCACGCAGATGTCGAAATAACGAGGAGAGGCATCGCCCGAGCGCAGTGGTGCGGGTACGGTTTCGCTACATGCCTCGCCAGCCATGGCTGCGCGATTGAGACGAAACAGGGCCTCTGCGGCTTCGCTATTGCCGGAAAAGGCATTCTCGAGCATGCCAAGCGAGCCCGACTCGGAGCGTCCAACGATTTCGGACATGGCGCGGTTTGCGTAGATCGGCTGACCATCGCGCCGCAAGGAGATGAGGATCGCCTCGTCCTGGCTGTCGTTGATCGCCTTCAGCAAATCGGCTTCGGGCAGGCGTTCGCCGATGCGGATGTGACCGGCGGCCATGCCGAGGAGGAAAAAGACACCGAGCATCGCCAGGGTGGCGAGTGCGGCAAGGAACAGGGGACTTTCAGAAGCGTTGGCGATGAGCCCCAAAACGGCAAAGCCACCTGTGGTCAAAACCACAAAAATGGTCGCGTACCCGCTGCCCCCACGAAGGGCGGAAAGCGGGTCATCGGCTGCAATTCTATCGGGCGGCGCCTTTGCATCGCTCATGGCGAGCGAAGCTAGCTGATTCGTGGGACGGACGGCCTTAATCGCCTCAAACATATACAGATACTCGGTATGATGACGCTACGGAGAAAAAACCCGACCACAAGTGAGCGGGAATGTCGCGACGGGAGGAATTAGGGTGCCAACCGTAGGGAACCGCAAGGTTCCTGCCGGTAGTGGCAACGTTTCCAACCGCAACGACCATCAACACTTCGATCATTAGGGTTAAAATGCCATGAATTTCGCGCTATAGCTCCGCACAGATCGGGTCGCATGAGGTTCGATTCGAGGTGGTTCCGCGTGTTCGCGGGCGAAAACCGGTAAAATTCCGCACCAAATTGGGGCGGTGATCCAGGCTTCAAGTGAACCATTCAGACGGGAGCGCGGCCTGGCCGCGAGTATAGGCCATGTGGGACATCCTATTTTATATCCTCGTGATCGTACTTCTGGGCGGTGCTGCGGGTGCGGCGGTCTATTTCGGACGCAATTACATGCAGGGTATTGGCCCGGGCGTGTTCGGAAATCGGGCTGAACGGCGGCTCGACGTGGTGGAACAATCAAGTATCGATGGACGGCGGCGTCTGGTTCTCATTCGCCGTGACAATGTCGAGCACCTGATCATGACGGGTGGGCCAGTCGATCTCGTGATAGAGACGGATATTGGTCCGCGGCGAGCCAAGTCCGGCGGCGAAGTCGTGGAAGCACCTCAACCCGTTTTTTCTCGTCCACAAAGAGCCTTCGGCACTTCGGCTGCGAACGAATAACAACTGCGGAGACGAAAGGCGCCTTGGGCGCCGGTGCGCAGCCATGCGGACTTATCCACCGTGTCGGCGGACCATTAATCGGCGGGCTTGATGCTGCCTCGCGCCATGGGATGTGCGCGGGCGACAACGATGCCAATCCTGGCCGCCGGAGAAAAATTCGAGGTTTTATGTTGAACATCATTCGTCCCAACGTTCTTGGGCTCGTTCTGCTGGTCTTCCTGGCCGTGCCACTTCAGCTGGCGCTCGCGGGCGAGCGCCAAATGGGGCTGGGCGGGCCAGTCGAATTGGCTCAGGTTACGCTGCCCAATTGGGCGGGCGGTTTGACAGGCGCGGCTAAGGATAGCGCCAAGGACAATGAGCCCGCTTCAGGTAGCGCGACAGCTCAACCGGGAACTGCACAAGGCGCTGCGCCGGTACCTGGCACCACTGGTGAAGCGCCGGGAGCGGCGGGTGCGCCAGCCTCTGCTGGGGCTGCGCCCCAGCCGCTGCCCGCGCAACTTGAAGAAGCTTTGCAGCCCGTCCGCAGGCTTTCGACGCTGCTCGATGAGTACGAGAAGAATGTCGAGCGTGTGAAGGATCGCGACGACGAGCTGGCGCGCGTGCGCGCCGAGATCGACAAGCTTCCGGCCGATGCGCGTGCGGCCATTAGCGCAATCCAGCCGCGCCTGACAGACATCAAGGCACAGATCGACAAACTCGGCCCTCAACCAAAGCCGGAGGATCCACCCGAGGCAGCCGAGGTGGCAGCGGAGCGCGCGCGTCTCAACAATCTCGCCTCCCAACTCGACGGTGCCATCAAATCGGCTGAGCTTAGCGATGTGAAGGCGCGCCAGCTGATTGGGCGTGTACAGGAGTTGCGGCAGGCGATCTTTGCCAGTCAGGTCCTGTCTCGAACGAAGCATTCGCCGCTCAACCCGTCATTGTGGCGCAGCGTTGCCAATCATCTCCCCTCTGCGGGGGGGGAAGTTTTGGCGATCGCCAAGGCTTGGTGGATGCGCACCTCGCCGCGTTCGGATGAATTGGCGGCCATCTTATTACTGACTGCGGTGGTTTTTTTCGGCCTTCGTCTTCTGCGCCGAAAGGTGATTGCAGCACGACTGGGTCCGGTCGAAGGGCGCGTTACTCCGACATTCGCCGAGCGGGCTGCAGTGGCAAGCTGGGTGGCGCCGGCATTGATCCTTCCGGGGGGGGCAGCCACCACCTTTTTATACGTCGCGCTGGAGAGCAATGATCTGCTCTATCTGCAGACACAAAGTTTTGCAGGCGTTGTATTAAGAGCCGTTCTCATCGGCGTTGTCGTTTTTGGCCTGTCATGGGCCATCCTGCAGCCTCGCCATGGTGCGTGGCGGCTGCTCAATTTGTCGGATCGATCAGCGCGCCGGCTTAATCTGCTCGTCAGGCTTGCGGTTGTTGCATATGGATTTGATATCGTCCTGCGCGACGTTATCAATATTCTCTACCTGCCGTTCCAGGTCTCGGTGGCACAGGCTTTCACCTTCAGTCTGTTGTTTGCGGGTCTGTTGTTTGCCCTGGCCCGAACGCCGATCGAGCCACGCACGTTGCCTGTGGCTGCTGGTGGTGCTGACGGGGTCGAGGACGAAGAGAAGGAGAGCGAAGGTTCGGCTGGTTGGTTGCGCTGGCTGCGGTTGCCGCTTGTCGCTTTGGCAATATGCATCGCCGGTTCGGCATTTGCCGGTTACGTGGCACTGGCGCGTTTTGTTTCCGCACAAGTAATGCTGACGGTCACGGTCGTCGTTTTCATCATACTCACCCATCTGGGTATTCGAGCCATTGCAGGGGAAAATGGCAGCTCAGGTGAGCCGGCTGGCGGTGTTGGTGCACGTGTGCTGGCGGGTCGCTTCAAGCTCGGCCAGGCGCAGCAAAAGCAGATGGATCGCTTCGTCTACAGCGTTCTCAACGTGCTGCTGGCGATCGTTGCCATTCCGATGCTGCTCTACGTGTGGGGTGCCTCGACGGTCGATATCGTCTCGCTCTTCAAATCGGCACTGTTCGGCTTCGACATTGGCGGCATCCACATTGCGCCCTCACGCATTCTGCTCGCCATCGGCCTGTTCGTTCTGTTGGTGACTGCGACGCGGCTGTTGCAGCGCTGGCTCAAGGCAACCTTGCTGCAGCCATCGCGGATCGATTCAGGTCTTGCCAATTCTATTGATACCGGTGTCGGCTATGCCGGTTTCGCGCTCGCGGCGCTTGCTGCGGTTTCATACGGCGGACTCGACATCACGAATATCGCCATCGTTGCTGGTGCGCTGTCGGTTGGCATCGGTTTTGGTCTCCAGTCGATCGTCAACAACTTCGTGTCTGGCTTGATCCTGCTGGTGGAGCGGCCGATCAAGGTTGGCGACTGGATCGGTGTCGGGACCTATGAAGGACATGTGCGGCGCATCTCGGTGCGTTCCACCGAGATCGAGACGTTCGACCGATCAAGCGTGATCGTGCCGAATTCGGAGCTGATTTCGGGTACGGTGAAGAACAGGACCCATCGCAATGCGCTTGGCCGTGTCGATGTTACCGTGGGCGTCAGCTACAATTCAGACCCCGAACAGGTGAAGGGCCTCCTGGAGAAGGTGGCGCAGGAGTCGGCGATGGTCCTAAAGTTTCCTGCACCCGTCGTATCGTTCGACAATTTTGCGGCCAGCTCGTTGGACTTCACCGTGCGTGCCTATGTTGCAGATGTGAACAAGTCGGTCGCTACAGCGACGGACCTGCGCATTCGCATCTTCAAGGCGCTGAACACAGCTGGCATCGAGATTCCATTCCCGCAGCAGGACGTGCATTTGCGAGATCTGGATGTCGTCAAGACGATGCTGGCTCGGCTGGCAGAAGAACGTGTAGCCAACGCTGCTTCAGGGGCTGGCACGCCAGGGAAAAATGACGTTAGTGGGCGTGAAGCGGGTGATCCAGGACAGGCGCCACACAAGCTGCGGACAACAGGCTGATCACCACGTCAGGCTCAGGCAAGTCACCAAGTGTGCTTCAAGGCTGCGACGTAACGCGTCGCGGCCTTGAAGGCTTCCGTTGAGGGGCGATTTTCGAGGTAGCCAAGAAGGAAACCCTTTTCCGCTGCAGCGAGGCGCTCGTCCGGCGTTCCGTGATGGTGGACGTTGCGGAATTCCTCGTCCCCGCTTTGCCAGCGGCCGATGCCGGCGGCCCAGAATGAGGCTTGTGGGTTGTCACGCTTGCGCAGGCCCAAGTAGTAGCCGGCCATGAAATCTGCGTGCAACTCGACGCGCTTCACCGTCGGATCGGAACCGCGGATCTTGTTGAACAGGCCTTCGCGGTAAACCCACACATGCGCGAACTCATGGGCCGCCGTATGCAGCAGCGTGATGCCGGATGGGTCATAGTCCATCAGCTTCTTGAAGTAGGCGCGACCAAACACGACGGCGTATTCGGTAGCGCCGCCGATTGAGTAGCGCATGGCCATCGCGTTGGGCGAGCCGGTATCGTCGTAAAAGCCGACCTTGGGCCACACATCGAAGGTTTCGGCGAGGCGCTGCAGGGCGCGGTCGAAGCTGCGGTCAAGATCACCATTGCCGGTTGAGCGCATCATGGTCTCGACTTCGGCCGGCAGGTGCGCGTTGGAGGCGGTGACCATATTGGCGCCCAACAGCAGGTTGGAATTGTTCTCATCAACAAAGCAGCCTCTGATCTGACCAAGGCGCCCGACTTTCTCCTGCACGGTGCCGCCGGCGCGTGCATGGAGACCACCGATCGTGCAGGCTGCTGTGCAGCACAAGGCGCGCAGCACCACGCGTCGATCCAGCTGATCAAACTGCATGCCATTCCCGATATCGCGCCACCGCATGGCGTTGGTGTCCTTAAATTCAGTTCTGCGTCACAACGCGGAACTCGGTTATGGCCGTGTCCTTGTACTTGTTGCCGGGATAGACCGAGCGGATGGTGAAACGCACCCACGAGGCTTTCTGCCGGCCGACCTCGATCGTCTGCAATCCGGGTGCGTCGGCAAGCGAAACCTTGCGTGTCTCGCCGTTGGAGAACTGCAGCTCGGCGATGTGCACGCGAGAGTTGGCCAGGAACAACCGCTCGTTCTTGTGGTAACCGTTCATCACCTGGATGGCGGTCACGGTTCGCAGGCCGTTGAGATCAACCGTCAGGCTCTCGCCCTCGCCGTGACCTGACTTGCCTTCCACCCACGCGGTCTTCAGGTCGGTGTCGACCAGGTTTCTTGGCAGGTAGTTGAAGCCGAACTGCGGCTCCAAGACCGAGGAGACGCAGTAACGGAAGCCACCGACATCGTCACACGTTTCGCCTTCGAGCCGGGTGCGCTGGAGAGCTTCGTGCTGCGGTGGGGCTGTCGGCGTCACGCGGGCGACGGTGGGAGCCTTGGGCGGGTCAGGATTTGGTGTATTTGCGGGGCCGCACTCCAGAAAGACGCAGCGTGGCTGTGCGCTGGCAGGCAAAAACAGCGCTACTGACGCGAATGCGACGATCAATGCCCGCGTGCCGCAACTTGAGCCTGTATGTCCGACACGCATGTTGCTATGACCTCCCCGTGTGCGCCTTCTACGACTTCAATGGTCGCGTCCATCAAAGTTTCCATGGCAATTCTGCCGATCCTAGAACACAGTTGGCATGCAGAAAACCGATGTCAGGCAATAGCTGTGGGAATGTCCCAGTGTGGCAACAGTACGTGTGTGCGGGCACCCTCAAAAAGGCATAAACGACGTGCAAGGCCCGCACTGGTTGCTGGCAAAGGGATTGGGATAGCGGCTTGGGACTTCACCGACACCTACGACATGTTCTGCAATCGCACCCGCATGGCAAGGTCCGGTGGCAAAGTCTGCTCGCCTGTTCACTTCTGGCCTGTGCCGCGTTTTCGCAAGGCCTGCATGCCGCAGGGCAACCTCTGGTGGCGTTGTCATCGGTCGATCCGAGCATCCGGCAGGATATGCGCTATGCCAGCAAGGACAACTTCACCGGCCGGCGCGTACCAGGCTATGAGGCGGCAGAGTGCTGGTTGAGGCCGGCAGCCGCCCGCGCGCTTGCCAAGGTGCAGGCTGATCTCGTTGCGGAACATCCCGATCTGTCGCTCAAAGTGTTCGATTGCTACCGCCCGCGGCACTCCGTGCAAGCTTTCGTCGCATGGGCCGGGGCTGCCGAAGATGGCGCAACGCGCCATTATTATCCTAACGTCTCGCGCGGCGCGCTGTTGGGCCAGGGTTACATTGGCCGCGCGTCGAATCATTCCAAAGGTATCGCTGTCGATCTGACGCTTGTGCATCGCAAAGGCAGCGCAAGCAGTACTGCTGGTCCGGGCTCGGCGGAGCGAAAGGCCGAGGTTTCGACAAGCGGTGATTGCACGCAGACAAGCGACAAGATCCTTGATCCCACCTCCCTCGACATGGGCACTTCGTTCGATTGCTTCGACCGCAAAAGCCACACACAAGTGTCGGGTCTAACTGCCGAGCAACGATCGGCGCGCCAGCTGCTGGTGCGCGTCATGCAGCGGCACGGATTTCAGAATTATACCAGGGAATGGTGGCACTTCACCTTTGGTGCCGCTGACGATGGACGCTCATTCGACGTACCGGTGCGCCCCTCGCCCGTTTCGGTGCCGCAGCTGCCTCAATCTTCCGGCAAGTAGCTGACACTCATCACGCCCCGGCGCCCTTCAAGCACGTGCACCCATCAAACCATGCCAGCCAGCGTCCCGCTAGCGCATCAAAATGGATTCAGTCTTCGCGGTAGACGCGCTCGCGCCGCTCATGGCGCTCTTGCGCTTCCAGCGACAGGGTTGCAATAGGGCGGGCGTCCAGACGCTTCAGGCCAATTGGCTCACCCGTTTCCTCGCAATAGCCATAGCTGCCATCCTCAATGCGGGCCAGGGCGGCATCGATCTTGGCGATCAGTTTGCGCTGGCGATCGCGGGCACGCAGCTCAAGCGCGCGGTCGGTCTCGGAGGTGGCGCGGTCGGCGAGATCGGCATGCTGGGTGGAATCCTCGTGCAGGCCCGCCAGCGTTTCGCGGGTCTGGCGGATGATGTCTTCCTTCCACGTCTTCAGCTTGTTGCGGAAGTAAATCCGCTGGCGCTCGTTCATGAAAGGCTCGTCGTCGGAAGGACGATAGGCCGGATCCAGAACGATTTCCGTTTTCGCCTTCTTGCCACCCGCGCTCAAGGGCTTCTCCTTCATGGTCGGCTTCACTAGCTTATCGATCGTCTTCGTAAAGGCTTTGCTGGCCGGTTTCACTCTAGAATTCGACGCAATCTTGGCGGGTGAGGTTTTTGAGGTCGCTGCTTTGGTCGTGTGACGCGTCTTAGCGGCTTTTTTGGTCCCTGTGGATTGCTTGGATGACGCCTTTGCCGCAGCGTTCTTGGTGGTTGAGGATTTCGTTGGTCGCTTGCTCGCGAGCGTTTTCTTGGCGGCGGATTTTTTTGCAGCAACCCTCATGGCTGCACCAGCAGACGTGGCAGCAGGTGCCCGTCGTGCGGATCTGGAGCTCTGTTTGGCCTTGCTCATATACAGCCTCCCAAGAGGCAGTTTTGCTCCCCCTGGTTGGACTTGTATCGATCCATGAGCCAGGATGGAGCGCTCCCAGTAAAATTTGTGCTCCGTATGTCGGCGGACGTCGTATATGTCAAGGAAATCTCTAGTTTTAAACTAGACTTATGCAACACAAGAGTAAGCCAATAGAAGGCTCCAAGCGAAAACTGGTAGGTTTGGGCCGAGTTTTCCTAATGCTATGAATTTGCTATTCAATTCTTTATAGGTTAACCAAGCTAAGTCGCTTTGGTCGCCCGACTACGCCGTCAGCCAAAGCGTCGCCTTATTGCGGTGGCGCAAAAGATCGCGATGGAACCGTTGACGGCTCATCAATTCGTGTCCGGATAATCGCGCAGCGCAACGAGTTGGCCGTCCGTCGTCGCATTTTTAGTCCCTGCCGTTTTGGGCATCGTGCCGGGTGACCATACCCGCAGGGGCGGATAAGGTGCGTGGGTCGCTCTACAACGCACACGGATGACGCATGAAATTTTCTGGAACGAAATCCTACGTCGCTACAGACGACCTGAAGGTTGCGGTCAACGCTGCAATCACGCTTCAGCGCCCGCTGCTGGTGAAGGGTGAGCCTGGAACGGGCAAGACAGTGCTGGCGCTCGAGGTTGCGCGCGCTCTTGGCGTGCCGATCATCGAATGGCACATCAAGTCGACGACGAAAGCGCAGCAGGGGCTTTACGAGTACGATGCGGTTTCACGCTTGCGCGACAGTCAGCTTGGCGACGAACGGGTCAAGGACATCGCCAACTACATTCGCCGTGGCAAGCTGTGGGACGCCTTCCAGTTGGAGCAGCGGCCGGTGCTGCTGATCGATGAGATCGACAAGGCCGACATCGAGTTCCCCAACGATCTTTTGCAGGAACTCGATCGGATGGAGTTTTTCGTCTACGAGACGGGCGAGATTGTGAAGGCGGTACAGCGCCCCATTGTCATCATAACGTCCAACAATGAAAAGGAGCTGCCGGACGCGTTCTTGCGGCGCTGCTTTTTCCATTACATCAAGTTTCCAGATGCCGAGACGATGCGCGAGATCGTCGATGTCCACTTTCCAGACATCAAGGGGCGCCTGGTGAGCGAGGCATTGCGTGTCTTCTATGATCTTCGCGACGTGCCGGGCATGAAGAAAAAGCCATCGACCTCGGAGCTGCTCGATTGGATCAAGCTCCTGCTCAACGAGGATATCGACGCCGAGACGCTGCGCGAGAGCGATCCGCGAAAGTTGATCCCGCCGCTCGCGGGAGCGCTGATCAAGAACGAGCAGGACGTGCATTTGTTCGAAAGACTAGCCTTCATGAGCCGTCGCCAAAGTGAGGGATGAGATCGCCATGACTTTGCAACCGGCGTAAGGCGCACAGATCGGCGCTCCGACCCTGGAATAGCCCGACACTCTAACAAACAGCATTGGCGTGCAGGCAGGCCGTGTGCGTGGCGTGCGGTGCGCTCAATCAAAGATCTCGCCTGTCAATCGCGCGCGCACGACATCAGGCAAAATCGCTCGTTCTTGCGCGGGCACAGGTGGCCGGTGCATTGCGTTATGCGCGTGCAAATTGGATCAAACCGTAGTGATCGGGGATCGGGATAAATACAATATGAGATCAATCGTGATCACCGGCGCCTCATCGGGTATCGGCTGGGCAGCGGCAGTGCACATGAAGGCGCGCGGCTGGCGGGTGCTGGCAACGGCGCGGCGCAAAGCGGATCTTGATCGTCTCGCGCACGAAGCGGGCGTCGAGGCATTGGAGCTGGAGCTTTCTGATGCCAATTCGATTGCTGCGTGTGCAAAAAGTGCATTGGAGCGTACGGGAGGGCGTGTTGATGCGCTGTTCAACAATGGCGCCTACGGACAAGTTGGTGCGGTCGAGGACCTGACGCCGGACGTCCTGCGCCAGCAGCTCGATGTGAATCTTGTCGGCACGCATGATTTGACGCGTCGTCTCATTCCCTCGATGCGCGCCAACGGTTGGGGGCGCATCGTGCAGTGCTCATCCGTCCTGGGGTTGGTGTCAGGGCCCTATCGCGGGGCTTATTGCGCTTCGAAATTCGCGCTGGAAGGGCTTTCTGATGCGATGCGGCTGGAGCTTGCGGGCAGCGGCATTGATGTCGTGTTGATTGAGCCGGGTCCGATCCGCACCAAGTTCGTTGCAACGGCACTGGCGAATTTCCGGCTGACTGTCGACATCGACAGTTCGGTACACCGCGAGACGTATTTGGCGCGCTTGAAGGCGATGGAGGCTGGCGGCAAGCAAGCGTTCAAGCTCGAACCCGAGGCGGTCGTTGAAAAGCTGGTGCACGCGCTGGAGGCGCGCCGTCCGAAGCTGCGCTACTACGTGACAACGCCGACCTATCTGGCCGCAGCTCTCAAGCGCGTGCTGCCCATGCGCCTTCTCGATCGCGTCATTGCGCGCATGTGAGGCGTTGGTGATGTGGGTGATGGAAGCAGGCTGTTTCGACAGCGCACCGGAGCCAGAGCGCCTCATGCGCGATGATAGGGGTGGCCGGAAATGATGGTCAGCGCGCGATAGATCTGCTCGGCAAGCAAGGCGCGGGCAAGCCCATGCGGCAAGGTCATGCGGCTCAGCGACAAAACAAGGTCGGCGCCGTTGCGCACGCTTGCATCATGACCGTCGGGCCCGCCGATCAGGAATGCCATTTCGCGGGTACCCGCATCGCGTGCCTTGCGCAGGAACTGGGCGAAGTCAGGGCTGGTCAGCTGTTTGCCGCCTTCGTCAAGAACAATGCGGGCGTCAGCGCGCGCTGTGGTGGCGATCAGTCGCGCGGCTTCGTCAAATTTGCGCTGTGCCGGGTCCGGCTGGCGCGCCTCGGGCAGTTCGGTGATGATGAGCGGCCCGAGTGCCAAGGCGCGTCCGGCCTGGTCGATGCGCTTGTGATACCGCGCGGTCAGCTCGATTTCGCCGCTGTCCTTAAGCCGCCCGATTGCCGCGACGCTCATGCGCATGATCACATCCTCACGCCCGGCCACACATAGCCGGAGCGCTTAATCTGGCGGATCAATTATCCGCGTGCGCAACACGCGCTGTCAGTGCGCCGTCGTCTCTGGCGGACGGTCGACACTCCACATTTTTTCGAGGTTGTAGAAATCACGAACCTCGGGACGGAACACGTGAACGATAAGATCGCCGGTATCGATCAGCACCCAGTCGCACGCATCCGTTCCTTCGACGCGCGTGCGTCCAAGGCCGATTTCCTTGAGCTTGCGTTGGAGCTGATCGGCAATCGCGCCGACGTGACGATCGGTGCGGCCACTGGCAACCACCATGTAGTCGCCGATCGTCGTTTTACCCTCCAGGTCGATCGTAACGATCTTCTCCGCCTTGGCTTCGTCGAGCCAGTGGCAGATTTTGTCGAGAAGGGCTTTCGAGGCGTTCTTGTCAGAGATCACCTCGGTTGGAGGATTGCTGCGGGCATTCCCCTCAAGTGCGGTTGGCATCGTGTGGCGGACGTCCTTTCGTGTCCTGACCGCATGGCATCCGTAAAGCAGGTCCAGCGGTCGTGTTGCCTGGAAGATAAGCCACGCTGCTGCGCAGCCCATTGTCAGCTGGCAAACGAAGCCTCTTCCCGTTGCGGCCGGTGTTCGATGTGAAATCGATGCCGGCGCGGCAAAGATACGCGCCAATCCTACCGGCAAGCAACAAATTTGCGCGAGCCCTGTACCCGAAAGTCAACACTGTTGCGGGCATGCCGCCGCAGCTCAACCTGGAACGCTCTAACCTTTTAATCAGATGGGCTTGGCGCGGCGCAACGCGGTCGAGGAGTGGGGTGAGAGGCGTGTCGACAGGAAAATCCAGGCTGGCGGTTTGGTAAACGGCAAGATCCTGGCGCGGCTGCTCGGCAGGCGGTGCTGCGCCAGCGCTCTTGCGACGGGCGAACTCAAGGCCGCCAAATGCCAGCCGGGCCGGTCGATGACGGCGATCGGTACCGTCATGGCGATGTCGCGCCACTGCCTCCACAGATGGAAACCAGCAAGGTTGTCGGCACCCATGACCCAGACGAAATGCACCAACGGAAACCGCCGGGTCAGAAAGGCCAGGGTGTGCGCGGTGTAGACGCTGCCCAGGTCCTGTTCCAGGCCGCTGACATCGATGCGCCGATAATCTTGCGTCAGTGTGCGACAGGCGCTGATGCGCTCGGACAGGTCGGGCAGGGCGTCGTTGGACTT
The DNA here is from genome assembly GCA_040765305.1 of Hyphomicrobiaceae bacterium. Classification (GTDB taxonomy): domain Bacteria; phylum Pseudomonadota; class Alphaproteobacteria; order Rhizobiales; family Hyphomicrobiaceae; genus JAEUMD01. The sequence continues at coordinate 5,521 of JAXGRZ010000025.1, read as the reverse complement.
GAGCGGATTTCCTGGCGAGACCAGCCACCACATTCGATCCAGGTGAAGCCGCTTCAACGCCGTTTGCGTCACCATCAGGTGACCCTCGTGGGGTGGATTGAACGAGCCACCGATGAGGCCGATGCGCTGGCCCGGTGCAGCCGGTGGCGTCTTGAGCGCCAAATCGGATGTCTTGCGGCAAGGGAGGCGCACGCGGTTCTCACAAGAGGTTGTCAGCACTGTGGTGGCGTTAGTTCTTCTGTTTCTTCTTTTTTGCAGCTTTTATCTTTCTGGCCTTCTTAGCTTTGGTTTTCGCGGCGCGGGTGCCGGCCGCAAGTGGCGCCACAACCTTCTTTTTCTCGTAACCTGCCGGGCCCTTGCCCCACGTCTCGCGCATGGCAATAAGCTTGCCGAGGTCACCGACCGGCAGCACGGCGTAGGACGCGGGCGCGGCGGCTGCCTTGTCCGCCTTGACCGGTGGCGGTGGTTCGCCCTTGGCTAATTTGGCGGGCTTGGAGGCGGGGGCCGTGCCCCATTTCTCGCGCTGCGAGAAGAGGTCCTGGGTTGATTTTGTCGAAAGGGCGGGGCGGCCCGCAACCGTTGCGGCCTCCTGGGCCGACACCGGGGTCGTGACGGCCACACTGGCGAGTGCGAAGAGTGCTATGCGCGGGTGCATGCGATTGGCTCCTTGGGTCGTAGAACCTGTTTTTTATTGTTTTGTTCTTTATCGTTAGGCAGTGCCGGCAGACAGCTTGTGCGCTTGCAAGCGCAGGTCAGCACAAGCTGGCCCAATTGCCTGTCGTCGGAAAGATTATCGCTTCTGGATGGTTCAAGACAATGGTTTCAACCAGAGCCGCATCTGGCAAAACCTTTATCTTGGCCGGGTCTGGCCCGATCCGCGAACCTTATATTTGAAGCTCGTCAGCTGTTCGACGCCCACCGGACCGCGCGCATGCATCTTGCCGGTGGCGATGCCGATCTCAGCGCCCATGCCAAATTCGCCGCCGTCGGCGAACTGGGTCGAGGCATTGTGCATCACGATGGCCGAATCGACGCGCTTCATGAAGCGTTCAGCGGTTGCCTCACATGCGGTGACGATCGCATCGGTGTGTTGCGAGCCAAAGCGCGCGATATGGTCGATCGCCTCATCGACACCATCGACCATTCTGACGGCGATGATCGCATCGAGGAATTCGCGGCCCCAGTCCGCGTCCGCTGCCGGCTTCACGCGCGCATCGGCCGCCTGGAGGATCCGATCACCGCGCACTTCGCAGCCCGCCTCGATGAGGGCGGCGACGAGTGCGCTGACGTAATCGCCTTTGGCGTTCTTGTCGATGAGCAGGCATTCGGTGGCACCGCAAACACCGGTGCGACGCATCTTGGCGTTGACAACAATATCGCGGGCCATCTCGATATCGGCGCTACGATCGACATAGGTGTGACAGATCCCCTCCAGATGCGCGAACACCGGGACGCGGGCTTCTTTCTGCACGCGCTCGACAAGGCTTTTGCCGCCGCGCGGCACGATGACGTCGATATTGCCATCGAGTCCTGCGAGCATGTGGCCGACGGCTTCGCGATCGGTGGTGGGAACGAGCTGAATCGCGTCAAGCGGCAGGCCGGCCGCCGTCAGGCCGTGACGCAGGCAGGTGAGGATGGCCGCCGATGTCTCATGGCTGTCGGAGCCGCCACGCAGGATCGCGGCATTGCCTGCCTTCAGGCACAAACCGCCCGCATCCGCCGTCACGTTGGGACGGCTTTCGTAGATGATGCCGATGACCCCCAAGGGTACGCGCACGCGCTCGATGCGCAATCCGTTCGGCCGTGTCCAGGCAGCCAGCACGGTGCCGACCGGATCATCGAGCGCGGCAATCGCTTCGAGCCCCTTGGCAATGCTTTCGACGCGCGCGGGATCGAGCATCAGGCGGTCGATGTAGGAGGCGGGCTTGCCCGCTTCCTCCGCCGCGGCGATGTCACGGGCGTTCGCGGCAAGGATTTCGGCGGTGTGTTTGCGCAACTGTGCTGCGGCGACATTGAGTGCCTCGTCTTTTGCCTCGCGCGGCGCCACGGCCAGCTGTGCGGCGGCGGTGCGGGCAGCGCGCCCCATCTCGCGCATCAATCCGGCGATGTCATTTGCGTGGAGCTTTTTCTGGACGGCGGCGGTCATTGTAGTGATCTCGCAATTTGTTCGATGCTGGGGAGCGATTTGGTCCTGGTTGCGGCGACAGTGCTGCCGCGCTTTGCGACGGCGATGTCATGGGGCGTCATGGGCGTCATGGCTTGTGCGTAACGGCGCGGTTCAAGGCCATGTCGTCGCGATGGATCAGCTCGGCGCGGCCCTCAAAACCGAGGATTTCAGCAATCGCGGCCGAACGCTTGCCGATGATACGCTCCGCTTCCCCCTGCGCATAGGCGATAAGACCGCGACCAAGCTCATGGCCGGTCTCGTTGCGAATGATGACGACGTCGCCGCGATCGAAGGCGCCGGTTACCGACGTGACGCCGGCGGGCAGCAGGCTTTTTCCGGAAAGCATCGCCTTTTCCGCGCCGTTGTCGACGACGACGACCCCCTTGGGCTCAAGCTGGCCGGAGATCCAGCGCTGCTTGGCGGTGACGGGATCGGACGGCGCAATGAACCAGGTCGCCGCGCAGCCTTCCGAGATGGCCTTCAACGGGTGCATCACCTTGCCCGATGCGATCACCATGTCGCAGCCGGCTGCACGTGCGATTTTTGCCGCCTCGATCTTGGTCTTCATGCCGCCTTTGGACAGCTCTGTTCCCGCATCGCCTGCCATTGCTTCGATGTGCGGCGTGATCTCGGTGACGATGTCGAGCCGGTGCGCATCCGCGGCGCTGCCGGGCGGCGCGGTGTAAAGACCATCGATGTCGGATAGCAGCACAAGGCAATCGGCGGACACCATCGAGGCGACGCGCGCCGACAGGCGGTCGTTGTCGCCGTAGCGGATCTCGGTCGTCGCCACGGTGTCGTTCTCGTTGACGACGGGGATTGCCTTGAGGGCGAGCAGCCGGTCAATGGTATGGCGCGCATTGAGATAACGGCGGCGCTCTTCGGTATCACCGAGCGTGACCAGGATCTGCGCGGCGATGAAACCGTGGCGACGGGCGAAATCCTGATAGGCGTGGGCAAGGCTGATCTGGCCGACGGCGGCCGCAGCCTGGCTTTCCTCCAGTTGAAGCGGCCCTTTGGGCAGCTTCAGCATGTGGCGGCCAAGGGCGATGGCTCCAGACGAGACGAGGACGATCTCCTTGCCTGCTTTGGCCAGAGCTGCAACGTCGTCCATCAGCGAGGCCAGCCAGTCCGTTTTCAAGATGCCGGTGGTGCGGTCGACGAGCAGCGCCGAGCCGATCTTGACGACGATGCGCTGGGCGCCAGCCCATTCGGGACGGGCGGCCGATTCCTGACGGGTGGTCGGAGTCGCTCCGGCGGCCGCTTTAGTGCTGTGTGTGCTGGCTTTAGACATCGCTTGGAGCCTGGTTTCCGACCTCGGTGAGGGCTGGGGAGCGGGCGCGGGTCAATTCGGTTTTAGTTTGATTGCGGACCATGACGGCGTGCGGTTCGGGTTCGCGTTGCCGTGATAGCAGAATTCGCGGGCTTTTGGGTGAACGGCGCACAAGGCCGGAGAGGCCGAACGCCGGAAAGGCTGAGGGCCCCGTCAGGAGCGTAAGGTGCATCAGTTCGGCTGGGCGGCAACCCCGTCCTGCAGGGCGAGGACGTGTCCGGCCAGATAAAGCGAGCCGCAGATCAAGACGCGCTTTGGCCCTGGGAACTGGGCGTCATGGCGCAGCAGGGCCTCTTCGACATGGGCGGCGGGGTCTGCCGAGAGTCCAGCGTTACGGGCAGCCTGGGCCAGGGCCTCCGGCGTGAACGGCTGTTCGTGCGCACCCGGGATCGGGACGGCCACCACGTGGCGGGCAAGACCGCGGAAATGGCGCAGGAAGCCTTCGGCATCCTTGAGGCCGAGCATGCCGACAATAAGGTGCAGTGGCCGTGGCGCGCGCTCTTCCAGGTCGGCCATGGTCTGCGCCAGTGCGGCGCCGGCGGCGGGGTTGTGACCACCGTCCAGCCAAAGCTCTGAGCCTGGTTTCAAAAGGTCGGTTAGTGGTCCGCCCGTCAGGCGTTGCATGCGCGCCGGCCAGCGCACCGTCTGCAAGCCGCGTTCAATAGCCTTCTCGCCGATCTTGAAGCCGTCGAGTTCCAGCGCCGCGACGACGGCGGTGCCGGCATTGGTGATCTGGTGGGGACCAATGAGGGCCGGCAGCGGCAGGTCGAGAAGCTGGTCGTGGCGTTGCACCACAAGGCGCCCGGCCTGCTCGTAGGCGTCGAAATCCTGGCCCCACACAACCAACTCGGCGCCGACCCGCTCGGCGGTGCCAGCGATGACCACCATCGCCTCCTCGTCCTGCTGCGAAACGATGGACTTCATGGCGCGCTTCAGGATGCCAGCCTTTTCAGCGGCAATCAGCGAGAGGCGCTCGCCCAACTTGTCGGCATGGTCAAGCGAGATCGGCGTGATGACGCCGAGGCGGGGTGCGGGCACCACATTCGTGGCGTCAAGGCGCCCGCCAAGACCGACTTCCAAGAGCAGGATGTCAGCTGGGTTTTCCGCGAATGCGAGAAAAGCGGCCGCAGTGGTGATCTCAAACTGGGTGATGTCGTCGCCCTGGTTGATCGCCTGGGTGCGGCTCAGCACGTCGACCAGCTGAGCCTCGCCGATCGGTGCGGCGCTGGCGCCTTTTCGGCCGATGACGATGCGCTCGTGGAACCGCACCAGATGCGGTGAGGTGTAGACATGAACGGTGTGCCCCGACGCCTCCAGGATCGCCTTCAGGTAGGCGGTCACCGAACCCTTGCCGTTGGTGCCGGCAATGTGGACGATCGGCGGCAGGGCCAGGTGTGGATCGCCAAGCTTGGCCAGCAGCCGCTCGACGCGGCCGAGCGACAGGTCAATCAGCTTCGGATGAAGCAGTTTCAGGTCGGCGAGGAGCTTGTCGCTCGTCGGCATCTCCGCCTCGTGGTGCTTGCCGCTCGTGGGGCCGTTCGGTTCACGTTGAACGCGCGGCACTCACGTGGGCATGCCGGGCAGTTGGCTCGATAATGTCTGACTAGAGCACTTTTCGATCCGATGGAACGGAACCGGCGCTCTAGCTTCTTGTTTGGTCGCATTTTCTTCGACGAACCGGTGTCCACTTCGTCGGAAAATGCTCTAGGCCGCTGCGGCCCAGTTCGCCCTGGCCTACAGCGGTTTTGCGGCTGCGACAACCACGTTTCAGCTTTTTGGCGCTGTTTTGGGCTCGGGCGGCATGCTTTCTGGGGCCGGTTTAGTTTCCGTTTCGCGGAGCCGACGCCCTGGTTCGAAACGGTCTTCGTCCGAAACCGGTTCTGCCTCGATAATCACCGGTGTCTGAGCTGATGTTGTTGTCGGGGGCGTTGCCCCCTGCTTGCCAGCATCCGGTGTGGCGCCGTTCAGGTGAGACTTGCCCGCATCCAAGTTACGCTGTGGTTTACGGCTTGCGGTAACCT
>JAXGRZ010000249.1:0-2901 GCA_040765305.1 Hyphomicrobiaceae bacterium | reverse complement strand
GGTCGGCATCTCAATGGATCGTGTGCCCTCCAACCGGGGTTATCTTGGCGATCTTTATAGCCAGTTGGCACGCCGCTACGAGAAGGCGGCGGACTATCGCGAGGGCGGATCGGTAACCGTCCTCAGCGTCACCACGATGCCCGGTGACGACATCACCCACCCCGTTCCAGACAACACCGGATACATCACCGAAGGGCAGTTCTATCTGCATGGCGGCGTCATAGATCCGTTCGGCTCGCTCTCAAGGCTCAAGCAGAACGTCATCGGCAAGCGCACGCGCGAAGATCACGGAGCGGTCATGAACACCATGATCAGGCTTTATTCGGAAGCGCGTGACGCTCAGCAAAAGCAGGCGATGGCTTTCGACTTGTCGGACTATGACCACCAGTTGCTCAGGTACGGCAAGCTTTTCAAGGAGCGCTTCATGACGATCGATGTGGCGCTGCCGCTGGAAAAAGCGCTCGATTTGGGCTGGTCGACAATGGCCGAATGCTTCAGCGCCGAACAGCTGATGATGAAACAGGCGCTGGTCGACAAGTTCTATCCCAAGCAGGAAGCAACGGTGCAGTAGGTCATGGCGCGTCTCAGTCTCACCAAGATGCAGCTCTCCAGGGAGAAGGCGGCGCTGTCGATGTACCGGCGCTACCTGCCCTCCCTCGATTTGAAGCGCAAGCAACTGACGGGCGAGCGCAACAAGGCTGAGCAGAAGATTGCGCGCATTGAAGCAGAGATCGCCAGACAGACAGCGGGGATCGGCGAGGAGATCCCGATGCTGGCCAATGCGCAGATCGATCTCGACAAGCTCGTGACGCTGAAATCAGCCAAGATCGGCGAGATCAATGTTGTCGGCCAGCGCCTGCCGACGCTTGAGGATATCGAGGTGGAAATAGCGCCCTACGGTCTTCTGGTGCGCCCCTTCTGGGTCGATGCCGTCGCTGCCCGGCTGAAGGACGTGTTGCGGTTGCGGATTGAACAGCGCGTCACGCGCCGGCAGGTTGATCTGCTTGAGGGTGCCGTTCGGCGTGTCACGCAACGTGTCAACCTGTTCGACAAGGTTCTCATCCCCAACGCCAAAGCCAACATCGGGCGCATTGACATTGCCCTTGGCGATCTGGAGCGGGCAGCAGTTGTCAATTCCAAGATATCCAAGCGCAAGAAGGTGGTGGGCTGATGTCGATTGTGCCTCTCAAGCGCGTGACGATCTGCGGCTTGGCGTCCGACAAGGAAAACTTGCTTGATGCGCTGCAGGATGCGGGATGCGTGCATCTGGTGGCGCTGCGGACGCCCTCGCCTTTGGCGTTGTCTGACCCGGCCCAGATGCGGCGGGCAAAGGCGGCCTATCGCCACTTGAATGAAGCGCCCGTCAAGCTGCATCCCTGGCCGCGACAGCGCAAGATCGACATTGATGGGGTGGTCGATGCGACCCTCAAGAACAAGGTTCGCTTGCGCCAGGCCCACGACAAGCGCGATGCCCTGGTTGCGCGAATTGGTGGGCTGACACCGTTCGGCGATTTTGTGCTGCCGCCCGAAGCTGAGCTGCGCGGCCGCAAGCTCTGGTTCTATGTGTTGCCGGTCAAGAACCGCTCAGCGCTCAGCAAGATCGATCTGCCGTGGCTGATCCTCGGCTATGAGAAGCGGCTGGCATACGTTGTTGTCATTGCCAAGGACGAGCCTCCCGCCGATCTCCTGCCGGTGCCACGAACGCACACGGGATCGCGCGCACTGTCGGACTTGCGCGAGGAACTGGAGCATACGGAAATCGAGATCGAGGACGCGGAAGCCGAGCGCGCCAAGCTGGCCCGGTCTCGGTTGGCTTTGGGTATCAGACTTGTCGAGGCGGAAGATAGCGAAGATCGCCGCGCCGCCGACGCCATGACGCGCGATGAAGGCCGGTTGTTTGCCCTCCAGGGCTGGGTCCCTGAACGCGATGCTGCACGTGTCAACGAGCTTGCGCAAAGCCATGGGCTCGCCATGGTGGTGGAGGCTCCAGGCAAGGCTGATCTGCCGCCGACCCTTCTTGATAATCCCGGCGCGCTGTCGGGCGCCAGCGGCTTGACCACCTTCTTCAAGGTGCCGGACTACGCGACGTGGGATCCAAGCCTGATTGTTTATGTCTCGTTCGCGATCTTCTTTTCGATGATTCTGGCCGATGCCGGGTATGCCGCCGTTCTGGGGCTTCTTCTGGCACTCTACTGGCGCCGCATGGGCAGCTCTGCGGGAGGACGCAAGGCGCGAATCATGCTGGCCGGCATCCTCTTCGTTGCCTTCGCCTACGGTGTCATGGTCGGCGGCTATTTCGGCGTCGAGCCGCCCAACAACAGCCTGCTGGACAAGATTGCTGTCATCGACGTCAACAACTTCGCGATGATGATGCGTTTTTCGATCGTCGTTGGGGTCTTGCACATCGCGCTGGCCAACGCCGAAGTGGCGTGGCGGCGATGGGGCACATGGGACTCTGTCGAAAGCAGTGCCTGGATTGTGGTCCTGCTCGCCGGCTTGATGATCTGGCTGGCGCCAACCTCGGCCTGGTATGCGGTTCTCGCGGCCGGCCTCATGGTCGTTGCCCTGGCAGCTGGCGCCGAGCACCCCGTCAAGCGGCCTGTCGATTGGCTGTTGCGCATTGCCTACGGCCTTCTTGGGGCAACGCATGGGGATGGCCCAGGGGGGACCGAACCCAGCCATCTTGGCCTTCACCGATATTATCGACGCGGTCCGCGCAGACGATGCACCGGCAGCCAACAAAGCGATCGACCGCTACCGCAATCTGCTGGCGGAAACGCCGCTGGCCGCTGTCTCACTCGACAAAGCGGCGACTGAAAGTTGGCTCAATAAGTTCAATCCAACACTGCAGGGGATCGTGCTCTACGCGTTGGCGATCACCGTGAGCTTCTCTGGTTTTCT
>JAXGRZ010000248.1:0-2965 GCA_040765305.1 Hyphomicrobiaceae bacterium | reverse complement strand
GTTCGTGAACTTTGCACCGCCGCCGCGTGCTCAGAACGCGGCCCATCGCACCATTGAAGCCAATGAACCGGCGATGACGGGCATCGTCTTCAAGATCCAGGCAAACATGGATCCCAACCATCGCGACCGCATCGCGTTCATGCGCGTGACGTCCGGCAAACTTTCGCGCGGTATGAAGGCGACGGTTTCGCGCACCGGCAAGGTGATGGCGCTTCAGGCGCCTCAGTTCTTCTTCGCTCAAGATCGCTCGATTGCCGAAGAGGCTTATGCTGGCGACATCGTGGGCATTCCCAATCGGGGGCTGCTACGCATCGGCGACGCGCTGACCGAGGGTGAGAAGGTTGCGTTCCTCGGCATTCCCAACTTCGCGCCCGAAATCCTGCGCCGTGTGCGGCTGGAAGATGCGATCCGTGCCCGCAAGCTGCGCGAAGCCCTGATAGAGATGGCTGAAGAGGGTGTGGTGCAGATTTTCTCGCCGGTCGATGGCACCCAGCCCATCGTCGGTGTGATCGGCGCCCTTCAGCTCGACGTGCTGGCCGAGCGTTTGAAGAACGAATATGGCCTGCCGATCGCGTTCGAGAGTGCGCCATGCGAGGTGGCGCGCTGGATGTCGGCGGACGATCCCAAGGTGCTGCAGGCGTTCATCGACAAGAACAAGTCGAAGATCGCTGAGGATCAGGACGGCGATAAGGTTTATCTCGCCGAAAGCGCATTCTCGCTGCGTTGGGCGGCGGACAAGAACCCTGACATCCAATTTGCCGACGTGAAAACGATCAGGACAGGGTGAGGCGCACCTCAGAGGTTTCGTGACATAGCGCAAAGGGTGCTCAAGATGGACACGAATGAGTTGCGCGCGCTGCAAGCGCCGCTCAAAGAGAGATACAAGGCTGATCCAGCTAAGGCCATTATCACCATGCGGGCCACCGGCACGCTGGATGATGCGGCTGTTGCCTGCCGTCTTGATATTGATCGCGCAACGGCGAGAGCAGGTTTGCATCCGGCGGCAGGCGGGAGCGGCGCGGAATTATGTTCGGGCGACATGCTGCTTGAGGCCCTGGTCGGGTGTGCGGGCGTCACCTTGAAGGCGGTGGCGACAGCCATGGGCATCAAGATTGATCACGCCACCGTCACGGCCGAAGGCGAGTGCGATTTTCGCGGCACGTTGGGCGTGGACAAGACAGCCCCCGTTGGCTTCCAAACGATCCGGTTGGTTTTCGACATCAAGTCCGACGCGCCCAAGGAGCAGGTGGATCAGCTTATCAAGCTGGCCGAACGCTATTGCGTCGTCTACCAGACGCTGCTTCATCCGCCGGTCGTGACCGTCTCGGCGCAAACGGGTGGCGCTTAAGGCTGATCGCGCGGCAACAGGGATCGTCAGCCGTCGTTGGTGACGGCAACCAGCTTGTCGAGGGCCTGGGCGGCAGCGCCGCTGTCGATGGCGGATGCGGCGAGCCGCACGCCATCTTCCAAGCTGACTGCTTTGCCTGCCACGATTAACGCGGCCGCCGTATTGAGCAGCACGATATCGCGATAAGGTCCGGTTTCGCCCAACAAGAGCGCCCGCATCTTGGCGGCGTTGACGTTGGCATCGCCACCTTTGAGTTCCGCCAGGCTTGCGCGCGGCAGGCCAGCGTCTTCCGGTGTGATCTCGAATACGTGGATGTTTCCATCGACCAACTCTGCGACGGTCGAAGGGCCGGTGGTTGTCAGTTCGTCCATTCCGTCCGCGCCGTGCACCACCCAGGCATGAACCGAGCCGAGGTGCTTCAGCGTTTCGGCCATCGGCTCAAGCCACTTGCGGTGATAGACGCCGAGCACCTGACGCTTGACGTTGGCGGGATTGCACAGCGGCCCCAGCAAATTGAAGATCGAGCGAATGCCAAGATCCGCGCGGATCGGCGCCCACAGCTTCATGGCCGGATGATGCATGGGGGCCCAAAGGAAGCCGACGCCTGAGGTATTGATGGAACGCGAGACGATCATCGGCTCGATGTCGATTTTAACGCCGAGTGCCTGCAAGACATCGGATGCGCCCGAAAGCGAAGAGACTGAGCGATTGCCGTGTTTGGCGACTGGAACGCCCGCGCCAGCGGCAACGATGGCGGCTGCGGTTGAAACGTTATACGTACCGTGGCTGTCGCCGCCGGTCCCAACGATGTCGATCGCATTGGGCGGAGCTTCCGCCGGTGTCATACGGGCGCGCAGCAGACGCGCTGCTCCGGTGATTTCGGGAACTGTCTCACCGCGCACGCGCAGCGCCATCAAGAACCCGCCGAGCTGAACGGGCGTAGCGACGCCAGACATCAGCAGGTCAAGCGCCTCTTCCATCCCCGAGGCAGTGAGGGTCTCGCCGTCTGCGATCCTGTTCAGCAGGCGCTTAAGTTGGTTCGCGGGCATCAAGATCTCACTTAGGCGGCACGTTTCTTGGGCACAAATCCAGCAAGCGCGAGGAAATTGGCGAGCAGCGCGTGGCCTTGCTGGGATGCGATGCTTTCAGGATGAAATTGCACGCCATGTACGGGGTGCGTTTTGTGCTGCAGGCCCATGATGATGCCGTCGTCGGTTTCCGCCGTCACCTTCAAGCAATCCGGCAGCGTGGCGCGCTCGACGATCAGAGAATGATAGCGCGTGACGGCGAAGCTCGGATCGATGCCCTGGAACAGGCCGCGGCCCGTCGTCCTGATCGTGGACATCTTGCCGTGCATGGGCTGGGGCGCGCGGATCACCTTGCCGCCGTAGCTCTGTCCGATCGACTGATGGCCAAGGCACACGCCCAGCAACGGGATTGTCGGCCCGGCGGCTTTGATCAAGTCGAGGCAGACGCCGGCTTCGTTGGGTGTACACGGTCCCGGCGAGAGCACGATGGCCTTTGGCTTGTTGGCCATCACTTCGTCGACGGTGATCTTGTCGTTGCGCACGACCACGCTCTCAGCACCAAGCTCGCCCAGGTCATGGACGAGATTGT
>JAXGRZ010000247.1:0-2988 GCA_040765305.1 Hyphomicrobiaceae bacterium | reverse complement strand
AGCAGCCAGAAGCCATCTTCCGACTTGTAGGTCTCGTGCGTGACCATGCCTTGGGTGAACAGGGCCGCGAACGGCTCGCGGGTGTTGCCCGAAAAGGAGAGATGTCCGCTGTCGCACATGGCGCGCACGAAGAAGCGCGAATAGAGCAGATGCAAAATCGCGTGCTCGATGCCGCCGATGTACTGGTCGACGGGCAGCCAGTAGGCGGCGGCCTCCTTGTCGATCGGCACGTTGGCATGCGGATTGGTGAAGCGGGCATAGTACCAGGAACTATCGACGAAGGTGTCCATCGTGTCGGTTTCCCGGCGCGCCTTGCCGGCGCACTTGGGACAGGCGACATGCTTCCATGTCGGGTGGCGTTCGAGCGGATTGCCGGGCTTATCAAAGCTGGCATCGTCGGGCAGTTTGACCGGCAAGTCTTGTTCCGGCACCGTCACGACGCCGCATGTGTCGCAATGAATGATGGGGATCGGGCAGCCCCAGTAGCGCTGGCGTGAAATGCCCCAATCGCGCAGGCGGAAATTGACCTTGCGCTCGCCCACGGGTTGGCCTGCGAGCGTCGCCTTTTCGAGGCGCGTTGCCACCTCGTTGAATGCGGCTTTGGTGGCGAGGCCATCGAGGAAGCGCGAGTTGATCATCGTGCCTTCGCCGTCATAGGCTTCAGCGCCGATCTGGAAGGTCGCCTGGTCCTGTCCTGGCGGCAGGATGACGGGTACGACGGGCAGGCCATATTTCCGGGCGAAATCGAGGTCGCGCTGGTCGCCTGACGGGCAGGCGAAAATGGCGCCCGTGCCGTAGTCCATCAGCACGAAGTTGGCGACATAGACGGGCAGCGTCCATTTCGGATCGAGCGGGTGGATGGCGCGAATGCCGGTATCGAAGCCCTTTTTCTCCGCGGTCTCCAGGTCGGCAACGGAGGTGCCCATGCGGCGGCATTCGTCGCAAAAGGCGGCGAGGTCGGGATTTTTCTCCGCGGCGGCGCGGGCCAGAGGATGATCGGCAGCCACCGCCATGAAGGAGGCGCCAAACAGCGTATCTGGCCGGGTCGTATAGATCTGCAATTCGTCGTGGCCGGATGGCGCGGTGCCGCTTTCCAATGCCCAGCGGACCAGGAGACCTTCGGAACGGCCGATCCAGTTGCCCTGCATCAGGCGCACTTTCTCAGGCCACTTGTCGAGCGTCGCGAGTGCCTCGAGCAACTCCTCGGCGTAGTGGGTGATCTTGAAGAACCACTGGGTCAGTTCGCGCTGCTCGACGAGCGCGCCCGAGCGCCAGCCGCGACCATCGATGACCTGCTCGTTGGCGAGCACGGTCATGTCGACGGGGTCCCAGTTGACCTTTGCTGATTTACGGTAGGCGAGGCCCTTGTCGAGCAGATCGAGGAACAGCTTTTGCTGATGGCGATAGTAGTTGGGTGAGCAGGTGGCGATCTCGCGGTCCCAATCGAGGGACAGGCCCATCGACTTGAGCTGGCCTTTCATCGTCTCAATGTTGGCGTAGGTCCATGTGCCAGGGTGGGTCTTGCGCTCCATGGCGGCGTTTTCGGCCGGCATACCGAAGGCGTCCCAGCCCATCGGGTGGAGGACATTGAAACCGCGCGCGCGCTTGTAGCGGGCAAAAACGTCGCCCATCGTGTAGTTGCGCACGTGGCCCATGTGGATGCGCCCGGATGGATAGGGGAACATCTCCAGCACGTAGCACTTCGGCCCCTTTTGCGCTCCAAGTGCGGATTGGTGCGGTTTGCGATCGCCATCCCAGACGGCTTGCCAGTGCTTTTCGCGCGCGGGTGCGTTGTAGCGTTCTTTGGACATGGGTGCTCTTTGGAGGGGCTCGTTGCCGCCTGGTTCTTGAGGATTGGTGTTTGGCGGCGTAATGAGCCCGAAAGGCCCCGGTGGGTCAAGGTGGCCGGATGTGGGCGGGGGCGGAAATGAGCAGGAACAGGAACGATTTGGGCATGGATGGTGCGGCAGAGCGGCTTGGCGATATTCAAACGCGCATTGGCGCGGCAGCGGTCGAGCAGGGTCGCAATCCCTCCGATGTCACGCTAATTGCGGTGTCGAAGACCTTCGATGCCGATGCGATCCGTCCGGTGATCGCGGCCGGGCAGCGCCATTTCGGAGAAAACCGGGTGCAGGAGGCCAGCGCCAAATGGCCGGCGCTCAAGGCGCAAACGCCTGGGATCGTGCTGCATCTCATTGGGCCGTTGCAGTCGAACAAGGCGAAAGAGGCGGTGGCGCTGTTTGATGCGATCCATTCGATCGACCGCGAGAAGATCGCGCGGGTTGTGGCTGCGGAAATGGAGCGCCAGGGCCGGCGGTTGCACCTGTTCGTTCAGGTCAATACGGGCGAAGAGCCGCAAAAGGCGGGCGTGATGCCGGCGGATGCCGTGGCGTTCGTGGCGATGTGCCGTGATCGGCTGGGGCTTGAGATCGCCGGGCTGATGTGCATTCCACCGGTGGACGAGGAGCCTGCGGTGCATTTCGCGTTTCTCGCCAAGCTGGCGCGCGAGGCGGGCGTTGCCGGTCTTTCAATGGGGATGAGCGACGACTTCGAAACAGCGGTGGAGTTTGGCGCAAGCCATGTGCGGGTCGGTAGCGCGATTTTTGGGGGGCGGGGGTAGAGGTTTTTTGTGCTGACACAAGGAGCGGCAGGCTTTGCTATCGCCAGTGATGTGCCACTTGATGTCCGGCGTACTGGCGCCGGGCCGCGGTCGCGGCCTGACCGGCCCTTGTCGGGCCGGTTGGATGGACGGGCAATCTCCACTTTTGTGAGAAAGGCGGGCTAGCCCGAGGACGATAAAATATGGTGCCAGGATGTTTTTGACTCACAACCCATCGGCCAGTGTTGCGACTGGCAGATAGAGGGCGGTGGTGTCGCCGGCTGTCTCGCTAGTTACCTGAGCCATCTTGGAACAACACAAGTTTTCCACACGTGAAGCTGGAGTGGGCGCGTTGGGCGGTGGGGCGTGGGTGTTACCCTGGCCGCAGT
>JAXGRZ010000246.1:0-2995 GCA_040765305.1 Hyphomicrobiaceae bacterium | reverse complement strand
TGGCGCTTTAGCTTTTTGTTTTGTCGCATTTTCTGCGCCGAACCGGTGGCCACTTCGTCGGAAAATGCTGCAGGGACAGATCGCTCGACGTGACTTGGCGCGCGCCGCTTGGAAACCCGAATGGCCAGGCGAATTTGGCCCAATCTCATCGCCGTCCGTCTTGATCGTAACACCGCTACGCCCGGCGCTGGCCGGCTTTATCTTGGGAATCAAATTCGCCACGGCAGAATGATCCTGATCTAGCGCACGGTGCTCTAGCACGGTTTCTGCTTGATGTGGATCGGATCGGCCACGGGGGGATTTCCTCGGCGGCGCAAATCAAGTTCGAATTGTCCATTGGCGATGGCGGAGACAACCATGGCGAAGGGCTACTCGAAGGACTTGCGCGAGCGTGCGGTGGCATTGGTCGAGGACGGCGAGAGCCCGTCGGGAGGTTGCGCGCATGCTCAACCTCGCGCCTTCGACGGCGGTGCGTTGGCTCGATCGCTGGACCACGACAGGCCGTGTCGAGGCCAAGCCCGGAACGGGACACAGCCCGCTCGCCACTCAAGGCGTATGAGACATGGCTGCTCGACCTCGTCGCCAGCGAGCCGGACCTGACGTCGCGGCCGCCTTGCGCTCCGACGGCGTCAAGGCGGCCTACGTCACTGGGTCGAACAGATGCTGGTGCCGACGCTCAAGAGGCGCAACATCGTCTTCATGGACAACGTGCGCACTCACAAGGTCGTCGGGGTGCACGAAGCGATTGAGGCCGCTGGAGCCCAGCTGCGCTATCTGCTGGCCTACTCGCCTGACCTCAACCCCATCGAGAACCTCTACTCCAAGCTCAAATCAGACCTGAGCAAGGGCGCCGCGCGAACCGTCGACGCCCTGACCAGGATCGTCGGCCGAAGCCTGAAGCCGATTGCGCCGATCGAATGCGCCGGCTACTTCAAGCATGCAGGCTATCGAACATGACCCACATCAGGTGGAATCCGCTCTAGGGTACGGGTTTTAAGGATAAGCTGAAGGCGTTCGCTGGCGGATCGGACGACGAACGACAGGCGGGGGCGGAAGAGGTGACGAACGAGGCGAACGCTAAACCGGTTGGCAGCTCATCGCATGCAGGTGAGGTGTTCCTCGTTTTCCTGCGCCTTGGCTTGACATCCTTTGGCGGGCCCGTCGCGCATCTTGGATACTTCCGGGAAGAGTTTGTGGTGCGACGTAAGTGGCTGAAGGAGGCTGCGTACGCCGATCTCGTCGCCCTGTGCCAATTTCTGCCAGGGCCGGCCAGTAGTCAGGTCGGTATCGCGGTGGGATTGTCGCGGGCTGGTTATGCGGGCGCTCTAGCTGCCTGGACCGCCTTTACACTGCCGTCCGCGATGGCTCTGGTCCTGTTCGCATACGGGGTCACGGCGCTCGGCGGTGCAGCAGGGAGCGCCTGGCTTCACGGCCTCAAGACCGCGGCTGTTGCCGTCGTCGCGCAGGCTGTGCTCGGCATGATGCGTTCGCTTGCGCCAGACAGGGAGCGGGCCACACTTGCGGTCATCGCGGCCATCATCACTCTGGCAATCCCGACAGCCTGGGGGCAAGTGGGTGCGATTGTGTTCGGTGCTGTCGTGGGGTTGGTGTTGTTGAAAGGCGCGTTTGCCTCTTCCGATCACGTCAGCCTGCCGCTGCCGGTGGGGCGCACGGCGGGAATCGTGTCGTTGGTGCTCTTCTTCGGCTTGCTGATTGGCTTCCCGATCCTCGCGGCACAGACCAGCGATAAATCGATCGACCTTATCGACTCGTTTTATCGCTCCGGTTCGCTCGTGTTCGGCGGTGGGCATGTTGTGCTGCCGCTGTTGCAGTCTGAAGTCGTGCCACCGGGCTGGGTCAGCAACGATCAATTCCTGGCCGGTTATGGTGCCGCGCAGGCGGTGCCGGGGCCACTGTTCACATTTGCAGCCTATTTGGGAGCGGTTATCGGCGGATGGGGCATTGCCGCGCTGTGCCTCGTGGCAATCTTCGCGCCATCGTTCCTGCTGGTGATTGGCACCTTGCCCTTCTGGGAGGATTTGCGCCGCCGCCCCTGGGCGCAATCGGCGTTGACCGGTGTCAACGCGGCCGTTGTCGGCTTGCTGCTCTCGGCACTTTACAATCCGGTATGGACGGCGGGGATCAAGAGTCCTCGCGACTTCGGCCTCGCGATCGCAGCGTTTCTGGCGCTTTATGTGTGGAAAGTCACGCCATGGCTTGTTGTGGTGGCTTGCGCTGTTGCCGCGAGTGGCCTGGCCATGCTTGCCTCAAGCCTGCCGTAATGCCGTAACGCACGGTGCTCTAAACGGTCCAGGGTGCGGGTGCGGTGCTATCGATGGCGTATCTCTCAAGCGCTTGCGACAAGCTTTGGCGCCCGATCAGCCCGTCGCGCGACAGGCGCTCGAGTGCCGCCACGACGATCGAATGGCGGTCGACCTCGAAGAAGCGGCGCAGGGCGCCGCGTGTGTCGGAGCGGCCAAACCCGTCGGTTCCAAGCACGCTCAATCCGGATCTGACGTAAGGCGCGATGAGACCGGGCACCGCACGCACGTAATCGCAAGCGGCGATGACGGGATCTGATCCGGCCAGCAGGCGATCCACGTGCGATGTCTGCGTGTCCTGGGCATTCGGGTTGAGGCGGTTGGCGCGCTCGATGAGCTGCGCGTCCCGCGCCAATTCGGAAAAGCTTGTCACACTGAAAACGTCCGCGGCGATGGCCCAGTCCGCCGCCAGCAGTTCGGCTGCGGCCTCAACTTCGCGCAAGATCGCGCCGGCACCGAGCAGGCGCACGCGCGCCATGGGCGCGCGCATTGGTTTCACCTCACGCAAGCGATACATGCCCTTGATGATGTCCTGCGCAACGCCATCGGGCATGGAGGGATGCGCATAGTTTTCATTCATCACCGTCAGGTAGTAGAACTCGTCGGCTTGCGCCTCCATCATGCGCCGCGCCCCGTAATCGAGAATGGTCGCGACCTCGTAGGCATAGCAGGGA
>JAXGRZ010000245.1:0-3039 GCA_040765305.1 Hyphomicrobiaceae bacterium | reverse complement strand
GGGCGCTGGCAATCTCCATGGCGGCGGCCGGCATATGCGAAACGGCCTGGTCCAGCGTTCCATCATTGAGGCGGCGCACTACGCCGGGTGAACCTTCCTCGGCCAGGATCAGGGCAACCACGCCATCGAGTCGCGCCAGCTGCTTTGGTGCAAGTCCGTTGAAGTAGGTCTTGAAGGGTTCGTTGGTTTCGGACAGCTCCAGCACCTTGGCATGCGCGCGCCGGAAGGTCTGCCACACCTCGACCACCTGATCGCCGGCCTTGGCCGAGATCTCCTTGACGTGCTCGTTGATCTGTTCGCCAATGGAGGCGGCCAACTCCTCGCGCACTTTCTCCTTTGTTGCCTCCGACTTCATCTCGTCGGCAATGATCGGCAAAACGCCGTGACGCAGATCCCAGATGTCCTTGGCGATGAGAACCAGACCAACCCCGCCCGCCGCAGCCGAAACGATGCGTGAAAGAACCGCGCCGACCACGCGCTGGCCCAGCCGCCGCGCCAGATTGGCCATCTGCCGCCGCAAGACCAGGATCGCGACGCCGGTAATGCCCCCGCCCGTTTCCTTGATGATGTCCGTGTTGGTCACGGAGGCCTGGCCTGAGTCGGCGTCGAAGGAAAGAGCGTCCTTGCCGCCACCGATGACGAAGCTGGCGACGGCGTTGCCATAGCGCGGTCCAAGGTAGGCCTCAAGGCAACCCAGAGCAGGTTGCGAGGCATCGGATGTGGCAAGCTCCAGTCGCTTGCCTAGATCATGTGCAACGCCGCTCGCCAACCCTTCGATCGCCGCCTTCATGGCATCGGAGCGATAGACGCGCTCGGCAACGGCTGTAGCCAGCTCCTGCGCCTTCTCTTTCGAGGCGAGGCTCTTGATGAGGGCCCCCCAGCTCGTTTCATCGCGCACATCGGCAACGGCAATGTCGACACGCGTATCGACAATCTGGTCGAGATTGCCGTTGCGCCACTGGTCCTTGACGATGTCGGTGTAGTTGACATTCGAGATGCTGGTGGTGAGGGTTTTTTCGATGATCGCCGCCATGGCCGATCGGAATGCCGTTTCATCGCGGGTCTGGCACGCCTCGTAGTCGGCGCGCGTCATTGCGGGAGGAGCGGCGATGGCAGCGGGGTTGAGCGGTAGACCGGCCAGGCCGACAGCAAGTGCGCTGATCACGGAAATTGAGCGTGCGGCGAGTCCGGTCAAACGACAGGCTCCTCAAATCTATTGCGGCACGGCACATGGGCCACATGCAAACCCAGGCAACCGGCAAACCCAGGCAACCGGTCCTGCCGGGCGGCCGTGCCCGGGATCCCGCGCCGGTCGAAGTGCACCCATTGTAACGGGCACACATACTATAGCGCAAAATGCGCGATAAGCATGACCTGGCCGATCGCTGGCGGAAGAATAGCTTTTCTCGTTGTGGTGTTGTGGGTGGTGTTGTGGTCCCGATCCGCTGATTCGCCGATGGCGAGGCTGCTTGACCGCCGGCCTGCGCCGCCGTTTTGATGCCGTCGTTCAAATGGTGTGCGGGTGGGACCGGCGGTGGCCGGCATCGGGGGCGGGCAATGAATGCAGTCACGGTCGGTGTGATCGGTTACATCCTTGTCCAGTTCCTCATCGGCGCCGTTGTCTCGCGCCAAATCTCCACCGAGCGCGATTACATCAATGCCGGGCGACGGCTGGGGCCCGTTATCGGTGCGTTCACGGTGTTCGCCACCTGGTTTGGCGCTGAAGTCATCGTCGGTACGTCAGGCACGGTTTACGAGCAGGGGCTAAAGGGCGCCGAATTCGATCCCTTCGGCTACGCGCTATCACTCTTCATCGCCGGGTTCGTTTTTGCCGCCGCCCTCTGGCGGCGTGGTCTTACGACCTTTGCGGATTTCTTTCGCGACCGCTTCGGCACGGCTACCGAGCGTCTCGTCGTCGTCCTGTTGGTTCCCGGAAGTGTCTTCTGGGCGGCAGCGCAGATCCGCGCTTTCGGCCAGGTCGTCAGTGCAGTTTCACAAACCGACGTGACGATTGCCATTACCTTCGCGGCGGTCGTCGTATCGGCCTATACGGTTCTTGGCGGCTTGATGGCGGACGCCATCACTGATCTCGTCCAGGGCATTGCCGTCATTGTTGGTCTCCTCGTCCTGGCAGCCCTTGCGGCAGGTACCCTGGGAGGGTTTGGCGCCAGTATCGCAATGATACCTGCCGAACGCTTCGATATCGGGGTGGGGCCGGATGCTGGCGGCTGGGCGCAGCGCATCGAGCATTGGCTCGTTCCCATCTGCGGCACGATCGTCGCGATCGAACTTGTCTCGCGCATTTTGGGCTGTCGCTCGGCCGAAGTCGCGGCGCGCGCCACGATGGCAGGTGCCGGGCTCTACATCGCCGTTGGACTGATCCCGGTCTATCTGGGCCTGATCGGACCCGCCATTGTGCCCGGGCTTGCGGCAGACAATCTCGAACAGGTCGTTCCCCAGATGGCCGAACGCCTGATGCCGGATCTGCTCTATGTCGTTTTTGCCGGGGCCATCATCTCCGCCATTCTTTCAACCGTCGATTCGACACTGATTGCGGCAGCATCCCTGCTCTCGCACAACGTGGTCATGGAACTGGCCAGAAACCCCAGTGAGCGCACCCGTTTGTTGGCGGTTCGCGCGTGCGTGATTGTGTTGACCCTCGTCGCCTATCTCCTGGCGATGACCGATACGTCGATCCGCGCGTTGGTGGAGGTGGCCGCCGCATTTGGCAGTTCTGGCGTTGTGGTCTGTCTCGTGTTCGGTCTTTTCACCCGTTTTGGTGGCCAGACGAGTGCCCTTGCCGCGCTGCTGACCGGCGCTGGCGTCTGGGGCGCAGGCACACTGACCGACCTCACGACGACCCCCTACAGCTTTGCCCTGTGTGCCGCCGTTGCCGCCTATGTGCTGCTGGCGCGCTGGGGGACTCCCAAAAGCCTAGTTGCCTGAATCTCCTAAAGTGTTGGATACAGGCTTTTGAGTTTGACACGGGCGTCGGCGGTGGTGAAGTGCCAATTGGCCTTGGCGTTGTGGGTGTTGCGG
>JAXGRZ010000244.1:0-3108 GCA_040765305.1 Hyphomicrobiaceae bacterium | reverse complement strand
CGGTGTGGCGTTGCCCGTACGCGGCCCAGCTTGCGCCGCCACCTTCGTGGCGCATACAAGTTGATGGCGCCCGCCACGCGCGCCGCGGACCACGCCGCTTGCGCGGTTACATCATTGGTGATCAGGAAAAGCTCGTCATGAAATCGCGCAGCATCATTGTGGTAGCAGCCGGTCTGGCCGGGGCGGCGGGCGTGGCGCTCGCCGCGCTTGCCGCACACCGTGTCAACGATCCATCGCTGGCCACGGCGTCCCATATGCTGGTGCTGCACGCTGCCGCCTCGGTCGGGCTTGCAGCCCATCTGCGCCGGGTCCACCATGGACCTGCGCCCTTCGCCAAAATCTGGATTGTTTCGGCCGCGTTACTTCTGGGCGGCGCGGCATTGTTTGCCGCTGATATTGCGGCGCGCACGATCGGCGGTTTTCGCCTGTTCCCGATGGCTGCCCCGACCGGCGGCTCGGCCATGATCCTGGGCTGGCTGGTTTTGGTATTTGCTGGTGTCTTGAGCTTGCGCGGCAGCGAAAAATAGCGCATGAGCGCCAGTCATGCGCACGGACCTGTTTGATTTCGATCTGCCTGAGACGCTCATCGCGCTGCATCCGGCCCGGCCGCGCGATGCTGCGCGGCTGCTTGTTGTGCGGCCAGGTGAAAGTCTCGAGGATCGCAAGGTTGGCGATCTGGCCAATCTTCTGCAGCCGGGCGATGCGTTGGTCTTCAATGATACCCGCGTGATCCCGGTGCAGCTTTCGGGAAGGCGAACACGGGACGGCCAGACCGCACACATCGAGGTGACGCTGATCGAACAGCTCGATGAGTGCCGCTGGCAGGCCTTTGCCAAGCCAGGCAAGCGGTTGCAACCGGGGGATTTGATCCGGTTCGGCGAGGAGGGGAAAGTCTGCTTCCTGGGTGTCCTTGATGCCACCGTTGAAGGGAAAGACGAGGGCGGTCTTGTTACACTCCGGTTCAACCTTCATTCCGCGTTTCTCGATGCGGCAATCAAAGAACGCGGCCGCATGCCGCTGCCCCCTTATATTGCCGGACGGCGCAAAGCCGATGAACAGGACGCGACGGATTACCAGACGATCTATGCGGCCAATGACGGCGCAGTCGCCGCGCCAACGGCGGGACTGCATTTCACGCCTGAGCTGTTCGCCGCTTTGGATGCGCGCGCCATTTCACGCCACTTCCTCACCTTGCATGTCGGTGCGGGCACCTTCCTGCCTGTCAAGGTGGCCGATACGCGCGATCACGTCATGCATGTCGAGATGGGGGAGATTTCGCCGGCGACGGCTGCTGCGTTGAACGCGGTGCGCGCTGCCGGTGGGCGGATCATTGCCGTCGGGACGACATCGCTGCGTCTGCTGGAAAGCGCCACGGACGAAGCAGGACGGATCAATCCGTTTTCAGGCAGCACCGGTATCTTCATCACGCCCGGCTATCGCTTCCGTGCCGTCGATGTTTTGATGACGAATTTTCATCTGCCACGTTCAACATTGTTCATGCTTGTCTCGGCCTTCAGCGGGCTGCAAACGATGCAGGACGCCTACGCCCATGCCATTGCGCAAGGCTATCGGTTTTATTCCTATGGCGATGCCTGTCTGCTGTCGCGCGCCGATGGTTGATGCGTTCCCGGGGAGCAAGCCTGCCAAAATGGCACGATCATGCGGGATCCTTGGTGGTCTCGTGCATCATGTCGACAAGCCGTGCAAACGCTTCGACATAATGGCTGTCGTGGATCTTTTCGATCTGGCTGATCATGCCGCCGGCAGTGTGGATGATGAGACGGAAGTGCCCATCGAGACACGTGTTAGTTGTTCGCTCGCGGTAGACGTATTCAATGTTCACACGTACCACGGATGAGTCGTCTTCGCAGATCCTGATATCTCTGACGACGAATGCTTCAATTCTGAACGTATCAAGCAGAAGCTGCATGCGTTCCCTCAACGCCGCCACGCCGCTGGTCGAAGCCGCGAACGGTGCAACACGAGGATCCACATTGACGAAGTATTCGATATCGGGAGCCATGTAGCGCAACGCTTCGTCGATATCGCCCAGGCTCCACGCCTTCAGCGTATGGCTGACAACATGCAGATTATCATCGAAGTTTTTGAACATTTGGCAGCTTGTTCGAGCTTGAGGACTTGGAATATGTAAACAGCGTTTTCAGTCAGTTAGTGCAATGTTGGTTCTCAAAAAAACACAGATGCCAGAGTTTTTCAAGGTCGTATATCGAAGATAAATATTTGTGTGTGATGCAGTGGAATGGAGCGCTCGGAACTGAACACAATGACATCCCATTTCGGTTATCGTCTCATCCATCAGGATGGGCTTGCCAGGCTCGGCAAGATTAAGACTCCGCGTGGTGTGGTTCGCACGCCAGCGTTCATGCCAGTCGGCACTGTTGCCACCGTCAAGGCGCTTTATCCCGAGCAGGTAAAGCAGGCTGGCGCCGACATTATTCTTTCCAACACCTATCATCTGATGCTGCGGCCAGGTGCGGAACGCTTGTATCGGTTGGGCGGACTCCACGACTTCATGCGTTGGGATGGCCCGATCCTTACAGATTCAGGTGGCTTCCAGGTGATGAGCCTGTCGCGGATCCGGAAAATCACCGAAGAAGGCGCGGCCTTTCAATCCCACATCGACGGTTCACGCCATTTATTATCGCCAGAGCGTTCAATCGAGATCCAATGTTTGCTGGGTTCCGACATCCAGATGCAGATGGACGAATGCATCGAGTTGCCGGCAGAGCGCAGCCAGGTTGAACGCGCCATGCAATTGTCGCTGCGCTGGGCCGAACGTTCGCAACGTGCGTTCGAAGCGCAAAAGCTCAAAGGGCGCGCGCGTGACGGCCAGGCGCTGTTCGCCATCGTTCAGGGCGGTACCGACGCCGCATTGCGCAAGGCTTCGGCGCGCGCGCTGGTGGCTATGGATTTTCCCGGATATGCGGTCGGTGGATTGGCCGTGGGCGAGGGGCAGGAGGCGATGCTTGCGACGCTGGAGGAGACATTGCCGGAATTGCCCGCCGACAAACCACGCTACCTGATGGGAGTGGGCACGCCTGAGGATCTGATTGAAGCAGTACGCCGCGGTATCGACATGTTCGATTG
>JAXGRZ010000243.1:0-3135 GCA_040765305.1 Hyphomicrobiaceae bacterium | reverse complement strand
GCAGCAGGCGCGGCACCAGCACGGCGGCCAGAAGCATCAACACAAATCCGACGAAGATGGAAATCGTCGTGTATCGAGCCAGCAGGAAAATGGTCTCCTCAAGATCGTCGCTGCGCCATTGCCAATAGCTCAACACCAAGAATGGCAATGGCACAACGATCGTCAACAGGCCGATGATCTGGACGGCTTCATAGAGGATGCGGCGCATACGTGTTGCCGGCCGGCCCGCCACCTTGCAATAATCGGCCGTGGTCGGCATGGCAGGTGAGCCATGCCAGTGTTCGCCTGCCGGGATCGACTGGCGCTGTTGCAACGAGGAGGAATGACCAAGCTGCGCGCCATCGCCCATCTGCGTATCGATATCAAGCACGCTTGCCTCACCGACGAAAGCGTCACGACCGATCCGCACCGAACCTGTATGAATGAAACCGGCCTCCGCACGATACCCCAGAACGGTCGACTCCTTGCGCAGGATGGTGTTATCGCCAATCGTGATCAGATCGGTACACACCGGCACCGAGCGGCACTCGATCACCGTGTTGGGACCCAGCTTGGCGCCCAGAAGCCGCAGGTACAAGCTGTAGAGGGGACTGCCCTTGAAGATCGTCGCCGGCGCACTCCGGATCAGCATCATCACAACCCAGAAGCGGTAATAGCGCCAGCCCCACAGCGGAAAACTTTCTTCCTTCCATTTGCCGACAATGGTCCACTTGCCCAGTACCGACAGCGCCGACCAGCCAAAGAAAAAGACGATCGCCAGGACGGCACTACGGACGTAGAGCCAGACGGGCTCATCGAGCATTTCGTTGACCCAGTCCACCCCATGGTTGAAGCACCACAGCAAGACGTAGCTATAGACGAAGTACGAGGTCAACTGCGCGAGGCCGCAGGTCCAATAGGCAAGATCGGACGCGCGATGGGTCGGCTGGGGATCGGTAATCGTTGAGGCGACGCCGGCTTGCCGCTGCAAATGCGCAACCAGTTCGGCGACCGTGGGGTTGAGGTAGATGTCCCGCATCGACGCGGTACCCCAACCCTCTTTTGCGCGCAGGCGTGCACACAACCGGGCCATCAACAGCGAATTGGCGCCCAGATCATCAAAGAAGTGGTCTTCGACCGAAACCGCATCACGCTTCAAGACATCACACAGTGCGCTCGCGACGAACCGTTCTGACTGGTCGCGCGGTTCGACAATCGATCCTCCAGAAACCGGCATCGACACCGATGGCTTGGGCAGCCGTTGCAGATCGACCTTGTCGGAGACCGTCATCGGCAGAACCGGCAGTTCCTCGATGTAGGCGGGAACCATGTAGTCAGGCAGTCGCGTTTTCAGGTCTCGCGCAATCTCAAGCCGCGACAGGGCTGCTGCGTCAGTGCGCAATGTGTAATAGGCAACAAGCTCGAGCCGTTCGGGATCGGGCTGCCAGGTCGTAACGACAGCCTGGCCGATGGAGGGATGCTCCAACAGCACCGCCTCGATCTCGCCCAGTTCAATACGATTGCCGCGGATCTTGACCTGGGTATCGACGCGGCCGTGATATTCAATCTCGCCGTCCTCGTTCAATCGCCCAAGGTCACCGGTACGATAGATGCGCCGCGACGGGTTGTTCGGCAGATCGAGAAAGTCGGGTATGAACTTCTGCTCGGTCAGGTCCGGACGATTGAGATAGCCACGCGCCAGACCGACACCCGCGATACCAAGTTCACCCAGTTGCCCGGCCGCTGACAGTTCTGGCTTTTGTGGATCGAGTATCACCATCGAATAGCTGGGCAGCGGCCGGCCGATGGTCACCGATCTGGCTGGATCCAACACGCTCATGCTGGCCGTGACCGTCGCTTCGGTCGGGCCGTAGGTGTTGAGCATGACAAGACCGGGCCGTGACCAGCGCACCACGAGATTGTGCGAGCATGCTTCCCCACCCACGAGGATCAGACGCAAAGCCGGCACCTCGCTCTCGATCGAGGAGAGCAGTGTCGGACTGCAGGCCATGCAGGTGACAGCGTTGTCGCGAAGAAAATCGGCCAACTCCTCACCGATCAGCGCCTGCTCGCCAGGGGCTGGCACCAATGTCGCCCCGGCCACAAACGGCACCCAGATTTCCTCCACCGAGAAGTCGAAGGCAATGGTCATGCCCTGATAGACGCGATCGCCTTGCCTGTATCCGTAGCTCTGCGCGGCGACGCGAACGAAATTGCAGATGCTGCGGTGTTCGACGAGAACGCCCTTCGGCTTGCCCGTCGTGCCGGATGTGTAAAGGATGTAGCAGGCCGTGTCGGTGGATCGCCCGGCCTCACTGTCTTGCAAGGGCGCAACCGACTTCGACTGGATCTGTTCGTCGGCCTGGTCGATCAGCAGGTGGGGGACCGATAACGATCGTATCTTGTCGCGATATTCCGAGTTGGCAATCACCAGCCCCAGGCACGCATCCTCAATGATGAAGGCAATTCTCTGCTCGGGGAATGCCGCCGCCAGCGGCACATAGGCCGCGCCTGCCTTCATCACCGCAAGCAGCGCGACATAGGTGTCAGCCGATCGGTTGAGCAGCAGACCGACGCGGTCGCCCGGCTTGACCCCGCGTTCGATCAGCACACGGGCGAGCTGATTGGCCCGGGCCTCGATCTGCTCGTAAGACCAGATGCTGCCCCCGGATATGACCGCTGGGCTCGCCCCATGGCGCCGGGCCACCTGCGCGAAGAGTTCATCAAGGCGCTCATCAGGCGGTCCCGGATTGGTCGGGTTCTCGCCGACAATCAATTGGCGCGGAGCATTGGCCTTTGGCATCGTACCTATCGCAACCCATCCATAAAAAGGTTCCGGCCGAGCGTTATTCAAGCCGCACCCGCGACGTGCGGCATTCATCGCCAAGACCACAGCCACGGAGGGCGCGGACGCCGCATGCCCCGCTTTCCAATCGGCTGCTCGTCTATGGGATAGTCCGGCGCCAGGTCAAGGCGATTTACGGCGCAACCTTTCAACGTGACGGGCGGTGGCGTTTAACCCGCCTTTCTCACGAGCGGTATGGCCGGCACGGAGGTGAACATGATGACAGGCCAGGAGAGCCGTGCAGTTCGATGTGGTTCATCGGGCCAGCGGCACGACGCAGACTGTCATCATGTGCACCCCGCCCCACGGGT
>JAXGRZ010000242.1:0-3161 GCA_040765305.1 Hyphomicrobiaceae bacterium | reverse complement strand
CCTCTCCCCGTCCTTACGGGGAGAGGGTTAGGGTGAGGGGTGGCTGCGGAATACGAACCGTGGACGTCGGCTGCGCTCAGGCCGCTACGGCTCGTGAGCGATAACCGATAAGATCGTTCTCGCCTGAAGCGGAACCGGCTAATCGCGATACCTGAGTGCTTCGACGAGCAGGACGAACGCAGCGGCGTGCTGGCGCCGGCTCGGATAATAAAGATGATAGCCGGCAAACGGCGGGCACCAGGCGCCAAGAACGCGCATCAAACGTCCAGCTTCAATTTCCGGCTGCACATAATCCTCTGGAAGATAGGCGATGCCGGCGCCATCGAGCGCTGCCTGGCGCGCCAGCGCGATGTCGTTGACCACCAACTGTCCCTCGACCCGCACATTGACCGCCCGGCCAGCCTTCTCGAATTCCCAGGCGTAAAGTCCCCCCAGCGTTGGAAAACGCAAGTTGATGCAATTGTGCTTGGCTAGGTCGTGAGGCGTGTGCGGCGGCTTGCGACCCGTGAAGTACGACGGTGAGCCGACCGCCGCCATCCGCAGGTCTGGCCCGATGCGAACCGCAACCATGTCTTTGGCAACCGTCTCACCAAACCTCACACCTGCATCGAAGCGCTCGGCGACGATATCCACGAAGCCTGGATCGACACTGATCTCAACGTTGACGTCGGGATAGTCGGACAAGAACGTGGTGATCGCGGGCAACAGGATGGCTTTGGCGGCATGATTGCCGGTCGTTATGCGCACGGTGCCCGCCGGGTGATCTCGAAGGGAGTTCAGCCCCTCGATTTCGGCGTGGATCTGATCGAAGTGCGGACCGATGGTTCCCAAAAGCCGCTCACCGGCTTGGGTGGGTGAGACGCTTCTCGTCGTGCGGATCAGCAGGCGCACCCCGACGCGCTCCTCCAGCTTGCGGATCGTGTGGCTGAGGGCCGAGGGGGAAACGCCAATATGGGCGGCCGCCCGGGTGAAGCTGCGTTCGCGCGCCACGGCAAGGAAAGCAACAAGATCGGACATGATCTCTCGGGGCATTCATGAATCCAGCTCAAGAGTTTATGCCGATTTTACCCGGTAGTCGCAGATAAGCCCAGCTCCTAAATCATTAAGCATGCAGTCAAACAGCACCGCACATCGCAAAATCGCCAGGGCAGGACGCAGTGTCTTGAGGTTGGTTGGAACAGCGCTCGCGCTCGTTACTTTCGCCGCACCCGCTGCGGCCGATGACATGAAAGAGAGGAGCCCAGGAATGGACATCACGCGCAAGTCCGACATGACGACCGTCGAGGGTCCGTCTGAATATTTCACCGGCAAGGCGACCATCACCGGACAGTTCAAGCGCGAAGCCCCGTCGCGCGTCACAGGCGCCATCGTTCATTTCGAACCGGGCGCACGCACGGCTTGGCACACGCATCCTCTGGGGCAAACGCTGATCGTCACCGAAGGTGTCGGCTGGACGCAGGTCGAAGGTGGTCCAATCCTGGAATTTTACGCCGGCGACGTGCTCTGGTGTCCCCCCGACCATAAGCATTGGCACGGCGCCACGCCGCATCACGCAATGACCCACATCGCCATCCAGGAAGCCAAGGACGGCAACAACGTCACCTGGATGGAGAAGGTGAGTGATGAGCATTACCTCGCCGGACCGCAAAGCACAGCGCCGAAGAAAGACTGAGCCATGCCACACGCAATCGTGAAGTTTGTGCACGGAAAATCGGTGCAGTAAAAGGTGGCGTTGAAAAGAGCAACGTTCGGACGCGGTCATACATGATGTGAGTGGCTTACTTGGCGACGCCGACGCTCGCACTTGAGGTGGCGTTCGAGAAGATCAATTCAGCGGCCGTGGCCGAAGGCGTTTTCCGCCCCGACATTCTCGTTGCACCCCGACATTTTCGACACCTGAAACGCCCCGATCAAATAACCGGGCTATGGCCCCGAGGCGTCGTGAAGGAGACTGACCCATGCGCGCAACCCTCATGTACAAGGCTCACGACGTTCGCATCGAGAACGTTCCAGACCCTGTGATCAAGAGCCCTACCGATGCGATAATCCGCGTCGTTCGTTCGTGTATCTGCGGCAGTGATTTGTGGCCCTATAACGATGGACCCAACGTCGAGGGCCAACAGATGGGTCACGAGGCCATCGGCATCGTCGAAGCCGTCGGCAGCGATGTTCACCGAGTCAAGCCGGGGCAGCTCGTCATCATGCCCTTCGCCTACTCGGATGGAACGTGCATTTTCTGCAAGGATCACCTGCAGACGTCGTGTCTTCACGGTGGATTTTTCGGCCACGGCGATGAGGCCGGCGGTGCACAGTCCGAGGCGCTGAGAATCCCGACGGCAGACGGAACGCTCTATCCTTTGCCGGTCGGCGAAGATGATGCGTTGATGGCATCGCTGCTGACGCTTGCCGATGTCATGGGCACCGGGCACCACGCGGCGATCAGCGCCAAGGTTTCCCCTGGTCACACCGTTGCCGTTGTCGGTGATGGGGCTGTGGGCTTATGTGGTGTTATCGCTGCAAAGCGGCTTGGCGCCGAGCAGATCATCATCATGGGGCATCACACGAGCCGCATCGAACTGGCCAAGGCGTTTGGCGCCACCGACGTGGTCGCCGTGCGCGGCGACGCAGCAATCGAGGGTGTACGCGCGATCACGGGCGGCTTTGGTGTGCACGCCGTGCTCGAATGCGTCGGCTCCGAGCAGGCGATGGGGACCTCGATGGGCATCGTTCGTCCTGGTGGCGCAATCGGGCGTGTGGGCGTGCCTCATTATCCGGTGATCCCCGATGCGCGGCCCATGTTTTATCACAACGTGAGTGTCGCCGGTGGCCCGGCGCCAGTGCGCGCCTATATCGAAGAGCTGCTTCCTGACATCATGGAAGGCAGGATCGATCCGGGCCGCGTTTTCGATCACACAATCGGATTGGATGAGGTTCCGCAAGGCTACCGTGCGATGAACGAACGCAGCTCCTTGAAGGTCATGATACGCCCCTGAGATTGGCTCGATATATCGCACGGCGCCCTAGGGTCCGGCCTCAATAGCAATGAGTCCGCAAGATCGTCAGACGAGGCGAAAGAGGCAAGTGGACGCAGCGCTGGACATGCAGAGCATATTCAAGCGAAGACCACGCCGCATATTTCGCCTCGTCTGGCGACCCTTCGG
>JAXGRZ010000241.1:0-3168 GCA_040765305.1 Hyphomicrobiaceae bacterium | reverse complement strand
GCCGATGTTCCCGCTGGCCAGTGCCGAACTGGCGCCGTTGATCTTCGCGCTGTCGGTGGTGGCCATCATCTACACCTCGCTGGTGGCCCTGGCGCAGGAGGACATGAAGAAGCTGATCGCCTATTCGTCGGTGGCGCACATGGGCTATGTGACGATGGGAATTTTCACCTTCACGCATCAAGGTGTCGATGGCGCCATCTTCCAGATGCTGTCGCACGGCCTCGTTTCGGCGGCCTTGTTCTTGTGCGTCGGCGTCATCTACGATCGCATGCATACGCGCGAGATCGCAGCTTACGGTGGGCTCGTCGACCGGATGCCGATCTATGCGTTCTGCTTCATGGTGTTCACGATGGCCAACGTCGGCCTTCCGGGAACATCGGGTTTCATCGGCGAATTCCTGACGCTGCTTGGCGCCTTCAAGGCCAATACCTGGCTGGCGTTCTTTGCCACCACCGGCGTCATTTTGTCGGCGGCCTATGCCCTGTGGCTCTACCGGCGGGTGATCTTTGGCGTGCTGGAGAAGCCGAGCCTCAAATCCATACTCGACATGAGCCCGCGTGAGATCGTCGTGATGGCGCCGCTCGTCATTTTGACGATCTTCTTTGGCTTTTATCCAGCGCCGATCCTGGACGTGACGGCGCAATCGGTGAAGAAGCTGGTTGCCAACTACGAGGCGGCCATCCGCACCGCCGAGAAAGAGCGTGCCGCGCCCTTCAAGATAAAGATCAGCGCGGCCGAAGGCCAGAAGGAGACCAAGTGATGATCGACCTTCTGTCCTATCCCGCCTTGCCCGAGATCGTGTTGGCTCTGGGTGCGATCGCACTGTTGATGTTTGGCGCGTTCCAGCCCGACAGTGAAAAGACCGGCGCGATGACGTCATGGCTGGCGATCGGTGTTATCGCTCTGGCCGGCATCGTCATGCTGCTCAATCCATACGTGTCAGGCGGGCTTTTCGATGATGCGTTCGTGATGGATCGCTTCACGCGCTTCATGAAGCTGCTGGTGCTGATCGGATCTGCTGGCGCGCTGGTGCTGTCATTCCAGGCGTTCGGCGAAATGCAGCTGATGAAGTTCGAGTATCCGGTGCTGGTGCTGCTGGCGACCGTCGGCATGATGATGATGATCTCGGCCAATGATCTCATCGCGCTTTACATCGGACTGGAGCTGCAGAGCCTTGCCCTCTATGTCGTTGCCGCGTTCCGCCGGGATTCTGTGCGCTCCAGCGAGGCCGGTCTGAAATACTTCGTCCTGGGTGCGCTGTCCTCGGGCATGCTGCTTTATGGTGCCTCGCTCGTCTATGGCTTTGCCGGCTCGACCAGCTTCCCGGTCATTGCCGGGGTGGTGCGCGACGCAACCAACATCGGCGTTATCGTCGGCCTTGTGTTCATCATGGTCGGCCTTGCCTTCAAGGTCTCCGCGGTGCCGTTCCACATGTGGACGCCCGACGTCTACGAGGGGGCGCCAACCCCGGTAACGGCGTTCTTTGCGGCAGCCCCCAAGGTTGCGGCGATGGCGCTGATGGTGCGCACGCTGGCGGTAGCCTTCCCCGGGATTGCGCCGGCCTGGCAGCAGATCGTGGTGTTCATCTCCATTGCATCCATGCTCATCGGTTCGTTCGCGGCGATCGGACAGACCAACATCAAGCGTCTGATGGCGTATTCTTCGATTGGCCACGTTGGTTTCGCGCTGGTCGGGCTTGCCGCCAACAACCCGGAAGGCGCGCAGGGCGTATTGATCTACATGGCGATCTATCTGGTCATGACACTTGGCACGTTCGCATGCATTCTGGCGATGCGCCGCGCTGAAGGGCCGGTTGAGGAGATCGATGAACTGTCGGGTCTGGCAGAGAACAATCTGGGCATGGCCTTTGCGTTCGGCATGCTGATGTTCTCGCTTGCCGGCATTCCCCCGCTCGCCGGATTCTGGGGCAAGTTCTACGTCATTGCCGCTGCCATCAAGGCTGACATGATCACGCTGGCGGTCATCACAGTGCTGGCGAGCGTCGTGGCGGCGTTCTACTACATCCGCATCGTCATCGTGATGTTCGTCAAGGAGCCCAAGGAGAAGTTCCTCCAGATCGATGCAAAGGTTGGGGCGGTGATGTTCCTGGCGACGATTTTCGTCGTGCTGTTCATCGTCTATCCCTCGCCGCTGGTGGAGGCTGCCGCACAGGCCGCCAAATCACTGAGGTTGTGAGGCATGGCTGCGGCCGCCCAGGCTGATCAGGCGACGTGGGTCGAACTCGACGAAGTTGATTCAACGAATACGGAAGCAACGCGACGCGCCTTGGCCGGCGCGCGCGGTCCGCTCTATGTGCGGGCGGAGCGGC
This sequence comes from Hyphomicrobiaceae bacterium, assembly GCA_040765305.1. Taxonomy (GTDB): domain Bacteria; phylum Pseudomonadota; class Alphaproteobacteria; order Rhizobiales; family Hyphomicrobiaceae; genus JAEUMD01. The sequence goes on along the minus strand of JAXGRZ010000241.1, from coordinate 839 downwards.
AGACGGCCGGGCGTGGCCGCTCGGGGCGGGTGTGGGCTGCTCCATCGGGAAATCTTGCCTTGAGCTGGATGGGGCGCATGCGCTGCCCGCCGGATGCTATTCCCCAACTGTCGCTGGTTGCCGGGCTGGCCGTTTTCCAGGCGCTCGCCGAGGCTCTCAAGGGCAGCGATCAGGCTCGCAATCTGCAGATCAAATGGCCCAACGATGTGCTGCTCGATGGCGCCAAGCTGGCAGGCATTCTTGTCGAGGCAACGCAAGTTGCCGGCGAGCAGATCGCCGTGATCGGCATGGGCATCAACGTCGCGCATGCGCCCGAGGTGTCCGGTCGGCGCACCGCGGCGCTCGCAGCCGCCGGTGTGAAGGTGCCAAGCCTGCGGGATATGGCGCGTTTGGTTGCCAGGCATCTGGAGGCAGTGCTGGCCCGGTGGGACGAGGGGCGGGGCTTTGATGCGGTTCGGCGAGCCTGGCTGGCAGCAGCGACCCCGAAAGGCACGCCCATGACGGTCGAGACACGTGCGGGTCGGGTATCGGGCTGTTTCGATAGTCTTGCTGCTGACGGTGCGTTAATCCTCACCGACTCTTCGGGGGGAATGCGAAGTTATTCGTATGGCGATGTGACACTCGATTCGGAACGTGAAATGCCTTAAGTGAGCCGTTGATGATCTGAAAGTGACGGGGCTCATGGGGAAAACGACCAATACAGGGAGACAAACGCAACGCGACGAGCTGGTTCTGGTCGCGCTGGGGGGATTGGGCGAGATCGGAATGAATGCCTATCTTTATGGCATTGGTCCGCCGAGGGCGCGCAAGTGGCTGCTGGTTGACCTCGGCATCACCTT
>JAXGRZ010000240.1:0-3176 GCA_040765305.1 Hyphomicrobiaceae bacterium | reverse complement strand
CGTGCGCACGCTGGTCGAGCTGCAATCTGATTTCCGCCCGCTCACGCATCGCATCATTGCGGCGGCCGAGGATACCGGTGACGGCGGAGTGATTGATCGCCTTTTGTCGGGTGCCAGGTCGGTCGTACATGTGCGCAAGGTAAAACATAGCGCCGATGACAACAGCGTCGAAGCTGTCGTATCGCGCATGGATATTGCACTGGAGGAAGGCCGGATCGGTGACTTCCAGGCAATGGCGCAGAAACTTCCCGAAAAGGCCAGGGCGCCGGCTGAAGACCTGTTCAAGCAGGTGGCGGCCCGTGCGGCTGTCGATACGGCTCTTAAGGATATCGAGAGCCAGCTCAAGTCATCGCTCGGTGCCGCACCGTCTGCGCCTGCCGCGTCCATCCAGTAAAGAGGTCATCCGATGTTGCGTCTCGTAATCTATCTGTTCGGGATCGCCGTCATTGCGACGGGCCTTTCATGGCTGGCCGACCGGCCGGGCCTCATCGTTTTCAACTGGGAGGGCTATGAAGGAGAGATTAGCGTCTTCCATACCGTGGTGGGATTGGCGTTCCTGATTGGTGTCGCGATTCTTCTGTGGTCACTGGTCCGCGCCGTTTGGACCAGTCCGGCAACGATTGGCAATTACTTCTTTCGCCGCCGCCAAAATCGGGGCCTGGAAGCCCTGTCCTCGGGCATCATAGCCATCGGTGCGGGTGATGGACCGAGCGCCATGCGCTATGCCGTTCAGGCGCGCAAGACGCTGCCTAACGAGCCCCTTACCCATCTCCTGCGCGCTCAGGCGGCGCAGCTGGCAGGCGACAAGACAACGACTCGCCGGATCTTCGAAGCGATGCTGGCCCAGCCTGACACCGAGCAGCTCGGCCTGCGCGGCCTTTTCCTGGAGGCGCAACGGGAAGGCGAACGCGAGGCAGCCAGACAATTTGCTGAACGCGCCCTCAATCTTAATCCAAAGCTAAGCTGGTCTGCGGATGCGCTGTTTGAACTGCAATGCAAGGCATCCGACTGGCAGGGTGCGCTGCAGACGCTTGCCTCGGCGAAGAAGCATGGTCATTTGGACAAGGCCGTTGCAGATCGACGGCGGGCGGTGTTGTTGACGGCGCAAGCGCAGGCGGCCGAGGAACGCGATCCAGATCGCGCGCTTGCCCTGGCACTGGAAGCCCACAATCTGGCGCCGGCACTGGTGCCTGCCGCCGCCATCTCAGGGCGGCTGCTGGCATCACGCGGTAACACGGCCAAGGCCGCCAAGGTGCTGCAGAAAACCTGGCTCAAGTCACCCCATCCCGATCTGGCGTCTGCCTACGCCTACGCGCGTATTGGAGACAGTCCAATGGATCGTCTGGATCGGGTCCGTCAGCTGGCAAGCCTGCAGCAGAACTCGATCGAGAGTGCGATTGCCATTGCGCGCGCAGCGATCGAATCGAAGAATTTCGAGGCTGCCCGTAGCACACTGGAACCGCTGCTGGATGAGCGTTTGACGCAGCGGGTGGCAACTTTGATGGCGCGCATCGAGGCGGAAGAGAAGGGTGATGCGGGTCGCGTGCGTGAATGGCTGGCACGCGCGGCGAACGCGCAGCGCGATCCGGCATGGACGGCAGATGGGGTCATATCGGAGGAATGGGCACCGGTTTCGCCAGTCACGGGGCAGCTTGATGCCTTCCAGTGGCGTATTCCCGTTGAAGCCCTGGAATCGGCCGATAGTGGCCTGCTGACAGACAAACTCGATGAGCTTGCTGCGCTCGGGGCGCCACTCGAGGCAATTGAGGCCAAACCAATTGGTGCGGCAGCGGCGCCCTCAGATCACTTGGATCGTAGTGGTCGGGAGGACTCCAAACCGTCCGTTGCGGCTGCCGAAAAGCCTGGCACCAGCGATGACCAGTCGGCCACCAAAGCAAAGCCGGCCAAGGCGCCTGCTGCTGCCGTTGTTCCTGGTGCATCTGACGAGGCTAGGTCCAATGCCGCTGGGCCGGTTGTTGTCTCGGGCGGCGGGGTTGCCACAGGGTCTGCGGATGTCAGTGCTACCAAAGCGGAGACTGGATCGGTGCCTGCGCCCGCGTCTCAGTCCACGCCGGCGCCCCTATCTGCGCCCGCTCCGAAGGCCGTTGCCTCGCCTGCTGCGCAACCTACTGCGGCCGTTGCAGCGGTGGCAGCGCCTGTAGACTCTGCAAAAGAAGCAGCCACCTCGCCTCAGATGGTGAGCGCGCCGATGCCAGCCGAAAAGACGCCAGCTCCAGTTGCGGTTGTGGTTTCCACCGACAAGATAAAGGAGAAGGCGGCGGCCAAGGACGGGGCCAAGGAAGCATCCAAGGAGCCTTCCAAAGAGCCTGTCACGGAGGCGACCAAGGAGGCCGCACCAGCACCCATATCCACCGGCGCTGGCACGGCTGTCGCCCTTCCGGGCAAGGTTGAAGCTGAACGCAAGGCCACAGGGGGTGCCAAAGACGATCAGGCGAAGATTTTCGTCTCGCCACGTGCCCCTGATGATCCGGGGCCGGAGGCAGGGGTGGAGGATATCGAACCGGTCATGCCGCGTTACGGCACCAACAGGTAATTTTCTCGATCGCCAATGGCCAGGCGGCGGAGCGCAATTCCGTCGCCTGATTGTAGTGGCGCCGATGCGCGGCAATGAAAATCCCAAAACTGCTTGCGTCGGCCGCCAGCAGCTGACCGGTGGTATGGGTCCGAGCTCCCGCTCAGGCGATGAGCCGTGGTACGCCTTGCTCAGGCCTCCCTGGTCTTGGCATCTTGCAATCGCGGCGAGGGCAGGGTATTCCCTCGGCCTCGACATCGTTTCGACGATCGGAAAGCCGCTTTAGCTCAGCCGGTAGAGCACATCATTCGTAATGATGGGGTCGCGTGTTCGAGTCACGCAAGCGGCACCAGTTTTTCGCAAAATCAAGCAATTTAGGGGCTGTGCCGTGCAATCCGATGGAATCGGATCGCTCTCGCGCCAGCGCGATGACGGCTATGCCGTTGTGAGAAAGCCGAGCTCTTCGCTGAATGCGCGCGCGGGGTCAGTTCTTTCCCACATGCCCTTGCAAGTGTGGGGCGAGCGCGTGCTCATGATGATGATGGTGGTGGTGGCCCCCGCCAAAAGCCAGCACCAGGGAATAAGCCCCAAACAGCACCAGCGACACGCCAACGACGTAGCGAACGCTGGGCTGGCGGATCTG
>JAXGRZ010000024.1:0-19900 GCA_040765305.1 Hyphomicrobiaceae bacterium | reverse complement strand
TCACGCGACGGCAGGCAGGTCCAGGGGCTGGGGCGGGTATGCCTCGCCCCGCCGGGTGGTGTTACCAGACGGACTGGCGCGGTTGTCGGCCGAGGATCTCTGAAATGCGGCTTCTGGTGGGGGGGTGGATGTTGTCAGGCAGCGCATCAATGGTGAAAAACGTACATTCCGCGATCTCCATGTTGGGCTGTGGGGCGATCGGCTGGTGCCAGGATCGAACGACAAAGAGCGCAATGTGATCGTTGGGAAAGGCCTTGAAGTTGGCATAAATGCCAAAAAGCTCCGGTTTTGCGTCAATAACCACGCCGGCTTCCTCGTGCAGTTCGCGCTGCAGGGCCTCTTCGACGGTTTCGCGCTTTTCAACACCACCGCCGGGGAAGTGCCAGCCGGGACGATAGGTGTGGCGAATGAGAAGGACGCGGCCATCAGGATCGATCACGGCTCCCTGCGCGCCAAGCGTCAGGCCACGCGAAAGGCGCCAGTAGCGTTGCAGGGCGCGGGTCACGATGCGAGTGAACGGCACGGGCTGGCTCCTGGTAACGTTGGGTTATGTGTGCGGCAGGGACTGCGGCTTGGCAAGGTTGGCTTGCCGCGTGCCTTGGATGCGTGGTGTTTATGCCGTCACGAAGGGCTGATCGCGAGGGGAAAGCATGGCGGATTCGACCATCATTGCGCATATATCAGATGTGCATATCACCCCGATATCGGGGCTCGCACCGCGCCATCTCAATATCAAACGGACGCTGGGGCTGATGAATTGGCACCGCGGACGCAAGTTGGTGCATCGCGCCAAGGTTGCCGATCGGCTTGTTGGCGACATGCTGGCGCGGCGGCCCCATCATGTCGCGGTGACGGGTGACATCTGCAATATCGGTTTGCCCGATGAATACGCTGCGGCCTTGACCTGGCTGCAGCGGGTGGGGGCGCCAGATCAGGTCACGGTGGTGCCGGGCAATCACGATATCTACACCCATATCGGTACTCATCCTGGCGTTGGCCTGTGGCAGGACTTCATGAAGTCCGATTCCTTCGGCATGGAAGTGGCGGGCGTTGGTGCAGCGCAACGCGGCTTTCCCTTCGTGCGCCGCATTGGCTGTGTGGCGCTCATCGGCGTCAACTCGGCGGTGGAGACGCCACCGTTCGTGGCGGCAGGGTGTGTGGGGCGCGATCAGCTGCAGGGATTGGAAAGGGTGCTGCATGCGCTGGCCCCTACGGGTCTGGCGCGCGTTGTTCTCATTCACCATCCGCCGTTGCCGGGGCTGGCACCGAAAGCGCGCGCCCTCCGCGATGCCAATGAGGTGGCTGGCGTGCTGGCGCGTGGGGGTGCGGAGCTGGTCCTGCATGGGCACAATCACCGGGATATGCTGAACTGGAGCGATGGGCCAAACGGAAAGATTCCGGTTGTGGGCATCGCCTCAGGCTCGGCGGCGCGGCGCCATAAGGACGAGCCGTTGGCGCGCTACAACCTAGTGCACGTGCGGCGTGCGAGCGAGGCGTGGGCAATTGAGCTTGTCAGCCATGGCCTGGCATCGCCCGAAGGGGAGGTGGTCGAGCTTGGCCGCCGCCTGCTTGCGCCATGACCTGCGGTTTTTATGAAACGTGATGATTTTCACGAAACGGGATGACTTGTGTCCGCTGACGTGAAAAGCGGTTAGGCTGCCGCTCCAGCGGCACATGCACATCAATGAGATTGGCCCGAGCGGACATGACGACTGCCCCAGCCCCCAACAGCTCCGGATCTGCTGACACGTTCGCGTCTCCAGTCAGTCCGCCACTCTATCCGGCCTGGGCGATCATTCTGGCGGCGGCGGCGATTGCTGCTGTCGGCATGGGCCTGCGGCAGGTCATGGGGCTTTATCTGAAGCCGCTCAGCGAAACACTGGGCTTCGGGCGGGAAGTGTTCGCATTGGCGATTGCGATTGCCAATATCGTATGGGGCCTGGCGGCGCCGATCATGGGGGCGCTCTCCGACAGTTACGGCAGCGGCCGCGTTGTCGTGTTCGGAGCGGTGATGACGACGGCGGGGCTGTTGCTGCTGTACCTGGCGCAGTCCGAATTGCACCTCATGGTGTCGGGCGTGCTGCTGGGCTTTGGTGTGGCCGGCAGCGGTATCAATGCCATGGTGGGTGCCGTCGTGCGTGCGGTGGACCTGGGGGTGCGAACACGCGCGATCGCCATGATCGGCATGGGATCTGGCATCGGCATGCTCATCGCCTTGCCCTACACGCATCTGCTGATGGCGGCTATGGGCTGGCAGTCGAGCCTCTTGGTTCTGGCGGCCACGGCGGCAGCGATGCTGCCGCTGGCGGCCGTCGTTCGCGGTAAGCCGCAGGAGATCCATGGGGAGCCGGCACAAGGACTGGTCGCGGCCTTGCGTGAAGCCTTTTCTTATCCGAGCTTCTGGCTTCTTAACGCGAGCTTCTTCGTGTGTGGCTTTCACGTGGTGTTCTATGGAATCCATCTGCCGGCGTATGTGGCCGACAAGGGTTTTGATCCGAGCGTCGCGGTTGCGGCGCTGACGGTGGTGGGGCTGGGCAATCTGCTGGGCACCTACCTTGCCGGCGAGTGGGGGCGGCGGCTGCCAAAGCGCTATGGACTGTCGCTCATCTATTTGGGGCGCTCTGTTGTCTTCCTGGGCTTTCTGGCGTTGCCGATCACTCCGGTAACGATCATCGCGTTGAGCGCGGTGCTGGGCGTGTTGTGGCTCTCGACCGTGCCATTGACGAGCGCTCTGGTGGCGACCTTCTTTGGCGCGCGCTGGATGACGATGCTCTATGGGTTTGTGTTCCTGTCGCATCAAGTCGGCTCGTTTTTAGGGGCCTGGCTCGGTGGCTATCTGTTCGACCGGCTCAACAGCTATGATGCTATGTGGTGGATTTCGGTGGGGCTTGGGCTGCTGGCAGCGGCGGTGAGCTGGCCAATACGAGAGCGCGGCGTGCGCATGGCTGGCTCGATGGCGACAAAGCCTCTTGCCTGACGTTGTCTGGAGTGTGGGGGCTGGCGGGCTGGGGCCTGGCGTGGCGGGACGGCGTGGTTTTGCCAGGCGGGCTTGCGGTGTTCAGGGTTAACGATGCAACGCAATATTCTGGTTTTACCAGTCTCGATATGGGGGCTGCCACAGTGAACAACGATACCGAAAAGTCCACGGCGAAAGATGCCATCATCCATGCCCCGGCGGGCTTGGGCACGGCGCTCTTGGTGCTGGTTAGCGCGATCGTGGCTGGCGGTCTCTACCTGATCGTGGTGCGCGGCGATGCCCTGTTCCTCGATCTTGCGGCCTTGTCAGGATTGTTGTTCTGTTTTTGATGAAAGGGTTCGGATCTGCGTGGGCTTGCCATCGCGTTCCTCGGGATGGTCACGCAAGAGGCTCTACGTTAGAATGCGCAATGCGTGTGGGATGAGCGGGACGAAAGAGCCCGCCTTCTGCGTGCCATGTCTGTTCGTGTGTTTCTGGGAGGAAGTCTGAATGCCGTCGTTTTCATCTGTTGCTCGCAAGTGCATTTCCACGTCACGGCGTTGCATGTCGCGGCGTGCTCTGGCGTGTGCCTTCTGGCTGCTGGGTGCAAGCATTATCGCTGCTGGGAGTGCATCGGCTGGCGATGATGGCGATCTGCTGATTACGCACACCGTGGAAAGATCCTTCTCCGATGCTCGCGTTGATCTGCAAAACGCGATCGTCAATCAGGGGCTGACGATCGACTTCAACGGCAAGATCGGCAATATGTTGAAGCGCACGGCGAAGGATGTTGGGGCTACGGGGGACCTTTATTCGGACGCCGAATACTTCACATTCTGCTCTTCGCAGTTGTCGCGGCGGATGATGGATGCCGATCCGGTCAACATGGGCCTGTGCCCCTACGTGATGTTCGTCTACCAGCGTGCGGACAGCAAGGACAAGGCCATCTTGGGCTACAAGAAATTGCCGGCGCGCGGTGCGGAAGCATCGAAGATGGCGCTGAACGAAATCAACGCGCTGCTTGAGAAGATCCTGCTCGAAGCTTCCGAGTGAGCACTTCGCCAGCGCATGGATGCAGGCGCGGCTTAAAGCGTTTCGCGAATCCTTCAGGTTCGCTTCTGACGCTTTAAGTCTTTGCTTTTATACATGTCGTTATCGCAAAACCGCTGCGCACTTTTGCGCGACATGCATTAGGCGATCACTTCAATGAGCAAGGCGCTTGCATCATCAAACGGCTTGATGCGCGGTGTCTGCCCTGCCGGTGGATAATTGCGTTCAAGCATGCGCAGGTCATCGACAAGGCGTGACAGACCGCGCTCGATCGCCGCGACGACAAGGCTTTCGCAATCGTAGTGTTTGAAGACATCGACGAGGCGCATGAAACCGTCGGTCGCCAGCAGGACGTGCGCGCCCGCTTCGACCGACATGAAGCCTGTGCGTATGAACGTCTCAGGTGTCGGCGTAATTGAAAGGGCGCCATAACCGTCTTCGTGATTCAGGTGTTCGCGCATGCCTTGAAGGGTTGAGCGCATACCTGCCAGGAGAGGCAAATTGGTTTCGTTGTCAGCTGGCGCGCTGCCTGTGGTGTCGGCGGCAAGATGAGCGCGGATGAGGGGATCGAGCTTGCGGTCGCCGGCCTCCGCCTCGCTGACCCCGCAGCGCCGTATCTCGCCATAGCTCGGGTCTGAAACGATCATCGAGCAATCGCCGATGGAGATGTAGGACAGCACGGCGGCATCGTATTTCACAATAAGGCTGGAGGCGGAGGGGTGCTCGTGGCGTGTGCGGGGTTGGCGGCGCTGGTCGGTGGCGAATGCGTCAGACACGCTTGTGGTCAGATATCCGGGAAGATCGGCGAATGCGCAGGCCGCTTGTGCCGCATGGGCGCGCAAGGTGGCATCGAGCGTACCGGCGATCCAATCGGCGTCGGTGGCGGCGTTGGTCAGGCGTTCATCGGCGACGTCCGTGGCGCCATCGATTACCCAGGCATAAGGGCTGCTCATCGCAGCGCGATCTTCATTCACGCCGTCTCCGGCAACGGATATCTGATCCATGAGGTGCAGTCTCACCGATGGCTCCAAGGTTGGGGATGGCGGGGGAATGGGCAATGACAGGGGTGATCGGATGATCCCTGCACAAGCCTGCACACGTTAGGATCATGTTGAATTCAAAATGGTGTGGCCAATCCGATACAAAGCTCTATCGAGCTAACCAGTGCGGTTGACTCGTTTTGGCAACTTGGCTGAAGTTTATACGTGCTGGTTTTCGTCTGGAGCAAGCCTCTGGACGGATGAAAAGGGAACCCGGGAAGAGCTGTTCGATCATGATGTTTTCATGATTTTAGATGGTTCTAAACCGGGGCTGCCCCCGCAACTGTACGCGGCAAGCTCGCTTCACATATGCCACTTTCGTTTCCCTTGAGAAACGATGGGAAGGCCGAAGCAGAGTGCTTGAGCCGCAAGCCAGGAGACCTGCCGGCACACGTCGCCCATTCACAGCGCGGGGCGCGCCGTGAAACGGACTACCCGTAGTGGCGACCGATGTGCAACCGGTGGGGTGCATCGTCAGGTCAGCCGCGGTCGGGATACTTTCTGACATTCGGTTGATGCCGTTCCAGGAGAGCCGCCACAGGCGAGCTGAACCTTGGACGAGCTGCGTTGCGTAGCGCTGACGGCGTGTACTCCACCCCCATGGTCGTGACTACAGGGGGTTGATAATGACAGGGTCAAGGTCGTCGCAGCGCGTGCTCGCCGTTGGTGGTGAAAAACGCAGGCGAAGGCGCGCAGTGCCGCTCAGTCGATTGGTGCTCGCTTCCGGTTTGGGCAGTGCTTATCTCGCTTCGGGCGCAGTACCGAGTGTTTATGCACAGACCGCAATGGCGCCGGTGGTGCAATTGCCACCGGTCGTGGTTGAGGGTGGCACGTTGGCAAAGCCGAAGGTCAAGCGGCCGCCGGCGAGGCCGGTTGGTGATGACGTGGCTAGTGGTGCGCAGAAGACCAAGAAGAGCAAGTCCGCAAAGAAGAAACCTCAAACTGTAGATGAGGGGGTTGTGGGCCAGTCGCCGGTTGCTTCCACAGCGACTGATGGGGTTGATTTGACGCCAGCAGATGCAGGTGTGGAGCAGGGGGTGCGTGCCGACACACTTGGCACGTCCCTCAGCGTCGTCACACGCGATGAGATCGTGGCGTCACAAACGCGTGCCGGTGCGGATGCGCTGCGCAGCCTTCCAGGTGTCTCGGTAAGCCAGCAGGGTGGTGCTGGTAACGTCTCCGTGGTTCGCATGAGGGGCGCGGAGAGCAATCATACGCTTGTGTTGATCGACGGCGTCGAGGTCAATTCGGGCGTCGATGGATTTTATGACTTCGCCAACCTCGCGACCGATGACATCGCGCGTATTGAGGTGTTGCGCGGTCCGCAGAGTGGCCTTTACGGCTCGGGCGCGCTGGGTGGCGTCATCAATATCATTACCCAATCAGGCAAGGGACCAGCGCGCGTTTTCGGAGAAGCCGAGGGCGGCTCGTTCAATACGCGAGGCGGGCGCGCTGGTGTGTCGGGGGGAACCGATACCGCCTGGGGGTCGTTCATGGTGTCATCGCGTCATACCGATGGTTTCAATATCGCGCCCCTGGGTAAGGAGCGTGACGGCAGTGAGCTAAAGACGCTGTCGATGAAAGGTGGGGTCAAGCCGTTCCGCAACCTGACGCTGAGCGGGTCGTTCAGGGCCAGCAAGCTTGAAACGGAGTATGACGATTTCGATTCGCTCTATCTGCCCAATGGCCTTCCCGCGCTTGGCTACCAGACAGCGGTCGATGCGCCGTATTATTCGAAAAACGATATGTGGAGCGGTCGCATCGCGGCAGATCTCTCACTGTTCGATGATGCGTGGACACATCAGGTGTTTGCGACCCGTGCGAGCCGCGATTTCTTCGATCATAGTCTTGATTTAGCGAGCTTCCAGCTCAAGGACAGCAAGCTCAATGATAGAACGACCACCTACGGCTACAAGTCGACGGTGCGGATTGGCCCTAAGGAGGGTGGACCGGTTCGTCATTTCGTGACCGGGCTCATCGAGTGGCGCGACGAGACGTTCGAGCAGCCGACCTCGGCAGATTTCCAGGCCGACCGCAGCCGTCTCAGTTACGTGGGCGAAGTTCGTGGAGAGTATTTCGGTCTCCTGGGCCTGGGTGCATCGTTGCGTCGCGACGACAATGACTCATTCGACGACACGACGGACTGGCGCGTTGATGGTTCGCTGAAAGTGCCAACGACGCCATTCCGGCTGCATGCAAGCTATGGCACGGGGACCAAGCTGCCGAGCTTTACGGAACTCTACGGCAGATTTTCGCGCTATCAGGCAAATTCAAACCTCAAGCCTGAAAAATCGAAAGGTTGGGACGCCGGTGTTGAGACGAAGCTTCTCAACGGCAGGGCAATGGTTGATGTAACCTATTTCAATACCGACCTCACCGACGAGATTACCGAGGACTTCACCGCTTATCCCCTAATCCGGCCGATCAATCTCACCGGCGAGAGCACGCGCCAGGGTATCGAGGTGTCTGGGCGCTTTGCGGTAACCCAGAGTGTCAGCCTGGGAGCGGCCTACACCTGGCTCGATGCCAAGGACGACAAGGGCAAGCAGGAGCTGCGTCGCCCCAAACATCAGGCGCGGTTTGATGTCGACTGGCGCTCAGATGACAAGCGCGGGCGTATTAACCTATCGGCCATCTACAATGGCAGCATGCCCGATTACGCCTCGGCAGTAACTGGTTACGGGACTTGTTTTGGTTACCCTTGTGGACTTTATGCTAACGAGACGAAGTATCTGGACTCCTACTGGCTGGTGCGGCTTGCCGGGTCGTATGAAATAGCGCCCGGCGTGGAGGCGACAGGTCGTATCGAGAACCTGCTCGATCAGAACTACCAGGAAGTGTTCGGCTACGAGACTGCAGGGCTTGCGGCCTATGCCGGATTGAGGTTCAAGCTGGAGGCGCCGGTGTTGCAGCCGGTGTCGTGGAAGTGAGGCAGCTGGTGGTGCCGGTGGCGTGATGCGCAAAGGGTCAGGTTCAGCATTGGCACTGATGAGACGGTGGGCGGCGGCGTTGGCCGCCGCCACTCTTGCCTTCGTATGCGTAGGGAGCATTCAAACGGGCGCGGGCGCTGAAGAGCAGGGTGGGCCCCGCCAGCGCGTCGTTTCGATCAACCTGTGCACAGATCAGCTGGTCGTTGATCTGGTGGCACGCGATCACATCGCAGGCTTGAGTGAGTTGGCGGGCGACCCCATCCTATCGGCTGTTGCCGGACGCGTGGAGGGCATCAAGCTTTTGCGTGGTGGCGCGGAAGAGGTTCTGGCACTGAAACCCGATGTGGTGTTGACGACGGCCTACTCGACGCCGGAAGTGGTGGGGTTGTTGCGTCGCATAGGTGTGCGTGTCGAGGTGATCGACATGGCGCGCGATCTCAATGGGATTCGCTCCGCCATTCGCGCTGTGGCCAAGGCGGTCGGCGAGACGGCGCGCGGTGAGCATCTGATTTCTGACTTTAACCGGCGCCTTGCTGCGGCTGCGCCGCGCAGTGCGTACAGGCCAACCGCGCTTGCTTATCAGGTCAACAGTCTGACGGCGGAACCGGGCGGGCTCATGGATGCAGCATTGAACGCAGCAGGCCTTGAGAACCTTGCCCAGGTGAGCCGGCTCGGACCAGCAGGGCGCCTGCCGCTCGAAACGCTGATAGCGCATCCGCCCGACCTTGTCGTTCTTGCCCATGATCCTCAACGCTTCCGTACCGTCATGGCCGAAAATCTGCGCCACCGCGCGTTCCGCAATCTGCTCAAGCGCCGGCACCATGTCTATGTGCCGATGCCGCTTTGGTTGTGTGGGACGCCGGCGATTGCGGGTGCCATTGAGGAATTGAGCCGCGAGCGGGCCTTGTTGATGCATGCCTCGACGCGGACCTCGACAAGGAGCCTTAAGGAATCGGCCGGGGAGGATGCCCGCGATGCATCCGTACTCAAGCGATGAGTATCGGCGAACCCCGGAAGCAGACGTTGAGCGGTTCGCGACGTGAGCACAATGGTATCGCGCTCAACGCGGTGTTGTCGCTTCTCGTGGTTGTGATGTTTGCCGGTTCGCTGATGCTCGGCCCTGAGGGCTTCGGTCTGCCCGCGTCAGGCGAGGCGTTGCGTCTGGTGCTCATGGAGATCCGGCTTCCGCGTGCGCTACTCGGGCTGCTGGTTGGCGGTGCGCTCGGGCTGGCGGGCGCCGCCCTGCAAGGCTATCTGCGCAATCCGCTCGCAGAGCCGGGCTTGTTGGGCATGGCTGGTGGCGCCTCGCTGGGTGCGGTGATTGCAATTCATACCGGGGCGGCGGGTCTCATCTCTCTGGCGCTGCCGCTTGGTGGATTGTTGGGGGCGATGATCGCAACGGCGGCGGTGGTGGCGCTGGCGGGGCAGGGCAGTGCGCCGGTGACGCTGATCCTTGCGGGCGTCGCGATGTCCAGCGTCGCGGGAGCGTTGACGTCACTTGTCCTCAACCTCGCGCCTAATCCCTTTGCTTCGGTCGAAATGGTCTATTGGATGATGGGCTCGCTCAATGACCGCAGCCTGGAGCATGTCTACATCGCCGCGCCGTTGATCATCATCGGCGCGTTCGTGTTGTTGTCGACGCGATGTTCGCTTGATGCTTTGAGCCTTGGCGAGCTCGTGGCGCAAAATCTCGGTGTCGATCCAGCCGCATTGCGCTTGCGCATCGTATTAGGGGCAGCGATGGCCGTCGGGGCGGCGACCGCCGTGACCGGGGCAATCGGCTTTGTCGGTCTTGTTGTGCCGCATCTGTTGCGTCCTTTCGTGGCCCATGAACCGGGTCGTCTGCTCGTGCCGAGCTTTCTGGGTGGTGCGGGCCTGATCCTCATGGCCGACATTGCACTGAGGCTGCTATCGCCGGCCGGCGATCTGAAGCTTGGCGTGTTGACCGCGCTGATCGGTGCTCCGTTCTTCCTCTGGCTGGTGTTGGCCTCGCGGCGGGAGTTCGGAGCATGAGGCTGGCGACGCAGGGCATTTGCGTGCGGCTCGGGCGCCGTAGTGTGCTCCATGATGTCACGGTATCGGCCGAACGCGGCGAACTGGTTGCGGTCATCGGTCCCAATGGGGCAGGCAAGTCGACACTGCTGAAATCACTGGCCGGACTGGTACCTGTTTGCGACGGGCGCGTGCTGCTCGATGGCGATGATATTGTTGCGTTGGACGCGCGCGCGCGCGGGCGGCGTATTGCCTTCATCGCGCAGGATCGACAAGTGCACTGGCCGCTGGCGGTGCGCCGTGTCGTGGCGCTCGGGCGCTTGCCCCATGAGGTCTCGTCTCGCGATGAGGCTGCCATCGCCAATGCGCTGTCGGCGATGGATCTGCATCAGCTTGCCGATCGTCCTATCAATGAGCTTTCCGGGGGGGAGCTTGCACGGGTGCTGCAGGCGCGCGCGTTGGCGCAGGAGGCGGACATTCTCATTGCCGATGAACCGACCGCCGGGCTTGATATGGGCCATGTACTGCAGCTGTTTGCTCACTTGGAGCGATTGAGCCAACAAGGACACACCGTTATTGTGGCCGTGCATGACATCTCGCTTGCACTCAGACACTGTCACAAGACGGTATTATTGAAGGACGGCAGGGTGTTGGCCGCGGGACCTTCGGGTGATGTGGTAACGCCCGAGCGGCTTGCGGCAGCGTTCGGTGTCAGCGTCGCCGTTGCGACCTTAGACCACGTGCCGATTGTATTGGCCAAGCAGACCCTGACATGATGGCGTCCAACACCTTTGCGAATTTGGCAATGGTGGTGGGCCGTGCGGCGCGGCGTCGCTCAAGGGGGCAGAGTGGCTATTTTTCAACGCGCGTTGAAACTCAATCTGGCGTTACAGGGTGGTGGTGCGCATGGTGCGTTCACGTGGGGCGTACTTGATCGGCTGCTTGAGGAGGAACGGCTTGAAATCGGCTGGGTCTCGGGCACCAGTGCAGGTGCCGTCAATGCTGTTGCGCTGGCTGCCGGGCTTGCCGAGGGGGGACGCGAAGGGGCGCGCGAGAAGCTGCGCGAAGTGTGGCAGGCTGTCTATAAGGCAGGTGTGCCCGACCTGCTTCGGCTCAACCCGTTTCTCTACAGCCTGACGCGCTCTTCGTTCGGTCAACTGGCCGGGTTGATGTCGCCTTATGAGTTCAATCCGCTTGGTTTTGATCCATTGCGCGAGTTGCTGGTCCGGTTGATTGATTTTGAACGCATCAGGACACAAGCGCCGGTCGGTCTGGTGATTGCGGCAACCGAGGTGGCAACGGGACAGGCGCGTTTCTTCAGGGCCGATGAGCTGGGCGTGGAGATGGTACTGGCGTCGGCATGCCTGCCAACCTTGCAGCGCGCCGTGCAGATTGCTGGCAAGGCTTACTGGGATGGCGGCTTTTCGGCCAATCCCGATCTCATCACGCTGACACGGGAAAGTCCGGTCTCTGATACGCTTTTGGTGATGATCAATCCGCGTGAGCGCCGTGAACTGCCGACCGGCGTGCGCGAGATTTCCGGACACGTCAACCACATCACGTTCAATGCACCGTTGCAGCGCGATGTCGAATTGATCGAGGCGCTGCGTCGCGAGGCAGGCAGTATCTGGTTTAGTCGTAATTCGTTCGCCAGCAAGGTGCGGCGGCACCGGTTCCATCTCGTTGATGCAGGCCGCTATACGGCAGCGCTGAAGCACGAGACGAAGATGGAGCCCGATTGGGGGCTGTTCACGTATCTGCACGGTGCCGGGCGGACGGAAACGCACAAGTGGCTCGACCGGCACCGCAATGACGTCGGGCGCAGAGAGAGCGCACGGCTTGGCGAGCGGATCCTTGGCGACGTCGTCAAGGAACAACCTGCCGATCGGCACGGGCAAGGACAAGCTGGCGACCTGATGGCGCCAGAGGCTGCGGGTGCACTGGCGCGGCGCGCGTGAGTGGCGTCAATGCCCAACTCTTGAGCCCCACCCCGCGTTGTTGAATTATTGAATTGTTCGGTTCGCTCAAGCCGGGCGGTACAGCACCACGGTGCTCTAGAGAAACAGAAATTGCTTCCGATCGAGCGCACGGCGCTCTAACGCTCAACAACTTTGGCATAACCATCCGCGATGGTTTCTTCGAGAAGTGCGCGGTAGCGTGGGTGATCGTGATGCTCGGGGGGAATTTGTCCGAGCGAACCCGACTGAAATTCATCCTGACGCTGGTAGACGATTGGGGAAGAAACCGGCATCAACATGGCGCCCTGCTTGTTGAGCGTCGTGATGAGGCCGCGCATCGCACCCAGGCGATCGACCTGGGAGACGAGCACCATGCGCATGGCGCCCTTGGTCAGTGAGACCAGGTGAATGAAACTTGACGAGGCGGGCATGTAGAGGCGTCCGCGATGCGAGTATGTGGCATCGGGCCGTCCGCTTTCCTCGAACAAGAGCGAAGGCCATTCGGGGTCCCAGATGATATCCGTGCGGTAGGCAATGATGACGCTCGGAAGCGAAAATGCAGGGCGCAGCGTCAGGTAGGAGCCGATGTAGTGATCGACGGCGGCGCGCGTATAGGCCCCCATATAGATAGGGGCCACCAGGCCGCCTTCGCCTTTGAGATCCATCGGCTCGTTGGCGCCATTCATCGGCGAGCCGTCCCAGTCGGCCTTGACGCGTTCGTAGTCGAGGCCAAGAACCATGCAAACGTCGAACAAAGTCTGGTCGCGCACCGAACGTCCGCCGAGCAGGTTCTGGACCGTTTTTTCGTGGCAATCGGCAGCATCCGCCAGTTCAGCCTGGGTCAGCTTCTTTTCGATCATCGCCTTGCGGATGTCGGCAATGGCGGCGTCGCGATCACGTGGGGCTGAATGATTGTGGGGCATCGAACCGGAGTGCGTTTGGGATGGTTGCAGCCAGCCCGAGCCGGCGATGAGGGTTAACCTAACCCAGATTTATCGGAAGTTGCTGGTTTTTTCCGGAAAGCTGTTTGCTTCAAGGCGGTTGGGTGCGATTTGGCTGAATGGTGTGGCAATTGGAGGACGTGGCGGCGTTGTTTTGGCATTTTCTGAAAACGGCAATGCCCCCGGCCGCGGGCGACCAGGGGCATTGCAAGATTTGATTAGTCCAGGTCGTTGAGCTGCTGATCAGCGACCGACGATTGAGAGAGAGACCGGGACGACACCGGAGCCCTTCATGCCGATCACGCCTGCGGCGCGGCTCGACAGATCAATGACGCGGCCTTTGACATAGGGACCACGGTCGTTGATCGTGACGACGACCGACTTACCATTGTGCCGGTTGGTGACGCGGACTTTGGTTCCGAAGGGCAGCGTCTTGTGGGCGGCGGTCAGTGCGTTGGGATTGAACCAGCCACCCGAAGCGACCCGCTGGGGCTGCCAGTAGTAGGATGCCATGCCACCATGGGCGCCTGAACCGCTGTAGGTTACATGCCGCTTCTTGCCACCGCGCCGATACGACCTCTTGCTGGCGGACTTGTGGGCTTTCTTATGAGTTTTCTTGTGGGATGAGGGCTTGTAGCCAAGTTTGCTGGGAGCTGTACTGCCGGAGCTGGTGCTGCAAGCCACATGTCCCCCAATGCAGCGCCATTGCGTTGCATTGGCTGGAGTCATGTTGGACATTCCAACCGCCACCACGGCTGTTGCTGCGATCACAAACGTGCGCATAAAATACTCCATCATTCCGGTGGCGTTGCAGTGCACAACGGAGAGGGGGCGCGAACGCCTCTTTCGGTGAAAAATCGCATTATTTTTCCCCGACTGCCCACGCGTGCAAGCGCTACCGCTTGTGCCCCCGCATGGACATTTAATCCCGTTGAGCCGAACACCAGAACGTGTTCAGCCACCGTGCATATCGACAAGTCTGTCCTGGCGGGCGTGACGAGAGCATCAGGACTTCGGGGCGGTCAACGCACGAAATAGACGCATTAGTTAACATCAAATTTTAGGTATCTGATTTCGAAGGATAAATTTAAAAACTGTGTGAGCGCCGCGCGACGGCAGGTCGCAGTTGCGCGTGATCAATGCAATTACGCGATAGTGCATTGCGGCAAAAATACGTCGATGAGCGCCAACCAAGCGGCAGGGTATGCTGCCTCTGACTTACCTCAAGGGAAAGCACAACCCGGTTTCATTCCGGCGGCGCGCAGGATCTTGGCCAAGGGGCAAAAGCCGCTGAAAGCCGCCTGCAGTAGATTGAGGCCAACGAAGGCCGGCAGGGCCAGCCAATAGGGATGTACGGCGTAGCCTAGAGCTGTGCCGGCAAGAATGACGATACCAGCAAAAGCCATAACGATCCGGTCAATGTTCATTTCGCGCTCCCGTGTTCCCACCGATGGCATGATGATGGTCTGCTCATCGCAGGTCATGCTCTTCATATCGATATGTAAGGTCAAAACATAGGGGCCATGTACGAAGAATCTGCTGCCGTGGTCCGTGATCGTGGTCACCGTAATGCGTGCTCAGCAACAACGTGGAGCAACATCGAGGCGCCTTGTCCCGTTTCCGACAGGATCAGGCGTGTTGGTGTTGGTCGGGCCCCGCTGCGTGATGGGGGAACTTGCCAGGGGAGCATCTCAGGCTCACTTTTGTGATGGGGTTACGGGCGAGCATGTCGTGTGGAGCGGGTGGTGGCTTGGTGGCAATGACGTGGCGTCGAAAATTGTGCCGCCATTTTGCATCACAGCCAGCCTTTGCGGCGGAAGTAGTAAAACGGGATCATGGCGGCCACCACCATGAGCGCAATCGCGAAGGGATAGCCGAGCAGCCACTCCAGTTCGGGCATATATTTGAAATTCATGCCATAGATCGAGGCAACGAGCGTCGGCGGCATGAGCATGACCGACATCACGGAGAACAGCTTGATGATTTGGTTCTGCTCGTTTGCGATCATGCCGAGCACCGCGTCGAGCAGGAAGGTGAGGCGGTCAGACAGGAAGTGCAGCTGCTCGGAAAGGGAACGGACGTCGCGATGCACGGACTTGATGCGGCGTACATCACGCGCATCATCGTTGCGAAGTTTCATGGCCTGGTTAAGAAACAGCAGCAGACGCTCCAGTGAGGTGACGCTCTCTTCTGCCCTGGAAGCCATCTCACCCAACCGGCCGATGGTCTTCAGCATGACGTCAAGACGGCGTGTGCGGGTTTGCTGGCCGCCCTTGATATCGAAGGCGGAGCCGGCGATGCGGTTGACCTCGTCCTGGATGTGCTCGATGAGGTCGGCCATGCGTTGAATGAGGCTTTCCAAGAGGCCGGTGAGGATCGAGATGCTGGTATCGCAGACGGCGTCACGCTTCTCGACACGGGCGAGGAAGAGCGGAAAGGCCTTCGATTCGAGATAGCGGACGGTAACCAGCGCGTTGCCCGAGAGAATGAATGTGACCGCCGCGAACTGCGGTGTGCCGCCATCAATGGAATGGGCTAGAATGGCGGTCATGAAAAATGCGCCCTGTTCGACGTAGAGCCGGTTTGATGCCTCGATTTCGCGCATCTCCGCCCGGGTTGGGATGGACAGGCCGAGCAGACGTTCGACAGCAGCATCCTCCTCGGGCGTTGGATGGATCATATCGATCCAGACATTGATGCCGGTCGCGCCCTCAACACTCTCGCGGCGGCAAATTTCGCCATTTTTGATCTCATAGGCCGTCAACATTATTTGGGCTCTCCACTTGATGTTCTTGGCGCGGAGCGCAATCTACAGGGAGTGGCGCGGCGTACTTGTCGCCAACCCTACCCCGATGCGCTCGGCGGCCGGTTTCCCAAGTCGGAGCCGCCGCAGGCGAAATGGCTTGGGAAGGTACGGTTCAAACTGATGCCGACCGTCAAAAGACAAGGCAGATTGCCTTATCAGCGTCAAGAACGAGCAAGATCAAGGAGTGCCCGATGGCTGCAGCTCAAAATTTCTCACGCCGTCGTACCCGCCAGGTGCTGCCGGTTGTGATTATCGCCGCGGGAGTATTCGTGTCGCTTTCGCCGGCTTACGCAATCAACTGCAAAGGTGAATACCAGATTGTGCAGGGGCGGAAGCTCGCTACGCCATATTGTCAGGACGGCTATCTTGCGAAGGTTGCCAGGGAATATGGTGTGCGGGTTAGCGCGGCAACGATCCGTAACAATCCCAACAGGAAGGCCGAGGTGTGTCGCTTCATGGGATTTGATACGCGCGTGAGCAACATTTGCGCAGATTACCGCGATGGTGTGCCTGGTTTTGCGCGCTGATTTTCACGTCAATTCATGCCATGACGGCTTTCACCCCGGTACGGTCCCTGGGCCGGGGTTATGTAAAACGCGGGATTCGGAAGCCACCATCGGCACGATTGAGCGCCGGCTACATTGAGAGCCACGTCTTCTGGTCCCGTTGAGCCATGCCCGGACGAGGCGGTCTGCGCTCGTGCCTTGTTGGACGATTTCAATTATACCGCGATAGAGGCGCGAGCGCTTCCATCGCGGGTCATTGGGTTCCTGGAGGCTCCTGGCGTTTTGCCCGATCGGCGTTGCAAAGCAAGCCCAGCAGCTACGTCGGCAGGGCCAGTATGGGTTTGACCTCATTGTCGTCCTTGGCGCGGCGGACGCGGCCGTCGAAATGAGCGCCTTCGTCGATCGTCAGGATCTGATGGACGATATCGCCATCCACTTTTGCTGACGGCTTCAGCGCTACCCGCATGCCCCTGATGGCGCCGTTGACGTTGCCCAGGACCTCAATGGATTCGGCGGCAACTGAGCCGGTGACGCTCGCTGTCTGGCCAATAATGACCTCGCGGCTTGCGATGTCGCCAACGATCTCTCCATCCACTTGTAGACGGCTCTCGCAGACGATGATGATTTTCTCGCCGCCAATATGGAGATCCTTGCCGATGACCGATGTGGGAAGCGTGGTCGAGGACGGCATCATCGGAACAGACGGCGGCTTGGGCGTGGCCGCTGGTTCGTTAGATTGGATAAAGCCACCCGGCGATGGTGCCGGAGACTTCATATCGGCGGGGCGGGTCGGATCGGGCGGCGAGCTTGAACGGCCAAACACGCTAATTCCTCCTGAACGCAATACTCGATTGAAGCACAATATGGGAGCATATTCGGCTGCATTCGCCGAGCATGATGCCATCGATGAGGCGACCGTCGTGTAAAAATTAGGATTTCTCCGGCCGCTTATCATTTGAACCATGCATTTTCGGCAAGAGCTTGTCGAGCGTGTGCGTCATTGGATTGCGTTGGGCAAGAAATTCGGTGTGCGGGGTTGTTTGTGCGGCACACCTGGTTTGTCGCATGTCCTGCGACGAACTGGCGTTTACTTCGTTGCAAAATGGTCTTGGGCTCGGATCCATTGTTATGATGTCCGAAGCCAAACGTACCTTGAACGTTAAAGGCAGTTGTGCGGAGACACGCACGCCACAGGCATCGCGCGTCGGTGCGGTTGTCAGTGAGTTGAGATTAATGCCGGCGCTTTGTCGGCGTGGCCACGTCAATCAGCGGCGGGGCACCCACAGATCTACGAAGGGCGCGCGCACACGTACTCTGGAGCGCGAACGCTGGACCGAGGTGAAGGGCGCTTCGACGTCCACATTGCGGCCGCGTCTGCGCACATATGTGGTGGGTGCATCGACCTCGACGTCGCGGGCGTGACGATGGTGGCGGCCCTTGCGATGGTGATGCTTGCCGGCAGTCGCGATGATGACCTGGTCACCCGTTGCGGTGAGGGGTGATGTATTGTCCGGTGAGAGGGGCAACGCCGTTGCAGTCGGAATGGCGAGGAAGATCGCCAACCCCACACATGCGCCCCCAGCGGATCGATTGAGGCAGCTCATGATACGCAATGAAGCCAGTTCCTGTTGTTGAACAAAATTGTTGAACGACGATGGCACACGGTCTTGTTGCTGACCAAGATCGGCGGCTGGCCCACATATCACCATGGCATTAGTGGTGAGGTCAATTAAACTTGGCAACATGTTGATAAAGAGACATTTTTAATGAATGAGAAGTAGTAAAGGGGAGGCCGCTGGCCTCCCCTCGCTTTGTCCTCATAGATCGGACCAATCAGATCTTGGAGAGCAGAACCTCGGCGGTGTTCGGACCGAAATTGCCATCCGCGCTCAGGTTATTTTTCTTTTGGAAGTCGCGTATAGCTGCCTTGGTGCCGCGACCATAATCGCCGTCGACTTCGATCTCGTAGCCCAGCTCGTTCAGAATTTCCTGCAGTTTCCTGACGTCGTCGCCCTTGTCACCACGGCGCAGGATGCGGTCGAACTTGGGCTTATCGCCACCAATTGCGCCGGCTAGGGCGTTCTTGCACGGGCGCGCGGAGCGGGTGCAGACCCACCGCTTCTTGCCATCGACATTGATCTGCTCGCAATCAATCTTGCGATCTTCGGCAACGCGCCAGGACTGGAAGCCTGGCCCAGCCTTGGCCTCGGCGGCTTTGCGCCACGCGAACAGCGAGCTTTGATAGGCGCCAAGTGAGCGCGACAGGTATGGCTCGCCCTCGGCGATGACGACGTCGGACTTGCAATCTTTTGCTGACACCGCACTGACCGACGCCGTAACCGCGACCAGCGACGCAGCGGCCAAGCTGAGAAATCGATACATGGGAGACCCCTTTTCATGGAAGCGTACTTTGAAGCGTACTTGGAAGCGCTCTGGGGGCCTAATCTTCCAGACTGAATGACGGCGAGCCATAGTTGCGATGGCAACGATCTCGAATCGTGACCTACGTGTGGCAGAATCGCACCCAAATTGTGCTGCAAGCCACGAAAATTCGCGATTATCCAGCGAACTATGATCGAAAAGATGTTCGCGAAAGTGACTGGCGAAGCGCAGAAAATTGTGGCCGCTCGCGTAGATGCAACGTCTGGTGGTTGAGGTGCTTTTCAAATTTGAGGGCAATGCGAGGTCCACACCGATTATCATGGATGGTTCTTTTCGGATTGCCTATTGCGCCCCAGCCAATGGGTCTACAGGCGAGGACTTATGGATGAGAGGGTGTCGATGGCAAACGTAACGCGGCGCGAACTGGTGCTCGGTGGATTGGGGGTAGGATTGGTATCGCTCGCGGGCAGTCCGGCTTTGAGCGAACCTGAAACGCAGACCATTGCCGCGGTCAAACCGGGTGATTTCAAATGGGAGCCGGAACGCTCGGTGGAGGGGCCGGTTTCGATCATCATCTCGCTGCCAGACCAGTTGGTGCATGTCTATCGCAATGGCGTGCGCATCGGCATTTCGACATGCTCGACGGGCAAGAAGGGACACGAAACACCGACCGGTGTTTTCACGATCCTGGAAAAGGACAAGCATCACCACTCTTCCACATATGACAATGCACCGATGCCGAACATGAACCGGCTGACCTGGTCGGGCGTTGCCCTGCATGCGGGGCATCTGCCAGGCTATCCCGCTTCGCATGGGTGTATCCGGCTGCCGATGAAGTTTTCCGAACTGTTGTTCGGCGTCACTCATGTCGGCACGCCGGTGATCATCGCCAATGCCAGTTCGCAGCCCAGGAATGTCGTGCATCCCGGTCTGGTGCTTGCCGACTATGCGGTGCGCGAGTTCGACAAGGTCCAGTCGAAGCTGAAGGGGCGGCAGGCGGACTGGGCGGCGCATGTCACGACAGCTTCCGCGCCCGCATCGATCGTCGTCAGTTCTGCCGACATGCAGGGCATTTTGCTGGTCAATGGCGCGGTCGTCGCGCAGCGACCTGTGACAATCCGCGATCCTGCCGCGCCGCTTGGGTCCAATGTTTTCATGCTGAAGGGCGCTGATACAAGCGTGCGCGGTCTTGCTTGGCAGGAGATCTCCTACGACGCAAGCGCGCGGGGCAATTCACTGTGGGGCGATGATCATGTCATCCAGCGCATTTCCACTGATGCAAAGGGGCGGGCGCTTGTCGAGGCCCATATGCATCCTGGCATGACGCTGCTCACCACGG
>JAXGRZ010000239.1:0-3227 GCA_040765305.1 Hyphomicrobiaceae bacterium | reverse complement strand
GAGCCAATCCTCGGGCGCCAGGCCAAGCTTGCCGCGTTGCGGCGGATTGCGGCAGCGCGGGGGATCGACGCGACGCATACGCTGGCCGTCGGCGACGGTGCCAATGATCTGGCCATGCTTGGCGAAGCCTCGCTCGGCGTCGCCTTCCGGGCCAAGCCTAAGGTTCGCGAGGCCGCCCTGGCCAACCCAGGTGGTGCGGTCATCACCCATGGCGATCTGAGCGCCTTGCTCTACCTGCAAGGCTACCGCGCAAGTCAATTTTCAAACCGCGCGTGAGACGGATTGAAACTCCCCATCAATTGAACTTTGAGCCGAGAAGGTGATCGGCTTGGTGTTGAGCGCTGGCAACAATTGTTGCGGGGGCGTGGCGCAAACGACTCTCGACGAATGGGCTTCGAATCGGCACGATCGGAGCTTCGCGAGTCACCAAGCTGCATGCGAATCGAGCGCCTGATTGCCGCACGTCCACATCCAACCCACGCCTCGGGCCAACCTACGCTGCGGGCCGTTGTCCCGTTGCCAGTCACAGGATCCTGGATCATGCCCAAGAAGCTCCTGGCGCTGCTGCTGAGCATCATTGCGCTGTCTGCACTCATCGATCTGGGGCGTTCAGCCAAGATGCAGCTCGCCGATGCTTTTGCCAGCCGCCCCATCGTAACCACAGCCAATGCCACACAACCTGGTCGAACGGCGCCACATAAGGCAAAAGCCGCAGGGCCATCAAAAATCGGCATCGCGCCTTCCGCCATTATGCCCGCCGTCGTTCCGGCTCGCTGGGAGGGACCGGACCCCCACTAACAATCGTACGATTGCCGTACGATTGCGATAATGCCTCGAACCGTTTCTGCGACTGGCAGATTTCGCACCATCGCGCTATTCATTGCACCGTTTAGAAAACTGACGCCAGGGTCTGGTCAAGCTCTGACCAAGGTCCAGGACGTCGTGGCAGGCGCACGCAGCCCATTGGCGAAGCAATGCGCAAAAACGGGGCAGTGCGCTTATGATCGACATGCTGGTGCTCGCGGCAGGCTTTCTCATCCTGCTCATGGGCGGCGAACTCCTCGTTCGCGGTGCGGTCCGGGTCGCCGAATATGCAGGGATGTCGCCGTTGCTGATCGGCTTGACACTTGTCGGCTTCGGCACGTCCGCGCCCGAACTGGTGACGAGTGTGCAGGCCGCACTGCGCGGCTCACCCGGCATTGCCGTTGGCAACATCGTCGGCTCGAACATTGCCAACATCATGCTGATCCTGGGCGTGGCCGCCGCAATCCGGCCAATGGCTGTGGGCACGGCGGCATTCCGGCGCGATGGCATGATCGTTCTGGCCAGCGCCCTCCTATTCAACGCAATCGGCCTTACGGTGCCGCTTGACCGCCCCGTCGGCGCCGCCCTCTTGGTCTTGTTGGTCGCCTATCTGTGGTACGCCTACAGGCAGGAGCGCGCGGGCGTGCACGACAATGGCCACACCGCCGCCTTCAAGCGCGGTGAAGCGATCGACGGGTTCCGGCCTGACTCAGCCGAGCAGGAGCGCCGGCGGCGCTGGCCGCCGGTTCGCATCGATGTGGTGACGGCCCTTATGACCGCGATAGGCGGCATGCTGCTCGTCATTATCGGCGGCCGGTTGCTGGTCGATTCGGCGGTTGCCATCGCACGCACATATCAGGTGTCTGAGGCCGTCATCGGCCTTACCATCATATCTATCGGGACGTCGATGCCCGAGCTTGCAACCTCGGCCGTTGCCGCCTATCGCAAACATTCAGATGTCGCGCTCGGCAACATCATGGGCTCCAATATCTACAATACGTTCGGCATTGGCGGCGCCACGGGGCTGTTGTCCCCAACGGTCATTCCCGACGAAATCGTGCGCTATGACAATCTCGTCATGCTTGCCGCCTCGGTGGCGATGCTCGTCTTCGCGCGTTCGGGATACCGGCTGAGCAGGCAGGAAGGACTCATGCTTCTGACGGGATATGGTGTCTATCTCTACACGCTTTTCCCGAAGTAGCGCCGCCAGGCAATAATGCCGCGAACTTTGAGCGCGTCATAAATTGCCCTCACGCGCGGGCCCCAGCGCGCATTCATGCGACGCAGCACCTGCTTTGCGCGCGACTTCACCATGCGCCCATAACGCCAGGCGAAGGATGCACGCACGCGCGCAAACAGGGCCTCCTTCCAGGGCATGAACCAATCATAGGCGCGCGCGAACCAGGCGATCCGCATGAGCTGCGGCTGGGTCAGCATGAAGATGCGCGCAACCAGTGCCGTGCCGGCGACCTTGGCTGCGGCAAGCAGCAAGCCGGCCTTGATCACGTGCCCGCCGGCCAGCAGCGCAAGCGCACCTATCTTCACCGGCAGCAGGATGGCGCCCGGCAGCACGAACACGATCAGCGACAGATAGGGCGGCAGCCCGGCAATCATCGCCTCGAGCCTGGCAATGAAGCCGAACCGCGCGAACCATGCCAGCGCCGCTGCGAGAGGCTTCCAGCCCCACTCCTCGAATAACAGGACGAGAGCCAGGATAAGATTGAGCGCACCTACCACAACCGGCTTGACGATCCGCCCGAGCAACCGCCCGGCGCCACCCAGCATGCTGGTCAAATGGCGCACATAATTTTTGTTGTTCGAACCTTGGTCGGGTTGCTGGTGCACGCTCTCTACCTATGACCGTGGCGGTAGATCGAGCTCCGCCGGCGCGGCCGATCATACCGTTGAGAACCGATGCTGGACCTTGCGACCAAACAGGAAACGAGAGCATGTTTAGCTGAAGTGCGCGGCGGTTCAGCGTAAAAAACATGCTTAAAACAAGAAGCTAGAATCACTCCCACTCGATGGTGCCGGGTGGTTTGCTCGTTACATCGTAGACGACGCGGTTGATGCCCTTCACCTCGTTGATGATGCGCGTTGCCGTCCGCGTCAGGAAATCGTGGGAGAAAGCGAAGCTGTCGGCGGTCATGCCATCGGTCGACGTTACCGCGCGCAGAGCGCACACGTGATCATAGGTGCGCGCGTCCCCCATCACGCCAACCGTGCGCACCGGAAGCAGCACTGCGAACGCCTGCCAGATCTGATCGTAGAGGCCGGCGCCGCGTATCTCCTCCAGATAGATGGCATCGGCCTGCCGCAGGATATCGAGTTTCTCCTGGGTGATGGCGCCCGGAATGCGGATCGCAAGACCGGGACCGGGGAATGGATGGCGGGCGATGAAATGTGCCGGCAGACCCAGTTCG
>JAXGRZ010000238.1:0-3235 GCA_040765305.1 Hyphomicrobiaceae bacterium | reverse complement strand
TCAGGCGCCCCTATCCCGTCGTACAGCATCAGCACTATACTGAACACTATTTGTCAACAATCTTCACATCAACGTACTGTGTCCAAAGTCATCGCATCGGACCAAGCCATCTTTGCGCGCTGGGAGAACGCGATCGAGTTGCGGCTGTTCGCCGACTCAGCGGGCCCCACGCTGTCGGTTCCCGAGCAGGTGGCGGCCAAAGTGGGCAACCGCATCGTGGCTGGAACGCTGGCGCCGGGTTCGCGCATCGGTGAGCAAGAGTTGGCCGATGAATTTAAACTCAGCCGTGGTCCGGTGCGCGAAGCAATCCGAATTCTGGAGCGGGAGGGTCTGGTTCAAGTGTTGCCGCGGCGCGGTGCCATCGTCACACAACTCTCGCCCACCGAGTTGCGCGAGGTGTTCGAAATTCGTTCGGGGCTGTTTGACATCGCCGTGCGCAAAGTCACGCAGGAACGTCCGCCTGAGTTGTTGGCCGTGATGCGCGCCGGGCTGCAGCGCCTGCAAACTCTGGTCGATGACCCGTCAGGCGGCGATGCGTATGCCGAAGTCACCTACCGGCTGATTCTGATTTGCACACGTTTTTCCGGCAACGAGCGCCTCAGCCGCATGATCGCAGCACTTTCGCTGCAAAGCCTGCGCTACAGCAAACTCGGATTGGCGTCATTGGAGCGACGACGACGCTCGCTGCAACTATGGAAGCAGGCGACCAAGGCCATGGAGCACTGGGATACCGAGGCCATGATGCAACTGGCGCGTCAACGCAGTGAAGAGTCGGCCGAGGAGGCGGCGCGGCTGCTGAGCAAGAGTGCGTGAAGTTCAGTCCGCACCGTCGGCAAACAAGGCCGCCAGCTTCACCTTGACCACCTTGCCAGCCAGGTTGCGCGGCAAGGCCTTGGAAAAGATCAGCCGTCGCGGCTTCTTGTAACCCGCGATGCGCTCGGCGCAATGCGCTTGCAGTTGCGACGCATCAACAACCATACCTTCGAGCGGCACCACCACCGCCGCCACCACCTCGCCCCATTGCGGATCGGGCAAACCGATCACCGCAGCCTCCGACACGGACGGGTGCGTCAGCAATGCGTCCTCCACCTCGCGGGCGTATACGTTGAAACCCCCGCTGATGATCATGTCCTTGTTGCGTCCGACGATGTGCAGATATCCGTTCCGATCGAACCGTCCCAGGTCACCGCTGTAATACCACCCGTCGCGAACACTGGCCGCCAGCAAGTCCGGTCGACGCCAGAACTCGACCTTGCCCACCCCCTCGTGGGCGATGGTTACTTCACCCACCTCGCCATGCGCAACCTCCTGGCCCTGGACATCGCGCAACACGATGCGCACGTTGACCGTGGGCCGCCCGCAGGAGCCAATTGAATCATCGTCACCATCGACGCTATCGCCAACATGCTCGTGCGGATAAAGCACCGTCAAGGGTTGCACCGCCTCCGTCATGCCGTATTGCTGACGCAGGATCGGCCCAAACACGGCTTGCGCGCGCCGAATCAGTGCGACCGGCGTGGGCGCCGTCCCATAGTGGATGCGCTTGAGCGAGGAGCAGTCGGCGCGCGCGCCACCTTCCACGGCTTCCACCAAGCGGCTCATCATGGTGGGCACCAGCATCAGGTGTGTAACGCGCTCGCGCTCTATGGCAGCCAACAACGACAGCGGATCGAAGCGCTCAAGGATCACGTTGCGCGCACCGCGCAAAAAGCACGGGAACAGATACACCCCTGCCGCATGCGTGAGCGGGCCCACATGCAGCATGGCGTCGTCCACCGACAGGCCGTACTCCATAGCCAGAAAATGATTGACCAGGCGTTCATGCACGCGCTGGTGCGAGTAGGCCACCCCCTTGGGCCGGCCGGTGGTGCCACTGGTATAGGCAATGCGCACATAGTGTTCGGGCCGAACTTCCAGACAGGGCGGCATCGGGGACGCCTGCGCACAGGCCTGCGCCAGATCAAGCACGCCATTGCCTGAAACGCCGAAGCCCAGAACGCGCCGCAGCTCTCCCAGTCCCGATTCAGCCTCAGCTGCAAAAGCGGCCGTCAATTCGGCAAACTGCGGCCCCACGATCACCGCGCTGGCCTGGGCATCGGCCAAGATGTCCCTGTGTTCCGCCAGCGTGTGGCGAGCGTTCAGCGCCACATAGGTCAACGCAGCCTTCTCGACACCAAACAGGCTGTCCAAACTTTCGACCGAGTTCTCCAGCAGTACCGCCACGCGCTCGCCTGGCTTGAGTCCCAGGGCAAGCAATGCGTGGGCCAAGCGGTTGCTGCGCTGCTCCATCTCAATGTGGCTGTAGCTGCGGTCTTGAAACACAAGAGATGGGCGCTCGCCATGCTGATGCGCCGCCCAGGAGATCAGTTGCCCGGCAATCACCCCAGCACCACCACACCCTGGCCTTCGGCCACAACTTCGCCTTCGCCCACCAACAGCCGCAACACCCGCCCGGCTCTGGGAGCGGTCATGGGGATTTCCATCTTCATGCTTTCCATGACGAGCAGAGTTTGCTCGGCCGTCACCTCTTGGCCTTCGATGACCTCCAGTTTCCAGACCGTGCCCGTGACTTCGGATTGCAGGGTTTGCGCCATGTGAACTCCTTGATTCATTCAATTTGTCCAATTTTAATCGACATTATGATTGTTGACAATATCATTTTTACCTGATTCAATCTGATATTCAAAACCAGGGGCGCTGCGTCGATCTTGTTCGCCGACGCCTGCGCCACGCACCCCACCCTCGAAAGGAGACCCCATGAGACTTTCCGCTCTGGCCGTCACGGCTCTGGCGTTCTGGAGTGCCGACACGGCAATGGCGCAGACCCCGTGGGCTCCCACCGAACGCATCACCTACATCGTCGGCGTCGCGCCCGGAGGCACGGTTGATCTGTATGCCCGCGGCATCAAGAACACGCTGGAGCAGCTCAAGCTGACCCACAACCAGGTGATCGTGGTCGAAAACAAGGTAGGCGCTGGCGGCGCGCTGGCCTTGCAGCAGCTAAAAAGCAACGCCGGCAACGCGCATGATCTGGGCACGTTCCACACCGGCGCCATCGCGGGCGCCGTCACGGGTCTGATCAAGGCCGATCCGCGCGACTTCACCCCCGTGGCCATGATGGTAGAAGAGACCTCTTTGGTGGCCGTACGCGCCGATTCAGCCATCAAGAGTGGCGCCGACCTGGTCGCTGCACTCAAGGCTGACCCCACCCAAATCCGCATCGCCGTGGCGCCGG
>JAXGRZ010000237.1:0-3255 GCA_040765305.1 Hyphomicrobiaceae bacterium | reverse complement strand
GTGACGGTTTCATCGGCGTTCACCGCAACGGCGCGCTGTTGCCCCGTATCTCCGTCAAGCCCGCTCGGGACATCGACGGCAACAACCTTCATCCCCTTATCGCGCGCGTTGATGGCACGGACTACTTCGGCTGCAACACCCCCGACATCGCGGGCAAGACCAGCCCCGAAGATGGCGTCGATGACAACCTTTGCACCATGCAGGACATCGCGATTGAGTGGCACGAGGCTGCCGGTCCAGCGACCCGCCATATGCGCACCATCACCTTTCAGGGCAGCGGCATCACCAAGCAGCGCCACCCTCACATCACACCCACGCTCGGCGAGGAGGCGCGCAGCAACAAAGCCATCGCCGCCGTTGTTTCCCGGACCGCAAAGCACAGCAACTTCATCACCCGCCTGAAGATGCGCCCACACCGCATCGGCGACAGCCCGGCCGGCGTTCTCCATCAAGGTCAGCGAGGCAACGCCCAGCTCCACCGCACGCCGGTCCGCGCGGCCCATCTCTTCGCTGGTCAACACCTCGCTCATGTGGCGTTCTGGATTCATCCCGCCTCGCTTGGTCGATCGCGCTATTTGCAGCGCCGTTGGGCATGCAGCATAGCGCGGACGCCCGGCGCCTCGTATGTGGCATGAGGGATCCCCGCCCGCAGGCACGCCAATCGCTTGGGATGCTGGTCATAATGGTGGGCTTGATCTTGATCATGCTCCGTGCCCAGGATGTCTGCCTGAATGCTCGGCAAGTTGCCTGAAAAGCAGGCAATCACGCTGCGCAATCAGGCGGCACATGCTCGTGCTTCAATGCCAACCTACTGAAATAAAAGAAATTATGTTTCGGTTTGCAATCTGGCATGGAGCATGCTCTTGAGTGCGCCGTCCGGCGCGGCAACGTGACAATCGGGAAGACCCGGGAGGCAAAGGGATCCATGAAAAAGATCGAGGCCATCATCAAGCCCTTCAAGCTCGACGAGGTGAAGGAAGCACTTCAGGAAATCGGCCTGCAAGGAATAACCGTCATTGAGGCAAAGGGGTTCGGCCGACAGAAGGGACACACGGAGCTGTATCGCGGTGCGGAATATGTTGTCGATTTCCTGCCGAAGGTGAAGGTCGAAGTGGTGCTGGGCGATGAGATGGTCGACAAGGCCGTGGAAACGATCCAGAACGCTGCCAAGACCGGCCGTATCGGCGACGGCAAGATCTTCATTTCGACGATTGAGGAGGCAATCCGCATCCGCACCGGCGAGACGGGCGGTGAGGCGATCTGAGGACGATCGGGGCAACCAATCCCCACTAGTGCAAACACACCCAGCCCGAAACACGGGCCGGCAACTTCAAACCCACTTAACGCAAGCGCTCGCAACAGGGGAGCTCTCATGAAGACCGCAAGCGACGTCGTGACCATGCTCAAGGAGAAGGACGTCAAGTTCGTTGATCTCCGGTTCACGGACACCAAAGGCAAGATGCAGCACGTCACGGCTGACGTTTCGTGCGTTGATGAATCAATTTTCACCGATGGCTACGCGTTCGACGGCTCGTCCATTGCGGGCTGGAAAACCATCGAAGCTTCGGACATGCTACTGATGCCCGATCCGGCTTCAGCGCACATCGATCCATTCTTTGCGCAAACGACGATGGCACTCTTTTGCGACGTGCTCGAGCCGTCCACCGGCGAGATGTATGAGCGCGACCCCCGCTCGATCGCGAAAAAAGCAGAAGCCTACATGGCCTCGCTTGGGATCGGTGACAGGGTCTTCTTCGGGCCGGAAGCGGAATTCTTCATCTTCGATGATGTGCGCTTTTCCGCTGACATGTACAATGTCGGCTTCAAGGTCGACTGCACGGAGCTGCCCACCAATTCCGACACCGCTTACGAGATGGGCAACCTTGGCCACCGTCCACGCGTCAAGGGCGGCTACTTCCCGGTTCCCCCGATCGACAGCTGCCAGGATATCCGTTCCGAGATGCTGTCGGTGCTGACTGAGATGGGCGTCAACGTCGAAAAGCACCACCACGAGGTGGCCTCGGCGCAGCACGAGCTCGGCGTCAAGTTCGGCCCGATGATCGAGATGGCCGACGGCATGCAGATCTACAAGTACGTCGTGCATAATGTCGCTCAGGCCTACGGCAAGACCGCGACGTTCATGCCTAAGCCGATCTTCGGCGACAACGGCTCGGGAATGCATGTCCACCAGTCAATCTGGAAGGGTGACACGCCGATGTTCGCCGGCAACAAGTACGCCGACCTTTCGGAAATGTGCCTCTACTACATCGGCGGCATCCTCAAGCACGCCAAGGCCATCAACGCCTTCACCAATCCGCTGACGAATTCCTACAAGCGTCTGGTGCCCGGGTATGAGGCGCCGGTGCTGCTCGCCTATTCGGCACGCAACCGCTCCGCATCGTGCCGCATTCCGCACGTCACCTCACCCAAGGCCAAGCGTATCGAGGTCCGCTTCCCCGATCCGGGCGCGAACCCCTATCTGGCTTTCGCCGCAATGTTGATGGCTGGTCTCGACGGCATCACCAACAAGATCGACCCAGGTCCGGCGATGGACAAGAACCTATACGATCTGCCGCCAACCGAACTTGCCCAGATCCCAACGGTTGCGGCTTCGCTTCGCGAAGCTTTGAAGTGCCTCGATGAAGACCGCAGCTTCCTGAAAATGGGCGGCGTCTTCAGCGATGACATGATCGATGCCTACATCGAGCTGCGCATGGAGGAGAATATGCGCTACGAGATGACGCCGCACCCGATTGAGTACGACATGTACTATTCGGTCTAAGCGTCAGGCGAGGATCGTATCAAACAAGGGCCCGGGAGCGCTGCGCTTCCGGGCCTTTTGCATGCTCGTTCCAGAGTCTGTCGACCAAGAGTTGCAGCGGCCCGGAAAGTCCGTCCAAGAAATCGACCACGCATCAGAGCGGTTCAGGCCTAGGTGGTAGCGCCCAGGCCGAAGGCCGGTGGCTCGTGAGCGATAACAGATAAGATCGTTCTCGCCTCAAGCGGAAACGATCTAAGACGGACAGGGTGCGAGATCTTGCGCGGTACCAATACGGATGTTCTCGACAACATCGAGGGTGTTCTGGACGGCGTGCTGGCAACACTTGAAGGTGCCACTGAGTAGCCGGCATCGCCAGAAGCCGCCCCTCACCCCGGCCCTCTCCCCCCGGGGGGGGGGGTGGGTGATGGTGAGGGGCGGCGGCGGCCTAAGCGCCAGGGCGCCGCGCCCCCGCCGCTCCAGGGCGCAGGCCGGTG
>JAXGRZ010000236.1:0-3293 GCA_040765305.1 Hyphomicrobiaceae bacterium | reverse complement strand
GCCTCTTTCCGCGCGTGGGGAGATGGAATTTCTGTGCTGGTGCACTTTCCCCCTCTCCCCGTCCTTCACGGGGAGAGGGTCGGGGTGAGGGTCGGGGTGAGGGGCGGCTTCTGGCGATACAGGTTAATCAGTGACACCTTCAAGTTTTGCCAGCACACCCTCCAGAACACCGTCGAGGTTGTCGAGACATTCCGTATAGGTAACGCGCACGACCTCGCATGCTGTCCGTCTTGGCGCAGCAAACGTCACATGTGCCGCCGCCCCTCACCCTAACCCTCTCCCCACGCGTGGGGAGAGGGAATCCCCCAGGAGCGCGCGATCTCGATCTGGTCGGGCCTCTTTCCGCGCGTGAGGAGAGGGAATTGCTGTGCTGGTGCACTTTCCCCCTCTCCCCGTCCTTCACGGGGAGAGGGTCGGGCTGAGGGGCGGCTTCTGGCGATGCCGGTTATTCAGTGGCACCTTCAAGTTTTGCCAGCACGCCTTCCAGAACACCCTCGATGTTGTCGAGATCCGTATTGGTAACGCGCAAGTTCTCGCGCCATGTCCGTCTCAGGCGCAGCAAATGTCACATGTGCAGCCGCCCCTCACCCAAACCCACACCCCACGCGTGGGGAGAGGGAATCCCCCAGGAGCGCGCGATCTCGATCTGGTCGGGCCTCTTCCCGCGCGTGGGGAGATGGAATTGCTGTGCTGGTGCGCTTTCCCCCTCTCCCCGTCCTTCACGGGGAGAGGGCCGGGGTGAGGGGCGGCAACTGAACGACCGCGGCCTGCCGGCATCTCGCGGGGCGGGGGAGGAAAGCCTGTGCTGTCGTCTTTTGCAGAACGCCGGCGCCCATCGCGGCGTGTTACTGGCTTGCCTGCTTGAAACGCGCCAGCCATTGAAGGGTGTCGTCCGTCGGCTTTGTCGATTTGTATTCGGCGCCCAACGGCGCGTGATAGCCAAGTTCCGCGATGGTCCGGAAGATGTGGTCGTAGGCGATCTCGCCACGATCGGGTGGGCCGCGCTCAGGAACGGAAGCAAACTGGATGTGGCCGATGATCGGCATGAGGCGCGTCAGTCTTCGCGTCAGGTTCCCCTCCATCACCTGCACATGATAGCAGTCGAACATCAGCTTCAGATTTTTTGCCCCGACCGCCGCGATGATGTTGGCGGCTTGATCCGTCGTTGAAAGAAAATAACCGGGTGCATCGACGTCATTGAGAGGTTCGATGAGGATCGTGATGTTACGGCCAGCGGCTTGTGCGCTGGCGTAGCGCAGATTGGCAAGGAATGTTTGGTGCGCCTCTTCGCCTGACGCAAATCCCGCCATGACATGGACGTTGCCCGCTCCAATGGCGGCGGCATAGTCGAGCGCTTCGTCAATGGCAGCGCGTGCTTCCCTTTCACGCGACGGCAGTGCGGCAAGGCCGTTGTCGCCAGCCGCAACATCGCCGCGCCGCGTGTTGAGACCCAGCATCTCCATTTCACATTCGCGCAAGGCCTCCAGGACATCCGCTGCCGGCGTGGCGAAAGGCCAGTGACATTCGACGGCATCAAAACCGGCGGCGCGGGCGGCATGGATCGCCGCGGGGAGCGAACGGTCCGCCCACAGGAAGCCCAGATTGGCTGAGAATTTCGTCATGCGTCCCAATCCACATCGAATTTCGTTGTCACCATTTTGATCTGCTCGCCCGTCAGCGTGTTGGCGCCGCAGCCGCGCACAAGAAGGGCCAGCCGCGCCGTGGCCTCTAGAGCGCTTTTCGATCCGATTGCATCGGATCGGCGCTCTAGCTCTTTGGTTTGGTCGCATTTTCTTAGGGCGAACCGGCGACCACTTCGTTGGGAAATGCTCTAGCCCGCCTTTCTCACGAGGGTAGAGCCGCCATCGCTCGTTCTGGCCGAAATGGCTCCCGTACTACCACTGGTGAGGCCACGCTCGAACATCGACTTGGCCAGCTGGCAGATCAGCTCTCGCAGGCGGCTCTCGCGCATCATGTGGCATTCCGGGCGAGCACATCGGCGGCCGTGGCGAAGTAGTCGGGTGCACCGAAGTTGCCTGACTTCAAGGCAACCACGAGCTGTGGTCCGGCGCGAAGGGCGGGAACGCCTGGAGCAATTTCCGGTCCGATTTCGAGTTGGTCAAGACCAAGGCCCTCGACAACGGCGCCCGAGGTCTCGCCACCGGCCACAAGCAGCCGGCGAACACCACCGGCAACGGCAAGTCGCGCGACATGCGCAAAGAAGTTTTCCAACAACTGCGCGGAGGCCTCACGACCGAATTTTTCCTGAACCTGCGCGACACCCTCCGGATCAGCAGAACTGTAGGCCAGGGGAAGGCCCGGTTGCGCGAGGAGCCAGGCGGCAGCTTGGTCGGGTGTCATGGTGCCCTCTGCAACCTGGGGTGCGGTGATTTCGAGCACCGGGTTGGTGCGCCTGTGTGTCTCGATCTGGTTTCGGGTGGCGAGCGAACATGAGCCCGACAGCGCGATGCATTTACCGCTGTCTCCAACCCACTGCGGAGGTGTTCCCGAAATCAATCCCTTCGTCCTGAAGTTGTCAGGTAGGCCAAGCGCGATCCCCGAGCCGCCCGTGATGAGCGCTAACCCGGCTGCAGCGCGCCCGATAGTGATGAGATCCTCGTTGCGAATGGCATCAACGACAACGTGGCGGTTGCCCTTTTTGCGTTCGCCCTCGAGCGCCGCCTTGATCACGTCGACGCCGGCAAGCACGTGACCCACCCCGATATGCCCGACGTTATATCTGGATTGCACCGCCAGCCAGCGCCGGATGTCGGCGTCGCTCATTGGGGTCAACGGATGGTTCTGCATGCCCGACTCGTTGAGCAGCACGTCGTTGACGAACAGATGTCCCTGATAGAGCGTGCGTCCTGTCGCTGGAAAGGCCGGACAGACGATGACGCAGTCGGTGCCCAGAGCATCAGCCAGTGCGTCAGCGACGGGGCCGATGTTGCCCTCAGGCGTGGAATCGAATGTCGAACAGTACTTGAAGAAGAATTGCTGGCAGCCTTGTGCGCGCAGCCAATCGAGCGCGGCAAGGGATTGGGCAACCGCATCCGTGCTGGCAATGGAGCGCGTCTTCAGCGCCACGATGCCCGCTTCGACGTGTGGGGGGGCGGGCCGGGCAGGTACGCCCGTATACTGCACCGTGTGCATGCCCTGTCGCGTCAGCGTATTGGCCAGATCGCTCGAGCCGGTGAAATCATCGCCAATACAGCCAAGAAGCATCAGTCTCCTCCCGGCAGGGCCGGTTCGCTATTGTGAACATGGGCCTGCACCGCAACCGCTTTTCCCTC
>JAXGRZ010000235.1:0-3309 GCA_040765305.1 Hyphomicrobiaceae bacterium | reverse complement strand
GGGTCTTCCGGTGCTGGTGGCGGTGGCGTCGGGCCAGCAGCCGGCATGGGACGACTTCACCGGGTCTTATGCGGAAAAACTTCCAGCCGATACGGATGCCATTCTCGCCTGGTGCGGCCGCGTTGTGCGGGTGGGGGCGGACGCTTAGCGCGGGTTGATTGTTGCCTTGAGGAGCTGCATCGCGCGCGCTCAAGACGGCAGGACATAGAGCGTCGCGATGACCGCCAAGATCAGGCCGACCAGGATGGTGAGCGCATCGGCAGCGGCGGGAACCGTTCTGAGGTTGAGATACATCCGCAAAATGATCCCGGCCTTCGCCCAAGTGACAAGCAGCAGGGCGGCAAACAGCGGCACGCCAAGCGTGCTTTGATGCGTCACCCGGCCGGTGAAGATCGTCCCAATGGTCAACGCGATCAGCACCACCCAGGCGATGGTGAGGGCGATGCGCGAGGGAAAGTACGATCGCGTGGCTTTTTCTTTCATGCTGGCTCAGCGCATCAGATAGACGATGGGAAACAACAATACCCAGACCAGATCGACCATGTGCCAGAACGTCGTGCCGATCTCGATCGTGTGCACCGATGCTTTCCAGCTGACGATGGCGAGAATGATGATCCCGGCGATGACGTGTAGTGCATGAAATCCGGTGGTCAGGTAGTAGAGCGTGAAGAAGGCATTGGTGGTCGGCGTCAGTCCGTCGGCCAGTTTGGTGGCATACTCCATGGCCTTGACACCGAGGAACACGACGCCAAGCGTGCTGGCCGCCGCCAGCCAGCGGCGCGCGTTGGAAACTTTTTCGGCGGCAATCGCATTGACCGCCAATGCCGCGCAAAGTCCGCTGGTCAAGAGCACCATCGTGTTGAGCGCGCCAGCCAACCGGTCGAGATGATCTTGTGATTGGCGAAAGGTATCAGGATCGCCCAGGCGCACGCCGGAAAAGGCGATGAGGGCGCCGCCGAAGACGAGGATTTCCGAGACGATCAAGATCCACATCATGGGATGGCCGGGAAGCGCGGAAAGAACGCCCCAACTGCCGGCCAGAGTGTCGCCGCTCTCGTGGTTCTCTGGCGCCTTGTTCTCGGTGTCCTGCATCGCCACGCTCAGCCGATCAAATGGCGATAGAGCACGGGCAGCGTAGCGGTCAGGCGGGCCGGGTGGGAGACGATTGAAAAAGCGCTGGCGCCAAAAATGCGAGGGAAATAGCTTTGCGCCTTCTGGTCGATGGTGATGCCAAACACCGCATTGCCGGTCCGACGTGCTTCGGCAATCGCGCATCGGGAGTCCTCGATGCCGTAGCGGCCGTCGTAGTGGTCAAGGTCGTTGGGTTTGCCATCGGTTAGCACAAGCAGCAGGCGGCGGCGCATCGAGCGTTCAGCCAGTTGCTTGGAGACGTGGCGAATGGCGGCACCAAGGCGGGTGTAGAAGCCGGGGCGCAGCGCCCCGATCCGGTTGCGCACGGCCTCGCTGACGGGCTCTGAAAAGTCCTTCACCCGCGACACGAATACGCGGTCGCGACGCAGCGAGGAGAACGCGAAAATCGCGGCCTCATCACCACACGCCGCGATGCCCTCGGCAAGCGCCGTCAGAGCTTCCTTCTCGATGTCAATGATCGGCCGGTTCTGTACATAGCCTTCGGTGGAACGGGAGGTATCGATGAGTACGGCGACCGAGAGATCGCGCGATAAGGGGCGCGTTTGCCGGTAGACGCGATCGGAGCCCTCGCCGCAGGCCCGCATGTCAACGCGGGCGCGGATCAGCGCATCCATATCAAGTTCATGGCCATCCATCTGGCGTGCGATGACTTCGCGGCGTGGGCGCAGGGCCTCGAACTGACGTCTCACGGAGCGGATGCGCTGGGCAGTCTTCGGGCCGGGCCGCCATTGCGGATCAGCGCCCGTTTCTTCCGCGATGCGTTCGAGCACGCGAACATGATCGGGCTGCAGACGGCCGCGGCGGAAATCCCATTCAGGATAGGTGTGCTCACTCGAGATGCGTTCGGCGTCGACGTCGGCGGGGGCGAGGTCAAGATCGATCTTCAGGAGCGTTGCGGCACGCTTTTCGTGTTGGGTGACGCTGATCTCGTCGTGATCGTCGGCGGCCTTGCGCGCATTCTCCTCCTCGTCGTCCTCCACGTCGCGGTGGAGGTTCATGAATTCGGTCCAGGTGAGGATCTTCTCGAAGCGATGAATGATCAGAGGATCCTTGCGTTTGACCTGGTCGTCCTTGTGACGCTTGGCCTTGCGCATACGTCCATCTCCGCCGGCATGGCGGCGTGTGCCGTCAGTGTCTTCATCTTTGCGTTCGATTGGTTGCGTGAGCGATGCCAGCGCATAGTCAGGCCATAGGGGCACAGGCAGAAAAGGCTGGTAGCCCTTGGCGGGCATTGAGGCGATCGACTCGAGCTGTGTGTCGCTGGCCGGAGCGCCTCCCGGCTCTGCAAGGCATTGACGAATGAGGGCTTCAATCGCTTCTTCAGCGGGTGGGAGTTGACGTTGCGGGCGTTGGGCGAGGCAGGCCGCTGAAAGTGCATCATGTGTCTTCGTCAGGCCCGGGAAGCGATGGCGCACCGCGTTGGAGGTGGTGCATGCAAAGGCGATGCGCTGCAGTTCGCCAGCTATGGGGTTTGCAGATGCAGCCCGAGGGACCCTCGTCTCGGACGCAACCGCGATCCATGCCGCTGTCCAGAAGTAGAGCTGACGGTTGAGCGCTCGTTCAGGCAGCAGGTCGAACGTTGCGGGCAGTTGCAAGCGCAGGCCGTCGTAGGCGGCGATGGGAAAGCGCTCGCTGCGCCGGCCAAGCCTTTGGCGCAAGGTTAGGCGGTGAGCTGAGACCCGGTCGATGGCCGGCACGATCTCGACGCCTGTTTCCCCTCCCAGAGCATGGAAATAGATACGTAGTGCTTGCTCGATCTCCTCGAAGGTTACGGCTGCCTGCGGATGATGTGAAACATCGGAACGATCTCCGACGAGGCTGTGCCAGAGATTGCCGATCGTCTCCTCGGGTTCGAGCAGGTGCAGCAGGCTCATGGGGCACGGTCCTTTTGTCGGAGCGGGCGCGAAACGGGACCTGCATGGTGCAAGCCCCGCGGCTTGGGGTCAACCGATGACGGCTGCGACGACCTCCATCAGGCCATCCTTGATGTCGCTATCATCGGAGAGCGGTTCGATCAGGGCGGCGCGGATCGCCTCGTCGTGACGCATGCCCGCCGCGATCAGGGAGGCGCAGTAGACGAGCAAGCGTGTCGAGACACCTTCCTCCAGGTCCTGGCCCTTCAAGGCGCGCAACCGGTTTGCCAGCATGACGAGAGGC
>JAXGRZ010000234.1:0-3318 GCA_040765305.1 Hyphomicrobiaceae bacterium | reverse complement strand
GCGTCAAAAAGAGAAGCGCATAGCGCACCTCGTCACGCCGCGCCTTGAGCATACGCAGCAGATCGCCGCGTGGTGTCGCATCGCTCATTTGTCCGAAACCCCGGCCTGGTCGAAGGTCGCCATGCCCGTGTGGGCGGCAATCGCAGACTTGACCAGAAGAAGAGCAACAGCGGCTCCAGATCCTTCCCCAAGACGCATGCCAAGATCAAGCAGCGGTCTCTTCGTGAGCTTCTCCAGCAACGGCCGATGTCCAGGTTCCGCACCGACATGCCCGGCGATGCAGTTATCGAGTAGGCCCGGCGCCAGCCGATGAAGCACCCCGGCCGATGCCGTGCAGATGAAGCCGTCGAGTATGACTGGGATTCGCCGCGCGCGCGCGGCAAGGATGGCGCCGCAAAGAGCCGCCTGCTCGCGCCCGCCGATGGCCGCCAGAATGTGGAGCGGGCCACGAGCAGGAAGGTTGCCAATCCGATCTCGCACACGACCTATGACATCTGCCTTGAGCGATACACCAAGCGCATTTGCACCGGTTCCCGGCCCCACCCAATCTTGCGCCTCTCCGCCAAACAGGACCAATGCCAGTGCTGCGGCAATCGTCGAGTTGCCGATACCCATCTCACCGAGAACAACGACGTCGGCTGCCGGATCGACTGCCCCATAGCCGCGCGCCATGGCATCCAGCGTCTCGTGCTCACTCATGGCATCACGTAGCGTGGCATCGTGCGTCGGACGCTCCAGATCGAGCGCAATCACCGAAAGCTTAGCGCCGGCGACTTTGCTCAACTGGTTGATCGCCGCACCACCTGCCTCGAAATTGGCCACCATCTGCGCCGTCACCGATTGCGGATAGACGTTGACACCTTGCGCACAAATGCCGTGGTTGCCAGCAAAGACGAGAGCCTGGGCATTCGCCACGCTCGGCATGGCGCGCGCCTGCCAGCCAGCCATGAATATGGCGAGGTCTTCAAGGCGCCCCAGTGACCCGGGCGGCTTGGTCAGACAATCCTGACGCGCGCGCGCGCGCTGCGCTGCTTCTTCGTCAAACTGGGGCAGGTCGCCAATCCGCACTGTCAGTTCTGCAAACGAAGTGGCCGGCAGGAAATCAGTCGTCACGTTATTTCACTTTCATGGGCAGGCCGGCCACCATGAACACAACCTCGTCCGCCACTTCAGCAATCATCTGGTTGAGCTGGCCGGCAGCATCCCGGAAGCGACGTGCGAGCGGATTGTCGGGCACGATACCGAGGCCAACCTCGTTGGTCACCAAGGTAACGGGAGCATGTTGCCGCTTTAATGCCTCACACAGGGTCCTCGCTTCCCGGTGCCAGTCACATTCTGCATGCAAGAGGTTGGACAACCACAAGGTCAGACAGTCGACGAGACGCGGTCCCTTGCCATCACTGTGATCGAGCGCGTCAACCAACGCCAGGGGCACCTCGATGTTGCGCCACACATCCGTGCGTCTCGCTTGATGTACGAGGATACGCTGACGCATCTCATCATCCAGAGCCTCGGCTGTTGCTATATAGATCGGGGCGGCGCCAAGCGCTTGCGAGAGCAACAATGTGTGGCTCTCGGCGTTTCGGCTCTTGCCCGATCGGGCGCCACCTGAAATGAGTAGGATCGACATTGTTTCTCTCTGCTGACACAGAGC
Source organism: Hyphomicrobiaceae bacterium (assembly GCA_040765305.1). Taxonomy (GTDB): domain Bacteria; phylum Pseudomonadota; class Alphaproteobacteria; order Rhizobiales; family Hyphomicrobiaceae; genus JAEUMD01. Next base: position 1,664 of record JAXGRZ010000234.1, on the reverse strand, counting down.
TTTACACGCTCGGAAATGGCTTGAAAAGTGACCACCGAAGCGGCCGCCCCGCAACCTTCCAGGGAGATCATCCTTTTGCGCCACGCGCCAGCCTTGACGCAAGGGCGCGTTACCGGTCGCCGCGATGTGGCAATTGCAGATATCGACGAAGATAAAATACGCAAACTCGCCTCAAAAATTGCCCCCATCGATCACCTCGTCACAAGCCCCGCGCGCCGCTGCGTGGAGACGGCGCAGCGACTGATTAAGCATATGGAGCCGCACTGCGAAGCGGGCCTTTGGGAGCAGGATTTCGGTGAATGGGAGGGGCTGTTGTCCGCCCAAGTGCCAGATATCGGGACGCTCAGCGCCGATGCGCTGGCGCGCTATTGCCCGCCCGGCGGAGAGAGCTTTGCTGAGGTGTGCGTGCGCGTTCGCTCTGTCATCCAGGCGCTGGCCAGCGGCAAGGCTCGACGCATCGCCGTTATCGCACACGCCGGCAGCATCCGGGCAGCACTCGCGGTGGCTCTCGGAGTTGATCCAGGGGTCGCGCTCAAATTTGAGGTCGCACCACTTTCCAGAACCAAGATCCGCGCAATGGCTGACGGCACGTTCGCTATCGCCTACATTAACCGCATCACCTCAGCCGTGGAGTAAGCCCGCGTGTTTGCCTCAGCCATGCTTGCAGCATTGCTCGCCGATGCCCTGATGGGATGGCCGCGGTGGCTGTTTGCCGCAATCGGTCACCCGGTCACCTGGCTTGGGCGCATGATCGGCATGCTTGATACCCACCTGAATTCACCAACCCTGGCGCCGCTTGCAAGGCGGGCGCTCGGTGTCGTGACACTTGTGATCATCATGGCCGTCGCCGCGATCCCGGCTGCACTTGTCCAGCACACCTTGGTGGACCTGCCCTTCGCTTGGCTCTGCATCGGGCTTCTCGCATGGCCGCTCATCGCCGCACGCGCACTCTACGATCATGTCGCCACGGTTCTCGCGCCTCTAAGGCGCAATGATATAAACAGCGCACGCAACGCGGTCGCGATGATCGTCGGGCGTGACGTGACGCGCCTCAACGATGCAGGCGTTGCGCGCGCCACGATCGAAAGCCTGGCAGAAAACGCATCCGATGGTGTCGTGGCGCCCTTGTTGTGGGGCGTGCTTTTCGGCCTGCCGGGCATTGCCGTCTACAAGGCCGTCAACACGCTCGATTCGATGATCGGGCACAAGACGCACAAGCACGCCGATTTCGGCTGGGCCTCTGCACGCTTTGACGACCTCCTCAACCTTATCCCAGCCCGTTTGACAGGCTTCCTCATCGCCATTGCATCAGGCCAACCACTCCAGGCACTCGCCGTGATGTGGCGCGATAGCACCAAGCACCGTTCGCCCAATGCGGGCTATCCCGAAGCCGCGATGGCCGGCGCTCTGGGCGTGCGACTGTCAGGCCCGCGCATCTATCACGATCACATCTCCAATGAGCCATGGCTGAACGAGGACGCGCACGATCCCGACGCACGAACACTTGTACGCGCGCTTACCGTCTATGTCCGCGCCCTGGTCCTGCTCGCCATGCTGCTCGTGCCTCTGGCAGCGATGGCAAACGTATCAGGCTTCACGTGGTGAGCGACGCAACACGTAGACATCCATGATCCAGCCATGCGCGCTGCGCGCCTTGGCTCGCG
>JAXGRZ010000233.1:0-3368 GCA_040765305.1 Hyphomicrobiaceae bacterium | reverse complement strand
GATATTTGGCTTGGCAGTAACTTTCACGTGTTTGTCACCGAGCGGGGCCAAACGACCGGCAATTCCGCGTGATAAACACAGATATTCCGAAGCGCGCGCTCCATCGGCCAGCCCGTTGGCAAGAACCAACTCAACGTAGGTGTCAGCCGTTAACGGTGACATAAGAATGACCCCATCGTAGCCGCCGCGCCGCAATCTTTGTGCCACCTGTGCGGGCAGCCGCGCGACGGGCTGCGACCGGTAAACGGTCTCACGCGCGAATGGAATGCCCGCTTCGCCCAAAGGCGGTTCGAGATCGAACGAGATTTTATCTCCGCTAAGATGCAGCACGGGGCCTGGTGCTGCCACACCAGATACACGACCGATTTTCTCTCCCCATGCCGCACATATCAGCGGCACCAGATCCTTCGCCGTGGCCGGCCCCACGGTGACATCGCGAAATCCGATGGCGCGCGCTGCTGCACCGCTGCCGCGCCCGACAACAAGCAGCGGACGAGCAAGCATTTCAGGCAACAGCGGCGAAGCCTCCAAGGCGCGCAACCCATTCCGACTTGTCACGACAAGCGCTGAAGCTTGCCGCAGCAGGTCGGCGTCTGGGATATCGACGGTAATCTCCAGAAGCGGAGCCACATCCGATGTGATGGCCTCGCCAGCAAGCAGCTCGCGCATTGCCGAGGCGTCTGGCTGTGGCCTGGTGATGAGGAGATGCATCGGCTTACCTTTGGGTCCGGACCCTGGAGCATTTTCCGACCATGTGGTCGCCGGTTTGTCGATGAAAATGCGACCAACCCAAAAAGCTAGGAGAAAAATCCCGAACCGGCTTGCCCAAGCAGCTCTTGCGCGGCTGCATCGCCAATCGCTTCAGCATCGCCAATGGCGCCAGTCCGCTCGATTGTATGTGCGACACCGCCATCAGGCGTCAGGATCTCACCCTTGAAGGAAAGGCGCTGATCTGCACCGATACGGGCAAGGCCGCCGATTGGCGTGCGACACGATCCTTCCAGCCGTTTCAGGTAGGCGCGTTCTGCCGCAATGCAAACACCAGTGGCTGCGTGGTGAAGCGGAGCAAGCAGCGCCGTCGTTTTTTCATCTGCCGCCCGGATCTCGATACCGATGGCCGCCTGCGCCACCGCCGGCAGCATCTCATCGGTCGCCACCGCTTGCGTAATGCGATCGGCAAGGCCAAGCCTGTTCAAGCCGGCAACCGCAAGGAACGTTGCGCCGGCAACGCCCTCCTCAAGCTTGTGCAGCCGCGTTTGCACGTTGCCGCGAAACCCAACCACCTCAAGATCGGGACGCAGGCGCTTGACTTGTGCCTGGCGCCGCAGCGACGAGGTGCCGACCACCGCACCGGCCGGCATGTCCGCCAGGGAGGAATATTTGAGACTGATGAAGGCATCGCGCACATCTTCGCGTTCAAGCACGGCCCCGATCGCCAATCCCTCAGGCAACTCGGTCTGCATGTCCTTCATCGAATGAACCGCAAGATCGATCTGGCGCCCGAAAAGTGCCTCCTCGATCTCTTTGGTAAACAGACCCTTGCCGCCAACCTCGGCCAGCGGCCGGTCGAGAATCCTGTCGCCGCTCGTCTTGATGATGACGATCTCAAAGTCGCTTTCGTCCAGGCTATGGGCACTGATCAGCCTGGCACGCACTTCATGCGCTTGTGCCAGGGCCAAAGGTGAACCGCGCGTACCGATGCGAATGGAAGGGGCTGCTTGCAAGCGTAAGGCTCCAGGTGCTAGAGCCTGATCGCCTTCACCTGAAGCGCTTTACGCCTCAATCGGTCAGGAAAATCAGTCTCTTGAACAACAACTTAGAGCAGACCACGACGGATTTTGTTTGATCTGACCGAAACTGGGCCTGGCTCTTTGATGACGAATGACGGCCGCATGGCTTCAAGGTGATGGCGGCCACGGACGGCGCCATTAATGCCGCCTCCCGCCGGCAAAGGCAATGCGGGCCTGCCATACCAAGGCAGATCGCGAAATTGACAGGTAGTTGCGCACGATGTCGGCTCCCAATAACCCTGCAACACGTGCGATTCATGGCAACGAGGGGGCACGCCACACTGCCACTTCTGGCCTCGTGGTGCTTGGCATTGAAACGAGTTGCGATGAAACCGCCGCGGCGATCGTCTTGCGCGATGCCAACGGCCGAGGAGAAATTCGTTCCAGCACGGTGCGCTCGCAGTGGGAACAGCACCGCGCCTTCGGTGGCGTCGTTCCTGAGATCGCCGCGCGCGCGCACGTCGAATGCCTCGACCAGATGATCGGCGAGGCATTGGGCGAGGCGGGCGTCAGCTTCGCCGATATCGATGTTATCGCCGCCACGGCTGGCCCCGGGCTGATCGGCGGGCTGATGGTCGGCCTGATCACCGCCAAGACGCTGGCGCTGGCTCACAACAAGCCGCTTGTCGCCGTTAACCATCTCGAAGCCCATGCGCTGACCGTTGGCCTCACCGATAGCGTTGCGCCGCCATACCTGCTGCTACTCGTCTCGGGCGGCCACACGCAACTGCTGGCGGTCGATGATGTGGGCGCCTACCGCCGCCTCGGCTCGACCATTGACGATGCCCTGGGTGAAGCCTTTGACAAGACCGCCAAGCTGCTCGGCCTGCCGATGCCTGGTGGCCCCGCCGTGGAGGCGGCAGCGCGCAGCGGCGATCCCGGGCGGTTCGCCCTGCCCCGTCCGATGCTGGGGCGCGCCGAGCCGCATTTTTCATTCGCCGGCCTCAAGACAGCGGTGCGCCACGCCGCATTGGCCATTGCCCCGCTCACCGAACAGGACGTGTGCGATTTGTGCGCAAGTTTCCAATCCGCCGTCGCCGACACCGTCGTTGACCGCACGCGCCAAGCCATGCGGCTGCTACCAGCGGGACGAGACGTTCACGAAGGGCGCCACCTCGTGGTGGCTGGTGGCGTCGCGGCAAACCAGGCGCTTCGCGCAGCCTTGACCCAGTTGGCCGAGAGCCAAGGCTACACGTTCCATGCACCACCCTTGGCGTTATGCGGCGACAACGCCGCGATGATCGCCTGGGCCGGCGCGGAGCGTTACGCGCGCGGTCACGTCGACAACCTTACTGCGCCCGTGCGGCCGCGCTGGCCGCTCGATACGGATGCCGCACCGGCCCTCGGCGCCGGCAGCAAAGGCGCCAAGGCCTGACCAAAGTCGCTTCGTCGCAACCGTTGTGGTTGCTGCCACCCGCCTCCTTGTGAGACACCTGTCTAGGGTCCGGCCTCAATAGCAATGGGTCCGCAAGATCGTCAGACGAGGCGAAAGAGGCAAGTGGACGCAGCGCTGGACATGCAGAGCATATTCAAGCGAAGACCACGCCGCATATTTCGCCTCGTCTGGCGACCCTTCGG
>JAXGRZ010000232.1:0-3384 GCA_040765305.1 Hyphomicrobiaceae bacterium | reverse complement strand
GTCCTGGGCTAAGGCCGTGCGATCCTGGGCGGCCAGCGCCTCAAAGAAGGCGGCAACCACAGCGGCGCGAATTTCGACGCGCCGCGTGTTCAACTCTTCAACTGCGACGTCACGCCCTCGCTCTGCCGCGGCAATGCGGGCAGCGCGCTTGCCCCCCAGTTCTATGGGCAGATTGATCTGGACGCTTTGCGTGCGGGTTGGTGTGCGTTGGTCTTCGAGCGAGTACGCCAGCTCGGGATTAGGACGTACTCGTCCCTGAATTACCTGGCCCTCCACGGCCTCGATCTCCCGTTGGGCGACAGTCAGGTCAAGATTCGCCTCCAAAGCCAGCGCGACGGCCTTTTGCAGGGTCAGGGGCGTTGCTGCTTCAATCTGCTCTACGCCGTTGGCGCTCTGCCCAAGAGCTGGTGCCGTCGGCAATAACTGAGCGAAAGCCGTCCCCGTCATGAGCGCAAGGAGCAAGCCTGCCGCAACCGCCCTCGCGTTGTAATTGTGAATATCCTTCAGCATCCGATTCTCCAGTGATTTGAAATACACAAGGGAATCGGCGGGGGGCAATCCAGATGATCGCCAGCAACGTCATCACATCAGCCGCGCGAAGCCGGCTGGATACCGTAGCGCGCCATGCGCGACGGCAGGGGTGAGGACGAAGGGAAAGGAACGCGCTCCCCGCCGATCAGGCGAGGACACGCCACTGAGGGCGCTCTAAACGTTCAGGTGGAGGCGCAGCAAGGTGCTCCGGGGGATACCCCGTATCCAGGGACGGGCTGACCGGCGACGCCAGCTTGACATCCCCTGACAAGACCGAGAAGCACCCGGCATGACAGGACGCGCAATCAGGATCGCCACCCAGGGTCTTGGCCGGATCAGGGCTGGCATCCTTGCCGTCGGCCGCCTTGTGCTGATGCGCATGGTGGCCGAAGTGCTTGGCCGCAGCTCCGGTTTCATGCTTGCAATAACTGGCCACTGCCGCCCAACTGAATTGAAGCGGCAAGAACACCAGCAAGACGATGGCCAGCCATTTGCGCATAGGGGTAACAGTGTAGCAGCTACAGGCTTTACTTTGCCACTCCTCGCTGCTTGGGTTTTCTCAGAGCCCCGTGCGCGTAGCGTGCCTCCTCTCAGGTTCATCCTGCATCAAATCAGAGCCGCTTCGATATTCGGCGAGTTGTGGCCGCTTTGACGACTGAGGCGACACGAGGGGGCGCCACAGCGCAGGGTACGGGCAGCAGCAGGTCAACCGCCGGAGTACATTTCGAGCCGCGCACGTCGAGCTTCTGGTGATTCGCTGCGCATCTCATCGACAACCTGCTGGCGCGTCTTCGGCGCTCCGGAACTCTTGATGGGCAACGGTGCTCCACGTTGCAGTATCGCCAGCGTACCGTCCTTGCGGGCGGCCTCGACTTCGGCCATCACCTGGGCGCGTGTCTTGGTACTTTGGAAGTGATCCGGGTGGTACGTGAAGCCCTCCTCGGTGGGGGCCGGGTGCCACATCGAACTGGCCTGGGCCGTCAGGGGGAGTGCCGTAGCCAGGATGATCGCCTTCAAGGCAGCAAGATGGGTCAGTTTCATTCCATGGTCCTTTCCATTGCTAAGTGCAGATAATCGATATGCCCGAAGGCATGAGGACAATGTAAGAACCGGCACAGAACGGGAGTAAAACGTGCAGATGACAATTTGGACAGGTTGCGAGAGGCCGCAGCGGGAACGCTGCGCATGAAGCTGCTGATCGTTGAAGACGAAGCCAAGCTCGCGGACTATCTTCGCAAGGGACTCTCTGAAGAAGGCTATGTGATCGATGTGGCTGCCAACGGCATCGATGGCCTCCACATGGCCTCCCACGGCCACTACGACCTGATCGCTCTCGACACCATGCTGCCGGGCATTGATGGCTTCGGCTTGCTGGCCGCGCTGCGGCAGAGCAAGCAGACGCCGGTGATCATGTTGACAGCCCGCCATCGCATCGAGGATCGCGTACGCGGACTGAAGGCGGGAGCGGACGACTACCTCGTTAAGCCGTTCGCCTTTTCCGAACTGGTGGCACGCATCGAGGTGCTGCTGCGCCGCGCCGCTGGTACTGTGCCCGCGCCTGATGCGCTGGTGCTGTGCCTGGGAGACTTGCAAGTGGACTTGGCGAGGCGGCGCGCCACTCGGGCCGGCCAGCGCATCGATCTGTCCGCAAAGGAATTCCAACTGCTGACGCTGCTCTTGCGCCGCAAGGGCGAGGTTCTGTCACGTACCGAAATCGCGGAACAAGTATGGGACGTGAACTTCGATCACGGCACCAACGTGATCGACGTCGCTGTGCGTCGTCTTCGGAGCAAGCTCGATCTGCCCTTCGAGCGCCCGCTGCTGCATACCGTCCGTGGCATGGGCTACGTACTCGAAGATCGTCAGCCGTGAGACCCAGGCGTGCCGGATCGCTGGGACGGCGTCTCGCACGCTGGCTCGCACTTCTCACACTGGTCGGTCTGGCCTTGACCTGCCTGGGCATTTACACCGTCACCGCACTGAGCTTCAAGGAGCGGCAGAGGGACGCGCTGCGGCAACAACAGGCCCAAGTAAACCACCTCATTGCCGAGGCAGCAGAGTTGGGAGGCGGTACGCTTGCACACAAGCTCGACGATGGCATGGTCGGCCGACAGGGAATGAAAGTGATCCTGACCCGTGCCGACGGCAGCGTCATCTATGCCAGCGCCGGCATTCCAGTGCATCACCGCACCATAAGCACGCGATTCGAGGCCACGACGGGCACCACCCCCATTCAGGCGGTGCTGAGTCTTGATGTCAGCGAGGACGATCGTGTGCTGGAACGTCTGGCCCGCACGCTGATCGCCGCCGCCCTCGCGGGCGCAGTGGTGATTGCTGCTGGCGGATTTACGCTAGTGCAGATCGGGCTGCGTCCTGTGCGCGAACTCTCGGCTCAGATCCAGGCACTGGAGGCCGATACTCTGCACCGTCTTCTGGATGGCTCCGCTCAACCCGACGAACTGGCTCCGCTGGTGGCCCACGTCAACGAATTGCTGAAGCGCCTGCGCAAAGCCTACGAGCAACTGGAAGCCTTCAATGCCGACGTTGCGCATGAACTGTTCACGCCGTTGGCGACGCTGATGGGGGGCACCGAGGTCGCTTTGCGCAAGGCACGCGATGCCGATACGCTGCGGGATGTGTTGGGCTCGCATCTCGAAGATCTCCAGCGCATGTCGATGATCGTGCAGGACATGCTCTTCTTATCGCAAGCCGACCGGGGAGCTGAAGCCCGCCGCGAGCATGTCGCCAGTCTGGCTGGCGTTGCGCGCGCGGTGGTGGAATTGCACGAGGCGGCCATTGAAGAGGCCGGGCTGAAGGTTCGTATCGACGGCGATGCCACCGGCTTGGCCGACG
>JAXGRZ010000231.1:0-3388 GCA_040765305.1 Hyphomicrobiaceae bacterium | reverse complement strand
GGTGGCCAAACTTTCTGCGCCCGCACGCGGAGTGGCAATCGCGGTGATAATGCTCGTCGCATCGGGCGGAACAACGCTCGTTGCAAACCAAGCCACAGCCAACGACGGCAACTCCTGGTTGTGGTTTGGAGCAATGAGCGATGCCATTTCGCCCAACGCCTCCACCGCCAATACATACGATCGTAATTTCATCCGTGAATGGGAGGCCAACCCGCCACGCGGTTATCCAACGTTGTCGCCGGCCAATATCGAGGCCACCAGGCAGGCGATCAAGGATTACGAGAAGATCGTTGCCGAGGGCGGCTGGAAGCCGCTTGAAAACCATGAACTCCAATCGGGCATGAGCGGCCAGCATGTGGCTGACTTGGCAACCCGTCTGCGCCAGTCTGGCGACCTGCGCGAGGAAAGTTACTCGCCCGACAGTTTCGGCTACGAGTTGGAAAAAGCGGTGGAGCGCTTCCAGGCAACCAATGGCTTGGCTCCGACTGGAATTGTCGACAAACGCACGATCGCGGCACTGAATGTTCCAGCAAGTGCACGTCTGAAGCAGTTGAAGAATGGTCTTGCGCGCCTGCGTGAACACGCAAGCTCCCTGGCCAAGAAGAAATACGTGGTCGTCAACATCCCTGCCGCCCAGATCGAGGCGGTCGAAGGGGACCATGTTATCGCGCGCTTCACCGGCGTGGTTGGCAAGCCAGAACGTCCAACGCCAATCCTTGTGTCCTCGATCCACGAGTTGAACTTCAACCCGGTCTGGCGCCTGCCTCCAACGGTGATCGAGAAGGACCTCAGTCCGAAGGGCCGCCAGATGCAGGCGGATGGAAAGAACGTGCTGGTCAAATATGGCATCGATGCCTACGACGGCAACGGCAGCAAGCTCGATCCCGAGAAGATCAAGTGGAACTCATCGATGCCGCGCGCGCTGAGCTATTCGCAACAGCCTGGCAAGGATAACCCTCTGGGCTTCCTCAAGATCAATTTCAATAACGCGCATTCCGTCTACATGCACGACACGCCGTCGGAGAGTTTGTTCGGTCGCAATTTTCGCGCCGCCAGCTCCGGCTGCATCCGCGTCTCGAACATTGAGAAGCTGGCGGCCTGGATCCTTCAGGATCAGGGTATGGGGATGGAGGACGTTGCGACCCTGAAAAAGTCAGGTGAGCGCAAGGATGTGCGTGTCAAAAAGCCGGTGCCGCTCTACTTCGTCTACGTCACGGCGTGGGCCACCGAGGATGGCGTGGTACAATTCCGCCGCGACCTTTACCAGCGTGACGGTATAGGTGACGCGGCTCTTCCTTGAAGTATCGCGCTCCTGGCGGATCTCTATCCCGCTTGAAAAAAAGAACCGTGGATTGATCCGGCTTTGCGCCGTAGAGGCAAGCAACCAGCTTTCGCCGGCGGTCGTTCACCCAATGGTCGTTCACCAGTCCGGACCTTGGTCTGCGCTCGCGCAAGTCGAAACGGTGCAGACTGAGATTGCCTGGTGACATCAACTCGTCTTTTATGGGGGGCGGCACGGAGGCACAGATGCGCAAGCTACTCGTTGGGGTATTGGCCATGATGGCAGCAGCTTCACACCAGGGCGTTCGCGCGGACCAATGTCCTGATGTGCTCGCCAACGCCGCACAGCTCATCCTCGTGACGCCTATGGGAGCGGATCAGGCAAACGCCATCGCGGAGACGTTTGTGCGATCCGCTCATGGTCAGGCGTGGCGGCCGGTTGGCGGTATGCGCTCGGCTGTGGTCGGTTTGAAGGGTGTTGCCTGGGGGGCGGGGTTCCGCCACTTCGCCATGCCTGGCGAGCCGCTGAAGCAAGAAGGCGACAAGCGCTCGCCGATGGGCATCTACGCGATGGGGCCGACGTTCGGGTTCGAAGAGGCTGACTATCCCGGGCACCTGAAGCTGCAAACCGATCAGCACATCTGCGTGGAGGAGCCGGGCGCGGTCAACTATGGGCGCATCGTTCCCCGGGGCGAGGTTGGCGAGGGCGTCAAGTTCGATCAGATGCGCTCAGAACAGCTCTATCGCAAAGGGCTGGTGGTGAATTACCCCGCCGATAGTGCCAACAAGGCAGGCTCGTGCATCTTCGTTCACGTCTGGCGCCAGCCGGGCAAGGGAACGGCGGGTTGCGTTGCGCTCGATGAGGCTGATGTTGCCGATCTTCAGGCTTGGGCAAGCGCGGCGCCGACGGCCATCGCCATTCTCACGGCTGAAGCCAGGGCGCGGTTTACCAGCTGCCTGCCATAAAGCGCGGTTTGTGGGCTTGGGGTCGACGATTTACTGCGCAGTTCACCGCATGCGCGCCTCACGCCCACGCATCCCTCGACCCTTGCTTTTCCCCAAAAGTTCGGCCATAAGGCGCCCATCCCACACGTGACCCCATGCGCTGGCCGGATTGAAAGCCCCGGTTGGACGCTCCGGTGGGCATCTGGCATTTTCAGAACTTTCTGTTTTGGATCAATGCCTTGTGTCTTCTCAGGGTTGCGGAGGTTCAACCGGAAAAGGAAACCCTACGATGGCGCTGCCCACGTTCAACATGCGTCAGCTGCTGGAAGCTGGCGTGCACTTCGGTCACCAGGCCCACCGCTGGAACCCCAAGATGGCCTCGTTCATCTTCGGCGCCCGCAACAATGTCCATATCATCGATCTCACCCAGACGGTGCCGATGCTGCATCAGGCGCTGGTCAAGATTTCCGACACCGTGGCCGGTGGCGGCCGCGTTCTGTTCGTGGCCACCAAGCGCGCCGCTTCCGAATCAATTGCCGATTCGGCCAAGCGTTCGGCGCAGTACTTCATCAACCATCGCTGGCCCGGCGGCACGCTGACCAACTGGAAGACGATCTCGCAGTCGATCCGTCGTTTGCGCCAGTACGAGGAGATCCTCGTCGACCCGCAAGGCCGCACGAAAAAGGAAATCTTGAACCTGACGCGCGAGCGCGACAAGCTCAACCTGGCGCTCGGCGGCATCAAGGACATGGGCGGCACGCCCGATCTGCTATTCGTGATCGACACGAACAAGGAGCACATCGCCATCCAGGAAGCCAAGAAGCTTGGCATTCCGATTGTTGCCATCGTCGACACCAACTGCGATCCCGACGGCATCGATTTCCCAATTCCCGGCAATGACGACGCTGGTCGCGCGATCACCCTTTATTGTGATCTCATCTCGCGTGCCGCGATCGATGGTCTGGAGCGCAGCCAGCAGGCGGCCGGCATCGACATTGGGGCATCGGAAAAGCCGATCGGCGAGGCGCTTCCGGCAGCGGCCTTCAAGGGTATCGAGGGGCCGCGTGGCGAGCCTGACGATCTGAAGCGCATTTCAGGTGTCGACGGCAAGCTGGAGCAGCGGCTCAACGATGCCGGCGTATTCCACTTCTGGCAGATTGCC
>JAXGRZ010000230.1:0-3394 GCA_040765305.1 Hyphomicrobiaceae bacterium | reverse complement strand
TCGGCAAGCCGGTGCGCTTCCATCTCGTGAGCGAACACGCTGGCTCCGACATGGCTTGCGCCGACATGGTGTGTCGGGCCGCCGGCGATGATCCCACTGCCTTTGCCGCTTGGTTTGGCTGCCGCCATTCGTCAGGCTACTCCAGCGCTTCACAAAGCCGCGCGATGATGCTCGAGAGGTCTTGTCCCTCGGCGCGGGCGGCGAAGGACAGCGCCATGCGATGCTTCAGGACGGGATCGGCGAGAGCGATCACGTCGTCGACGGAGGGGGCGAGGCGCCCATCGAGAAGTGCGCGAGCACGCACGGCCAGCATCAGTGCCTGGCTGGCGCGCGGACCAGGCCCCCATGCGATGTAGCGGTCGGTCAGCTCTTGGGCACTGGTTTCAGGGGCGCCGGCTCCGGGGCGTGCGGAACGCACCAGCGTCAGGATAGCCTCAACAACCTTGTCGGGAACCGGTATTTGACGCACGAGCCGCTGCATGGCCATCAGGTCTGCGCCGCTCAAAACGTTCTCGACCGTGCGCTCTTCGCTGCCCGTCGTGGCATAGAGCATGCGGCGCTCAGCGACCATGTCAGGGTAGGCGACGTCGATCTGCAACAAGAAGCGGTCGAGTTGGGCTTCGGGCAGCGGATAGGTGCCTTCCTGCTCCAGCGGGTTTTGCGTGGCCAGAACGTGGAACGGCTTGGGCACGTCGTGGCGTTGGCCAGCAACCGTGACATGGTGCTCCTGCATCGCCTGGAGCAGTGCCGACTGCGTCTTCGGGCTGGCGCGGTTGATTTCATCGGCCATCAGGAGCTGGGTGAAGATCGGGCCCTTGATGAAGCGGAATGAGCGGCGCTGCCCTGGCGCATCCTCCAAAACCTCGGCGCCGATGATGTCGGACGGCATCAGGTCGGGTGTGAATTGGATGCGCTTGGCGTCCAGGCCGAGTACGGTTCCCAATGTTTCCACGAGTAGCGTCTTGGCAAGGCCCGGTACGCCGATCAGCAATGCGTGGCCGCCCGATAAAATGGTGGTCAGTGCGCGGGTAATGACCTCGTCCTGGCCGAAAATGACCGCGCTGGCGGCTTTATGAGCCTGCTGCATCTGGGCGGCTGCCGCTTCGATGCGTCCCACGATGTTGTCGTCGGTTTGTGTCAATGTCGTCATCAGCTGATTATAACCCAGTTTAGATGAGGTGAAATGCTCAGCGCGCTGTCACGGTGATAGTGGTTTGGCGGGACGATCATAGGTGGGACCGTCACGGTCAAGTGAATGTTCCGTAACACATTATGGTGAGCTGATCGCGTAAAGACGTGGTTGTATTGGTTGCCAGTAAAAGGCCCTCAAGTCAGTATGAAACCTCACGAAACAAACAAAATCGTGCAGCCGGCGTGCGGGATGGACGGCGTCAGGCTCGATAGCGGCGAAGCGCGCGGCGCGCAGGGCATCAAAACGGCCGACCTTGCCCGCCTGGAAGTGGCTGTTGCGGGCGAGGTGGGGCGAACCGGGCCATCGGCGGAGCCATGGAACCCACCTTACTGTGGCGACATTGGGCTTGCCATTGCGAGCGACGGGACCTGGAGTTATCGGGGCAGCCCGATCCGGCGGCTGGCCCTGGTCAAGCTTTTTGCGTCAGTTCTGCGGCGCGAAGAGGACGGCCGGCATTATCTTGTAACCCCGATCGAGAAGGTCGATGTGGCGGTGGAGGATGCCCCCTTTCTGGCCGTCGCGATGGAGGTCTTGGGGCAGGGTCGCGCGCAGACGCTGATTATGCGGACTAATCTTGATGATGTTGTGCGGATTGGGCGTCAATGTCCGTTGCGGTTTGCACCCTCCAGGACGGGTGTGATCAAGCCATATGTGCGGGTTCGCGGCGGTATCGAGGCGCTCGTGACACGGGCGTTAACCTACGATCTGGCCGAATTGCTGGTCGAGGACACAGCCGGGCAAATGGGCCTGTGGAGCGAGGGACTTTTCTTTCCCCTTGCACAAGACGGCCAGCATCCAGCGTCTAAAGATCCTGTAGCATCGAGCGGCTCAGACCTTACTGGGTCGTAGCGCCGTTACGCTCGGCGGCAGCCTCGTTGCGTGGCGAATCACCAGGGCGTGGCGAACCGCCGGGCATGGCGCGGTCAGGCTCGTGGTGTTGCCTCAGTTGAGGGCGAACTGTGCGTCTAGGATTTTCATATCCGCCGGTGCGATAAGGCGGCGATGATTGACCCTGACCCGATAGAGGGGACCATCGAGGTGAGCTTCCCAGAAGTCGAGAAAGCTCTTCAGGCGCGGGAAGCGCGGATGCAGATCGTAGTCCTGCCAGATGTAGCTTTGCAGGAGTGCTGGATGATCGGGCAGGCGATAAAGGATTTCAGCCGTCGTTAAGCTGTATCCCTCCAGCATGGACTGAAAATCCGCTTGAGCCATGCGCGCTCCTTCTCGTCATTATTTATTTTCAATGGTGTGTGGCGCTGATCGTCTCCATTGCTGCGTTGCAAAGCTTTTAGCCATCGCCGGTTGCCACCAGCTGGGCGCGACAACGTCAAGGCGATCACGATAGCGCAGATTCGCATGTGGCGCAGAGCGCAACATGCGCAAACCACATAAAACACAATGCCTTAGCAGCCGATGACGAACGCTGCTGCCAGATCTGGCTTGACGGGATTACCTGCTGACCAACCTTGGGTTGCCGCAGCTCATACGTGTGAACGCGCCAGTTTGCCAAATCGTGAGCAAGCGTGTCGCAACGAACGCTCCGTTAGCGCGGAATTAACCTTGTGCATGGTTCAAGCGAAGACGTGTTGCAGTGTTTGCGTGGTGTGAGTTGAAAGGCGTGCCTATGTTTCGTTTGCGTTCCAGTCGTCGGCTGGCCGGTGGCCGATTTGTGTTTGATCCCTCGCTATCGATCGTTCTCACCCTTGCTTTGTTGCTTGCCGGATGTGGTGGACGGGGCAGTCATGCGCCAACCGCAGATGCGCGTGTTGCAACGCCTCCCCAATCTCAATTCCGTTCGGCGCTCGCAGTGCCGGCAAGCGAACTGGAAGCCGACGGTTTGCCGATGCAGCGCCCGCCGCTCATCGAGCGCACGCGTATTCCTGTTGATCCGAGCGAACCGTTCAGTCCCGACTATGGTAGCTCACCAGTGTCGGGGAAATCTGCCAAGGTGGACTGGTTGTCACCGGTATCGAGCCAGACCCTGGCTATCGGTGCAATTGAGAGTGAACACGCAGTTGTGATGGGTGACGGTGTTCGAGAGTATAGCGCACGTGCGGCTGTGGGGCCGGTGCCATCATACGTCTCAATTCGCGATTTGCCGGATGACTTGTGACGTGAGCCCCGCCAACTCGTCCAGATTTGAGTAGAGTCCGTGAACCCCAGGAGGGAGACGGACGATGCGTAAGAGTAGGTTCAGCGAGG
>JAXGRZ010000023.1:0-20403 GCA_040765305.1 Hyphomicrobiaceae bacterium | reverse complement strand
GCCCTGCTTGTCGATCCATTTGCGTGTTTCGCGGGCGTTGCCACGGGTGTCGAGCGCTTTGGTATCGACATCCACGCAGCAATCGAGTGTCTCGGCCGGTAGGTGGGTGATGCGCAAAAGGTCACTTCGCGTAACGTGGGGATGGACCCCTGAGATCAGGAGGCGCTTGCCGCGCCCGTCCTGAAGTAGGCGTGCCCCCTCCGCAATCCGGAACTCGGCACCAGTCAGAACGACAATGGCATCGGCGGAGGGTTCGGCAACCTGAGTGCGGCGGGTGGCGACACCGGCAAAAATGAAAAAGCCGACCACGATCAACGCGGCGGCAAGGGCGCCCAGCGTGATCATTGTTTTGGCTATCTTTTTCATAATCCCATGACGTTCGTAATGCTACGTTTGTTGCCGGTTACGTCGGGCTGGCCGGAGCCGCCTTACAGCTGCCGACGGTGTCTTGTCGGCGGTTAATATTGCAATTGACGGCGCGGTTTGGCGTGCACCGGGAGACGATATATCCCGACTTTATCCGAACGCTGGGAAATGTAGCTGATTTGTACCTGGGTTTGACAAGAGTTACGCTCAAGTTTTACCCATGTTGGTGCTGAATTGATGCTGCAAAACAACTGATTGTGTTCTGATATTCGTCAAGCGTCTCAAGAATATAGGGGGCTTGCGTATGGATCCTGGACCGCAGTGCTCCTTGTCAGTCCCGCACGTTCAAGATGCGATAAACGCCCAGCCGAGAGGTGATCATACACAGGGCGGCGATGATGACGACAACGATCATCAATAGCACGTAGCCAGCGGCATCGAGCGTACCCGCACCGATCAGGCGGTGAACCTCCGCCATGGTGACTGCGCCGCCGCCGAGCAGGCTGACCACCCACGGTATGGCGAAAAAGACCACCATTGCTGAGATGGCACCGAGCAGACCTGCCCGGATCCCCAGGCGCAGGAAGTGCTTTTCAAACTCGCGGGCGATGAATTTGTCCGTGGCGCCGACGAAATGCAGCACCTCGACGATCTCCCGGTTGGAGGCCATCGAACTCTTGGTCGCCGAGACGATGATGGCGGTCGTGGCGGCACCGACCAGCAGCAAAATAGCCAGGCCCCCAAGGGCAAATGACCGGGTCACGGTGCGGATCTGGTTTTGCCATTGGCGGTGATCGTCGAGTGACACGCCCTGGAAGTCTGCTGACAACTTCTTGCGCACGTTGTCGAGGTTGGGCGGCTCTGATCGATCAAGCTCGATGGCGATCAGTCGCGGGATGGGCAGCGCCTTCCATGCGTCCGATGTTCCCAGCCAAGGCTCCAGAAGTGCACCTGACTGCTCCAGCGACAGCGCATTGACCGAAGCAAAGCCGCTTTCGCGGCGCAAAAAGGCGGCCACATCGGTTGCAGTCTTGTCGGTATCGACGCCATCGCGCGGTTCAACCTGCACCGTCACTTCGCTGGCGATGTCCTTCATCCAGGCGGTGGCCGATTGGTTCATCATGTACCAGGCCCCGGCCGTCAGGCAGGCCAGGAAGCACATGATGGAGATGACCAGCGTCAGCGAACTGCCGGCCACCGATTCGGGTGGTACGATCGGGGCGTGGGAGCGCTTGTGGTCGTAAGCTGGCGCCGTGCTCGGACCATCATATGCACCACGCGGATCAGGTGCCGTCATCGGCGGAAACTGCCCCGGGGCGCTCCGTGTCGCAGGGCCGGTCACCACGTCATCATAGGTGTCGAAGTGGGGCGCCGGTCCGTGCGGCCTTGGGATCGGCCTGCCGGTTGGTCTATCAGACGATGCGGACATGGCCCTCGTGTAGCTCCAGGCGCGGCGCCTTGAACTGGCGCATCAGTTGATGGTCGTGGGTAGCGATCAGCACCGAGGTGCCGAGGCGATTGAGTTCGATGAACAGGCGCAGCAGGCGGCGCGCCATCTGCGGGTCGACGTTGCCGGTCGGCTCGTCCGCGAGGAGGAGTTCGGGCTTGCCGATCACGGCGCGGGCGATCGCCGCGCGCTGCTTTTCACCGCCCGACAGGATCGAGGGATAGGCGTGCATCCGATGCCCCAGGCCAACCCATTGTAGCAGGTCGGTGACGTCCTCGCGGTAATCGCTGATACGCTTTCCCACGACGCGCAAGGGAAGCGCCACGTTTTCCCAGGTGGTCAGGTGATCGAGCAGGCGGAAATCCTGGAAGACGATGCCGATTCGCCGCCTCAGTTGGGCGCGCTTTTGCGTCGTGACGCGGCTCACATCCTGGTTGAACATCTGGATGCCGCCGTCGGTGGGATGCAGCGACATGAATAAAAGGCGCAGCAGCGAGGACTTGCCGGCACCAGAGGGGCCGGTCAGGAAGTGGAACGATCCGGGCCGTAAGTGGAAACTCACGTTGGTGAGGATTTCCGGACCAGTGTCGTATCTGAGTGCTACATTATTGAGCCGGATCACGGGCTATGTCGCATCTGCAAGCTGGTGTTTCTATCAGGCAGCGCCTATATCGGCACAGTGCCACCGGCGATCAATCTGCCATGAATGTGGCGGGCTCGTGGGGCGAGCGACTTCTATGTGCGGAATAGCGCCCTCCACGCGCGGAATACGGTTTTTGGCCGGGTCCCGTTTCGGTCTGCTCGGCGCATGCGCCTTAGGTGCCTGGCGGGGCCGCAACCAGTTCCCTGGATGCCGATCTTGCCTGCCGTTGGCAAGAGGCGTTACCAATTCCGTGTTGGATAAAGGGTTATACATATATTCCGAACACAGACGCTGGTTTGCCACGCGTGGGTGTGCATAAACGACTTGGGTAAGCTGGATGGCGGATGTTTTGAATAAAAGCGAAGCTGTGGACGTCGTATTCACGGCAGAGACGATCGCGGTACGGCTCGAGGCCCTGGCGCGAGAGATCGCAGCCCTGGATTTGGAGCCGCTTCTCGTGGTCGCGGTTCTGAAGGGCAGTTTCGTGTTCGCCGCCGACCTCATTCGGGCGCTGAACCGTGCCGGCCTGGAGCCGGAGGTCGATTTCATCACGCTGTCGAGCTACCGCAAGAACCGCGTGTCGCGCGGCTCGGTCGATATTCTGCGCGACGTGGAGATGGATGTGGCGGGGCGTAACATTCTGCTGGTTGACGATGTTCTGGATTCGGGGCGCACGCTGGCCTTTGCCAAGGATCTGCTTTCGGCGCGGGGTGCCAAATCAATCCAGACGTGCGTGCTGCTCAACAAGAATACGGTGCGTGCGGTCGATGTTGCAGCCGATTTCAAGGCGTTCGACTGCGGCGATGAATTCATGGTTGGTTATGGCATGGATGTCGCGCATCGCTACCGTGAATTGCCGTTCGTCGGGCGGATTGTCACCCGCACCCAGTAAAGTCACAGGTGCGCGCTAAGAAGCGTCTCAGGCGCGCAGGCGGGATTGAGCATCCATGATATAACACGTCGGCGCTGCGCAATCTTCGTGCAGGCAAGCCCTTTTCTTCATGGTACATGACTGGCAAGCTTGCCGGGCACACTTCGTAAACTGATCGGATGCCCTCATTTTCCGGTTTGTCGCATTGTCTTTGATAAGCCGGTGGCCGTTTCATCAAAGACGGCCTCTTCATCGGCGCATGAACACGATCCAAAGCGGGGGACCATGGCGCGCATACTTCTCGCAGATGACGACGTGGCGCTTCGCACTCTGGTACACAAAGCGCTGAGCGGTGATGGCCATCACGTCATTGCCGTGGACGACGGTCTCGATGCGCTCGCCACCCTTTCTTCGCAGGCGTTCGATCTGGTGGTCAGCGATCTTGATATGCCGGGCCTGGATGGCATGGGGTTGGCTGCGAAGATCACTTCGGGAACGACGCCCGGGGCGGCCAGCACGAAGATTCTCCTCATCTCCGGACTTGCCGATGAGTTGCAGCGCGCCAGCGGCTTTCCGCCTGAGCGTGTGGCGACGTTGCAAAAACCTTTCACGCTCGATCAGCTTCGCGAAAAGGTGCGGGCGATGCTTCGTGCATGAGCAGGGCGTGTCGCAGAGTCCCCAGACGTAACGGTTCTTTGCTGGCGCGGCCGTGGACCACGCGCCAGCGGTCACCCGCCGGTGACGCTCATATGCCGGTTGACGGCCGGCCGGTTGCGGGTGCGATCGATGACGAAATCGTGTCCCTTGGGCTTTCTGGCGATGGCGCCATCGATCGCTGCCAACAGCGGTGCGTCATCCTTGCTGGCGCGCAGCGGCGCGCGCAGGTCAACAGCGTCCTCCTGGCCAAGGCACATGTAGAGCGTGCCGGTGCACGTCAGGCGTACGCGATTGCAGCTTTCACAGAAGTTGTGGGTCATCGGCGTGATGAAGCCGATACGGCCACCGGTTTCCTTGACTGAAACGTAACGGGCCGGGCCACCTGTGCGATAGGCAATGTCTTCGAGCGTGAACCGGTCCATGAGCCGTGCCCGCACGATCGATAGCGGCAAATACTGATCGGTCCTGTCGCCTTCGATATCGCCAAGCGGCATCGTCTCGATGAGCGTGAGATCGGCACCTCGCCCATGTGCCCAACGCACCATCTGTTCGATTTCGTCCTCGTTGAAGCCTTTAAGCGCAACGGCATTGAATTTGAGTTTCAGCCCTGCCTTCTCCGCTGCTTCAACGCCCTCCATGACGGTCTTCAACTCGCCCCATCGCGTGATGGACTTGAAACGGTCAGCATCGAGCGTGTCGAGCGAGATGTTGATGCGCTCTACGCCGCAGGCTTTCAGCTCAGCCGCATGGCGCTTCAACTGACTTCCGTTGGTGGTCAGCGTCAGTTCTTCCAGACGGCCTGCCTCAAGGTGGTGCGAGAGGGCGCGAAACAGCCACATGATGTTCTTGCGCACAAGCGGTTCGCCCCCGGTGATGCGCAGCTTGCGCACGCCCTTGGTGATAAACGCCGAGCACAGGCGATCCAGTTCCTCCAGCGAGAGCAGGTCGCGCTTGGGCAGAAACGTCATGTGCTCGGACATGCAGTAGACGCAGCGGAAGTCGCAGCGGTCGGTGACGGAAACGCGCAGATAAGAAACGGCGCGGCCGAAGGGATCAATCATTGGGCTCGCCTGGTCCGATTGTCCACCAGTCGAATTCTTGCTGTTGAGCATGCTCATCCGCGTCCTGTCTACACGCCCCCTCAATGTTTCATGACCCAAGTTGTTACATGAGCTATGCTAAGGCGGATATAGATATTTAATCGCAACTTAACTACTCGCTAGGCGCATGCAAGCTTTGTTGAGTGTGCGTGGCAAAAAAAGCCATCATGCAATATTGTGCGATTTAGTGTTATTTTTTCTTCTCCAATAGAATTTCGAATGTTTTTCATGGATAGATCCTTTAGTGCGCTCTGTTGCAGTGCGAGATTACTCTAAAATGTGATGTTGTTTCGGTGCGAGCCAATCTTGCGAGTAGGGGCCGCGGCGGGCAGACTGCTGTGGCATACAAGCAAAAGACTTCAAAGCAGTTGGGAGGTGATTGCGTGCAGCACGCGCAATCGAAGGTGAAGCCGGCAGTGAATGATGCGCGCGTTGACGAGGATGCTCTGCGGGTGCACCTCTATCGGTTGATCGCCCACTACTTGAGCGCGCCGCCGACCCAGGCCGATCTGGAACTTGCTGCGGGACTGTCAGCATCAAGTGAAACCCTGCTGGGTGAGCGCATCGGTGCGCTGGCTGAGGCGGCCCGCTCGACTTTTGCTGAACAGGAAGCCGATGCCTACCAGACACTGTTTGTCGGGCTGGGACGTGGTGTGTTCGTCCCGTTTGGCTCCTATTATCTGACCGGGTTCCTCAACGAGAAGCCGCTGGCGCGGCTGCGCTCGGACATGGCGATGCTGGGGGTTGCCCGCAACGATGATGTGTCCGAGCCCGAAGATCACATCGCCTCTGTGCTGGAGATCATGGCCGGCCTCATCGCGGGTGATTTCGGGTCGGGCTCATTGGAAGCCCAACGCGGCTTCTTCGAGACGCACGTCAGGTCCTGGGCCGGACATTTCTTTCGTGATCTATCGGTTGACGGCACCTCGGCGTTTTATGCAGCGCTTGGCGCGCTGGGCCTACGGTTCATCGAGGTGGAGGAGCATGCGTTCCAGCTGGCCTGAAACACATTGCCCCGCGACTGCTGGTCGGGAGACGAGACTTGCCACCGCCATTGGTGGCGCAGAGGAGAAAGAAGCAATGAAGCAATCGGAAAAGAAGGCGGCCGACGCTGATCGCCGCAGCTTCCTGAAATTGGCAGGTGCGAGCGTGGTCGGCAGTGGTGCCGCTCTCGCAGCCACAGTAACGCCAGCGGCTGCGGCCGGCGAGCCGGCTGCGGACACAGGCGCCTACCGCGAGAGCGAGCACGTCAAACGGTATTACGAGCTGGCCAAGTTCATCTAACCCGTCGCGCCGTCTTGTTGCGAGTGCGCCGTTGAAGCACTTGCATCGAACGATGCGAGACATGGAGAGAGAGATGCTCAAGAAGAAAGTGACACGAGCCGCGACGGGAACACGTCTTTCGGCTGCGGTGCGCGAAGTCGGCGCATTGGGGACCGTTGACCGGCGCTCGTTCCTTCGCAATTCCGGCTTGGCGGTGGGCGGTATCGCCGCGGCAAGCGCGTTGATGGGGTCGCGCGTGCGCCCGGCCGAGGCGGCAGCGCCAACGGCCGTAGCTGCCAAGGTCGACATCAAGAAGACGGTCTGCACCCACTGCTCGGTCGGCTGCACAGTCATCGCCGACGTGCAAAACGGCGTGTGGATCGGACAAGAGCCCGGCTTCGACAGTCCGTTCAATCTGGGTGCGCACTGCGCCAAGGGCGCATCGGTGCGCGAGCACGCCCACGGTGAGCGGCGGCTGAAGTATCCGATGAAGATGGCCGGCGGAAAATGGCAGCGCATCTCGTGGGATCAGGCGATCAACGAGATCGGCGATCAGATGCTGAAGATCCGTGAAACGTCCGGTCCAGATTCGGTCTATTGGCTGGGTTCGGCAAAGCACAGCAACGAACAAGCCTATCTGATGCGCAAGTTCGCCGCCTACTGGGGATCCAACAACATCGATCACCAGGCGCGCATCTGTCACTCGACCACGGTCGCAGGTGTTGCCAACACCTGGGGCTACGGCGCCATGACGAACTCCTACAACGACATCATGAAGTCGAAAGCGATGTTCCTGATCGGCTCCAATCCGGCTGAGGCGCATCCGGTTTCGCTGCAGCACATCTTGAAGTGCAAGGAGCAGAACAACGCACCGCTGATCGTGTGTGACCCGCGCTTCACGCGCACCGCCGCGCACGCCAGCGAATACGTGAGGTTCCGCCCCGGCACCGACGTTGCGCTGATCTGGGGCATCCTGTGGCACATCTTCGAGAACGGATGGGAAGACAAGGAGTACATCCGCAAGCGCGTGTGGGGAATGGATCATGTCCGTGAGGAAGTGAAGAAGTGGACGCCGGAAGAAACCGAGAAGGTGACCGGTGTGCCAGGCTCCCAGCTGCAGCGTGTCGCCAGGACGCTGGCCTCCAACCGGCCGGGCACCTTGATCTGGTGCATGGGCGGAACGCAGCACTCGAACGGCAATGACAATACGCGCGCCTATTGCGTGTTGCAGTTGGCGCTCGGCAACATCGGCGTTGCCGGTGGCGGGGCCAACATCTTCCGCGGCCACGACAACGTGCAGGGCGCTACTGACTTCGGCGTGCTGATGGACAGCCTTCCGGGCTACTATGGTCTGGCCACGGGCTCGTGGAAGCACTGGGCCCGCGTCTGGGACACCGACTACAAGTGGCTTGCCGACCGGTTCGCCAAGATGCCCGGCAAGGGCAAGGACGGCGGCGATTTGTTGATGATGGAGACCGCCGGCATTCCGGTGTCGCGCTGGATCGATGGCGTGTTGGAAGACAAAGCCAACATTCAGCAGCCCGACAATACGCGGGCGATGGTCTTCTGGGGGCATGCCCCGAACTCGCAGACGCGCGGTCCGGACATGAAGAAGGCGATGGAGAAGCTCGACCTTCTCGTCGTCATCGACCCTTATCCGACGGTCTCGGCGGTGATGCACGACCGCACCGACGGCGTCTACCTGCTGCCTGCGGCAACCCAGTTCGAGACTTCCGGGTCGGTGACGGCGTCGAACCGCTCGCTGCAGTGGCGTGAAAAGGTGTTCGAGCCGCTGTTCGAGGCGAAGGTCGATCACGAGATCATGTACCTGTTCGCCAAGAAGTTCGGTTTCGACAAGGAGATGTTCAAGAACATCAAGGTCGAGAAGAACGAGCCGAATATCGAAGACATCACGCTGGAGTTCAACCGCGGCATGTGGACGATCGGCTATACGGGCCAGAGTCCGGATCGACTCAAGGCGCACATGGCCAACCAGCATACCTTCGACAAGGTGACGCTGAAGGCCAACGGTGGACCATGCGACGGCGATTACTATGGTCTGCCGTGGCCGTGCTGGGGCACCGACAAGATCAAGCACCCCGGCACGCCCAACCTCTATGACACCTCCAAACCGGTCGCAGATGGAGGCCTTTGCTTCCGCGCCCGCTTCGGTGTCACTGCCCCGGAGAAATATGCCAAGGGCAATGCCGATGCCGACAACCTGCTGGCCGTGGAGAGCTGGCCGGAAGGCTCGGAGATCAAGGATGGTTATCCCGAAATCACCTACGCCATGCTCGACAAGCTCGGCTGGACGGGCGATCTCACGCCTGAAGAAAAGGCTGCCATCGAGAAAGTCGCGGGCAGCAACGATCCGGCCAAGATGGGCGGCGTCAATTGGAAGGTCGACATTTCGGGCGGTCTGCAGCGCGTGGCCATCAAGCATGGACTGGCGCCGTTCGGTAACGCCAAGGCTCGTACCGTGGTCTGGACGTTCCCCGATCCGGTGCCGATGCATCGCGAGCCGCTCTACACGCCGCGGCGCGATCTGCTCGACAAGTATGCAACCTTCACCGACCGCAGGCTGCATCGTCTGCCGGTGCTGTTCGAGTCGATCCAGAAAAAAGATTTCTCGAAGGACTATCCGATCATCCTCACCTCCGGCCGCCTGGTCGAGTATGAGGGCGGCGGTGAGGAGACCCGGTCCAATCCGTGGCTCGCAGAGCTGCAGCAGAATATGTTCGTCGAGATCAATACCAGGGACGCCAATGATCTGGGCATCAAGGATGGTGAGATGGTCTGGCTTGAAGGTCCCGAGAAGGGCAAAGTCAAGGTGATGGCAATGGTCACCGAGCGGGTCGGCAAAGGCGTTGCCTTCATGCCGTTCCACTTCGGCGGCCACTTCCAGGGCAAGGACCTGCGGTCCAAGTATCCCCAAGACGCCGACCCTTACGTTCTGGGTGAAGCATCCAACACGGCGCAGACCTACGGGTATGACTCCGTTACCCAGATGCAGGAAACCAAGACAACGCTCTGTAAGATCTGGAGGGCCTAAGACATGGCACGTATGAAGTTCCTCTGCGACGCCGAGCGCTGCATCGAATGCAATGCCTGCGTCACCGCCTGTAAGAACGAGAACGAGGTGCCGTGGGGCGTCAACCGCCGGCGCGTCGTCACCATCAACGATGGCAAGCCGGGTGAGCGGTCGATCTCGGTGGCCTGCATGCACTGCTCGGACGCGCCGTGCAAAGCGGTCTGCCCGGTGGACTGCTTCTACCAGACGCCCGAAGGTGTGGTGCTGCACAACAAGGATCTGTGTATCGGCTGCGGTTATTGCTTCTATGCCTGCCCGTTCGGCGCGCCGCAGTATCCGCAAGCGTCAAACTTCGGCTCGCGCGGCAAGATGGACAAGTGCACCTTCTGCAATGGCGGACCTGAGCCGAACAATTCGGATGCGGAGTTCAAGAAGTATGGCCGCAACCGGTTGGCCGAGGGCAAACTGCCGCTGTGCGCGGAAATGTGCTCGACCAAGGCACTGCTGGCTGGAGACGGCGATATCGTTTCGACCATTTATCGCGAACGTGTTGTGGCGCGCGGTTTTGGTTCGGGAGCCTGGGGATGGGGCAAGGCCTATCCCGGTCCTCAGGGCTAGAGCATGTTGAGCTGAAGTGCGTAGCGGTAGAGCCGTGAACAATATGCTCAAGTCAAAGAACTAGATCGTGTTTGTGTTTTGTTGAAATACGAACACGGTCTATGAGCCGTGTGCACCAAGAGTGACAATCAGGTGAGGGGGCGGCTTCGGCCGCCCTTTGCGTCAAAGGTTGGTGCGTCGGCCAATGGTCCCTCGCAGATTGGATCTGCTGTCTGGTTGGCAGCCTTGATCGCCAGGGACGGTGGCAGCTGATTTCGGAGAAGAACGGTGAAGATGACAAATCGCGTTGCCATGATCGCGTTGCTAGGCCTGGGGCTGAGTGCGATTGCGGGCTGCGAGAATGCCGAAGCTCCAGCCAAGCGGCAGCTTGATGCGGTTCGCGGCACCATCGACACCAGCTATCGCGGACCAGCCGACGAGAAACTGACGCCGCAGCAGCGCGCGCAACTGCGCCAGCGTGGCGATCTGCAGCGTTAAAGCATGTTGAGCTGAAGTGTGGTGCGGTAGAGCCGTGAAACAAAACAAGGCTCAAAACAAGGAAGAGCAAAGCAATGCCTAGTCAACTCAGGTGCCGGTGTTTACTTGGAGTGAACCTTGCGTTGTTCGTTGCGATGTTGGCGCTCATGGCGATCAGCAGTGCGCTGCTTAGTGATCATGCTCTGGCGCAATCAGGTTCAAGCGTGCGTCCACCAGCCAACGCGGTTGCCAATGCGCCCCCCGAACGGGTCAGTACGGCGCCCGAGAGGGGTGGCAACTACGATATCGAGTTGTGGAAGAGGCTGCGCCAGGGCGTGCAGGGTACGGTCACCATTCCTGATGCCAAGTCGGGCATCCTGGTGCAGGCGGAAGGCACGGAGTGGACCGAGTTCCGACGTGTCGAACTGCCCCAGTGGGGCGGCTATGCGTTAGCTGCCACGCTTTCGCTGCTGCTGGTGTTCTATCTGGCGCGCGGTAGGGTCCGCATCGAGAGTGGACCTGCCGGCGTGACGATCGCCCGCTTTTCGTCACTGGAGCGCACGGCGCATTGGCTGATGGCGGTATCGTTCATCGCGCAGGGATTGACCGGGCTCATAGCCTTGTATGGCCGCGATCTGCTGATTCCGCTGATGGGCAAGACCGCTTTTGCCTCGCTGGCACATTTTTCCAAACTCACCCATGCCTATGTGGCCTTCGCTTTCATGGTGGGCCTTGCCTTGAGCTTCGTGCTTTGGCTGCGCCACAACTTCCCCAATCGGCATGATATCGTCTGGCTGGTGAAGGCAGGAGGCTTGCTCTCGAAGCATTCACATCCGCCAGCGCGCAAGTTCAATGCCGGCCAGAAGATCCTGTTCTGGTTGATCATGATCGGTGGTGTGTCGCTTTCACTGTCGGGCATTTCGTTGCTGTTGCCCTTCGAATTCCCGCTGTTCGCGAAGACCTTCGGGATGTTGAATGCGCTGGGCTTCAATCTACCCACCGTGCTGACCCCGATTGAGGAAATGCAGTATGCCGTGACCTGGCATTCGATCGTGGCGTTGACGCTTCTTTGCGTGATCTTCGCGCACATCTACATTGGA
The DNA here is from genome assembly GCA_040765305.1 of Hyphomicrobiaceae bacterium. Taxonomy (GTDB): domain Bacteria; phylum Pseudomonadota; class Alphaproteobacteria; order Rhizobiales; family Hyphomicrobiaceae; genus JAEUMD01. The sequence goes on along the minus strand of JAXGRZ010000023.1, from coordinate 8,851 downwards.
ACCATCGGTATGGTCGGTGCGTTCGATGCCATGGGGTCAGGCGATGTCGATCTCAATTGGGCCAAGGAGCATCACAGCCTCTGGGTTGAGGAAGAACTGGAGAAGAACCGTGTGGTGCCGCACGGCTCAAATACGCAATCCCAGCCGGCCTGATAACGGCATTTTGCGCGCCATCTCAGCGGCGATGGTACGCACGGTTGCGCCCGTGGCGCGCGCATGCAGCTTGCGTTCGCGGGCCTCTGCGGTGTGTCTTCTGGCGGCCCTTTATTGCCTCGGCGGCGGGGCAGCGTGGGCGGGCGATAACGTGCGCCCGCCTGCTGCTGTAAGAACCCCTGGGCAGGTTCTCAACAAGGGCGAGGCAGACCACGTCAATCGTGTCGAGACGAGGGAGAAACAGCAAAGCGAGCGCGCAAAGCAGGCCGGCAATCTCGTTGGGCATGGTGGGCCAATCAAGGCCATCGCGGTTGACGCCGACAACGCGCGCGTAGCAACCGGCAGCTTCGACTATGCGATGATGATCTGGGATGTCTCCGGCGAGACGCCCAAAATTCTGCAGCGCTTCGACCAGCACGATGGTGCGGTCAACGCGGTTGCCTTCGTGCCAAATTCAACGCGGGTTTTAGCAGCCGGCGATGACGGAACACTCAGCCTGTGGGATTTGGCGAACGCGCAGCGCGTCCACCGTTTTACGGGGCATACGGCCAAGATCAATCACGTCGCCGTCTCGTTGGACGGACGTTATGCGGTGACATCGAGCTGGGATCGAACCGCACGGGTGTGGGATCTTTCCACGTTGACGGCAGGGCCGGTGCTCGCCGGACATGGCGGCCCGGTCAACGCAGCGCAATTTTCGAAGGATGGTCGCCACGTCTATACGGCGGGCTATGATGGTGTGCTCAGGCTCTTCAACCGTGCGGATGGCAAGCTCGAACGTCCCCTTTACAAGCACGGTTGGGGCCTCAATGTGCTGGTCCGCGTGCCAGGCAGCGAGCAGCTGGTGACCGGAGCCCTCAATGGCGCCGTGCTCGTCGTTGATGGCGCAAGCGGTGATGTCATCAAGGAGCTTGCAGCGTTCGAGCGGCCCGTGCTGTCGCTGGCGGTGGTGGAAAAGCCGGGCCTGCTGGCTGTCGGTGCGGGCGATGGCAACCTGCGCGTCATCCGTCTTGCCGACTGGGAGGAGATCGAAACTTATCAAAACCCCTTCGGGCCGGTGTGGGCGCTGGCGTTTGCTCCGGGTGCTGCCGCGCTTTACTATGGCGGTCTTGATGATTTCGTGACGCGCTGGCAGATCCGGCCGCGTGCGTCCTATGACAGCGTGCAGAGCCCTTATCCGCGACGCTTCCAGGTCTCGGGTGATCCCGATGATCGTGTTGCCCAAGGGGCGCTGCAGTTCGCGCGCAAATGCAGTGTCTGCCATACGCTCAAACCCGATGGGCGCAACCGGGCTGGCCCCTCTTTGTATAAACTTTTCGGCCGGCGCATTGCCAGCCTGCCCGGTTATCCTTATTCGAAGGCTCTTCACGATCTCGATATCGTGTGGACCGAAGACACGGTATCCAAGCTGTTCGAGTTGGGGCCGGAAAACTACACACCCGGCTCGAAGATGCCGTTACAGAAGATGACCGATCCGCGCCAGCGCGCCGCGCTTATCGCGTTCTTGAAGATGGCGAGCGAACCGGATGGGGCTGACGAACCTGCGAAGCGTGGTGTTACCCAGGCAGGCGGGCATCGGTCGGATGATCCGGCCACGTCGGCGGGCTCACAGGGCGCTTCCACCAGCACAAAGGAACCCAGGCAATGAAGGCATTCGTCATCAGTCTTGTCGCCATGCTCGTGATCAGTGCAGGCGCTGCGGTCGGACTTGGGATGGTTCCCATCAGTTCGCAGCAGAATTTCACGGTTCCCGGTAACGTCCGCCTGTGATGGCGTTCGAGTTCGGCGGCCGCTGGAGATGCTCATGGCGTCGATTAGGCTTGCCCGCGGAGCGCTGTTAGCCGTGTTTTCCCTCGCCAATCGCGATCGCGGCTTAACAAGGAGTATACCTTTCCCAATGAGGGGCTTGGCGCGTAAATAGGACGATCGCAGAGTGTGCGTGCCGCACGCCGGCATGTGGCTGCGACGATCACCAACACGGGGAGTGCTCACATGGATGAAGATCAGCTCAACATGGCCTTGAGGAAGTTTCTCAAGCAGGTCGGTGTGACCTCGCAGCGCGAGATCGAGCGCGTGGCACATGCGGCGGCCGCCAACGGACGCAAGTCGATTACGCTCAAGATGCATCTGGTGGCCGAGGGGACCGATCTTGATCATCGCATCGAGCAAGAGATCAAGTTGGATTGAAGCGCCCATCCATGCATGTCGAGGATCCGCGATTTCCACCGCTGTTGACCGGCTACGGCATCAAGGCGCCGTTAACGCCGTTCGATGCTGCGTGCCAGGGCGCGCAGACGGGCGAATATGGCGCCGCCGATCTTTTATGGGCACGCAACACCTCGCGCGTCGCGTTGGCTTTGGTGTTGGAGCCTGAGGTTGTCCGCCCTGTGGCCCTGCAGATGGTGGCGTTGTTCGAACTGGCGGTGATCGAAGCTGTCGGGGCATTGATGCCGCCCAAGACTTCGGTTTTGTTGCGCTGGCCGCTCGAACTGCTCGTCAATGGCGGGGTTGCCGGGCGGTTCAGATTTGCCGTTTCGCCGTGCCGTGAGGAGAGCGTGCCCGACTGGATGGTGGTCGGCGTTGAGATCGAGTTGTCAGGTGAGGCGGGCGCCGCCGCAGAGCCAGGCGAGGCGCGCGACCTCACGACGCTCCTGGAAGAGGGCGCGGGGTGTCACACGCGCAGCGATTTCCTCGAAGTGATCAGCGCCTATGCGTTGTCGTGGATCAACGCCTGGCAGGATGGTGGCCAGGCGACTTTCGCTGAGAGTTGGGTTGGCCGGGTGGAAGGCCACGAGGATGCGGCGCTGCTGGCGTTTGCCGGTGGCAGCGGGGAACCTGTCAAGGCACGGGTTCTGGGGCTCGATGATGAGGCGCGGCTGCTGATCAAGGTTGGTGAGGGCGATGTTCGCGCTCTTGCCATAGAAGAGCTGCTCGAAGTCGTCCAAAGTTCGCCCAGAACGGAAACCGCATGAGCATGGCGCGCTTGAAGCTGTTGCGCACGATCCGCTTCGATGCCAGCGATACGGCCGTCTACGATGTGGCCGCGCCCGAGGGCGAGTGGGCTATTTCGGGAGCATTCGCATTCGCCAATGATGATCCCGCAACGTTCACCGGCAAGACCCGGCAGGCATTCGCCAACGGTTTTCTCGGCATGACGAGTTTTGGTCGCTCCACATTCGCGGTTGTCAGCGAAGCGCGACCCGAGGACAAAGACGAACTTGTTGATCGTCTTGCACGCCACTTCGTCGAGCAATACGGGGCGCCAGATATTGATGCGGCACTCCCTGTTGCCGAAAGCGAAGTGGCATTCGCGGTTGGGCTTGCCGCAGATCAACCGATCAATACCGTGCTCACCGTGCGTCGGATTGCCGACGGTAATGGAGAGATCAAAGAGGAGTTCCGCACCATTCGTCCGCCGTCAGGCGAGCCGATGCATGCGCGTGTCTGGACGGTCGAGAACGATGAAATGTGACTTCTGGAAGTCGGCGGGAATGCACCTGTTGACGCGTGATGACAGCGGCTGGTTGCAGGTGACGCCTGATTTCATCCGCGCCTACCTGACGCGCCCGGAGATCCATCCGGTGGAGGAGAGTTGCGCCGCGGAAGTGGCGCTGCACGAGGCGCTGCTCGAATCGCCTGCCATGCCGGTTTCGCAGGCGCAGCTGGCGAAGATTGCCGATGGGGATGTGGCAGACAACTACCGCGTTTTCGTGTCATTTCGCGATCACCTCCTGGCCGCAGGAACGATCGAGGGCGCCTATCTGAGGCTGGTTCGACGCCCTGTCGGCCGTGTGCCGCTGATGTTCATCGATCAGCTTGCCCATCTCATCATGCGCAACATTCTTAAGGACGTCGAGGATCCGATGCGGCTGAGGGCAGCCGAGCTGTTCTTTCGCGAGCAGAAAGTCTCGACCGATGACGGCCGGTTGCTGCTGGCCGACGAGGAGATTGTCGACATGCATGCGCGCGGCTTGAACAACACCGGGCTTGGGCAGCTGCTGGCGCAAACAGGAACGCCGCAAAAGCAGGTGACGCTCGATGTGTTGAGCGAGAACAATGCTGACATCTATTGGCAGCGCTCAGATCGCTTCGACACCGTCATCGACTTGCGTTTCGAGCAGCCGGCGCTCGATGCCTTCGCGCGGGTGATCGAGGCGTGGCTGGATCACATGCTGCGTCTGGAGGTGCGCGTCGAACCCAGGCCCAAGCTCGACGACGACGACTGGCGTTGGCACATCGGGCTCGATCAGCAGTCCAACCTGATCCTCAATGAGCTGTTTGAAGGCAAGACGCCGCCAGCTGGTGCAATGGAGCGGATCATCGCGTTGTTCCGGATGCGCATTCTTGATGACCGCCTGGTCATCGATCGGGTCAAGGGGCGGCCTGTCTATCTGGCGCTGGCGATGAGCGAGGATGGGCGCTGCCGGATGAAGCCGCAGAACCTGCTTGCCAACCTGCCCCTGGCGGCAGGAAGCTGAGCGGGCGAGGTTCGAGAAAACCCGTGCCCGAGCTTGCACCGACGACACGCGGCATTGCAACGCCACCTCAGTTCAAGACGTCGCCTCAGTTCAAGAAGTCGTCGGGTGTGTATTTCTTGCCGTCTTTCCTGGCGGCCGAGGTGTCGGGGAAATAGTCGTCGCTCGTCACAACCCGCGGCCGCTCATTGCCCTTGAAGGGGTCTTCGGAAAAGTTTGCCATCGCGGCAACGCGGCAATTATCGCACATCTGGATGATGGCGAGCTGCTTTTCGCTGGCAAACATTCCATGTGACTTGAGACGCTCGCTCACGCGCTCGATCATCGCGCGTGTGCCAAACGGTTTGCCGCACGAGATGCATTGGAAGGGTTCTTCGCCATGGAGCACCTCGCGCGCCAGCGCGGTGTTGGTGAAATTATAGCGCGGCTCCAGCGTGATGACCTTTTCCGGACATGTCGCGCGGCAGATCCCGCACTGGATGCAGGCCGCTTCCGAAAACGTGATTTCAGGGCGTTCGGCATTGTCGCCAAGCGCCCCGGTCGGGCACGCGCCGACGCACGACAGGCAGAGTGTACAGCCCTCGGCATTGATCTTTATGCGGCCATAAGGGGCGTGATCGGGTAGCCCAAGGATATCCTTGGGCGTTGGCGCGGCGGCATGCAATTTGGAAAGTGCCATGCGGGCCAGATCGCGTTTCGTGCCGGTCGTTGCGAAGCGGTGCGGCGTCAGTGGCGTCAGCGTTGGCAACTCATGAAGCGTATCGTCGACGACGAAGGGGTCGTGTTCGCGCACGATGTGCAGGCGGGAGCCCGGATAGCCCAGCCCATCAAGAATGTGGGCGGCAAGATCTAACTGTTGTTCAAGTGCCGCCAGTTCGGCCGGCCGTTCCGGTGGCACCAGCAGGACCACCTGTTCGGCGCCGAGTGCCAACAGTTCGGCCATCGTATCGTGCGCGACCTGGAGTACCGAATTGAGCGCAAGAGGAATGACGTTTGCCGGCAGCCCGCGGCCGAAACGCGCGATGGCGTCGATGGTCTGGCGGCCGTGCTTGTTGTCGTGGATCATCACGATGGGCCGCTTGCCGCCAGCGCGTGCATAAGCGTCGAGCATGGCGCCGGCACGCGCCAGGATGTCTTCGCGCCGGGGAAAGGCGTAGCTTGCTGCGTCAGTCGGGCAGACGGACGCGCAATTGCCGCAGCCGCCGCAGATGGCCGCATCGAAGGCGACGTGATCGCCATCGGGCGTGATGGCGCCGACCGGACAATTATCCAGACAGTTGCTGCATCCCACCTTGGCCGAACGCGCATGTGCGCAAACGCTCGCGTCATAGGCGATATAGACCGGCTTTTCGAACTCTCCAACCATGTCGGTGAGGGACAAGAGAGCTTCTGCAACCGCTGCTGCGTCATTGGGGTCGACGGCGACATAGCCATCGCGGCGGGCCTCGGGCGGGAAGAGGGGCGGGCGGGTGCTCAGATCCAAAATGAGATCACAGCGCGACGTGGCGCCATCGCGCGGTAAGGCGAATTCAAGTGATGCACGCGAAGACGGGATCACCGGTGCAAAACCGTCAACGAGGATTTCAAAGGCGCCGAAATGGCCGCTTGCCCGGGCGACGATGCCTTGCGCGATGGGGGCCTCGATGAGCGATGGGGGCAGGGCATCGCGCGCGTCGGTGACGAGGACGGTCACGTCGAGATGGGCCTTTAATTTGCCAGCCGCGGCAAGTGCCGCCTCCGCGGGACCATAAACGAGGCAGACGCCGTCCGACCTCAGCGTCATGGAATCGGCCGGCTTTGAGGTGTGGGCGGCCTCGGCTAAAAGTGCGGCCATCTTTGGCAGGCTCGCGCCTTTTGCTTCGCACCAGCCGGCATTTTCGCGGATGTTGGTAAAGCGCAGGGTCGTCCCGGTTCCCGCCTTCTCCTCGGCAACCTCGCGAAACAGTGGCGCCTCCTGCGTGCACGCGACGTGAACTTCGCCCCCCGCGGCGATTGCTGTCTCAAAGCTCGAAAGCCCGGCGCGGCACAGTTCCGCATGGACGGGCAGGGCGTTACGGCCAAGTGCGCGCGCCAGCTTTTCGCCGTCGATCTCCATCGTGCGCTGGCAGTTGCAGACGAGAAGTGTTGCTTGTTTGTTTGCGCTCATTTCTGCTCCCGGTCGCGGGTGCCGGGCGGCGTCAGACGGGCCGACCAGCAAGTACTTCTAATATAAGGCATTGGAGCGCTCGGCTTCCTGTATTATAAACTTTGGTAGGGGGACCAGAAGGGCGTTTTTCTGGGAGGTAGCATGGCGATCGAGCAAACCATTACGCTAGGAGTGGTGGTCGCGCGGGAGAAGATCGATCACCCGTGGCAGGAATTTCGTTGGCGCGCCGTCAGTGTTTTTCTCGATCCGCCGGAAAAAGCAGACTGGCGTCAATTGGTTAATGACAAGACCGTCACGCAGTTTCATGCCGCGACGATCCCCCTTGTGCTGCATCGCAAAGAGACCATGTCATATCGCGTCAACCTCGCCAATGGTGAGCCATCGATCTACGTGGTGCTGCGTGAGGAAAGTGAAGCCGATGCCGCCTATCCGGTGCGTGTCCACGCAGTAACCGCGTCACCGTTCGAAGCGCAGACTTACGGTGATCTTGCCTTCGATAGTGTTGATCGAGTCGCGATGCCCGATCGGCTCTTGGCCATGGTTGAAATGTTCGTGGGTGAACATCCAGGTGAGGAAAAATTTACCAAACGCAAGCGTCAACCTCATCCGGGGGACAAAAAGGACCACCAGTTTGGGCAAGAACCGATCATAATCTTGCGCGAGCGGATGGCAGGGCACAAGACAGCATACGTCGATAAGAGCGATGGTGGCAAAAAGCCATGAGCCGCCACAACACGAGCCGTGGCAACCGGTTAGTGTTCTGGATCTGACGTTTCATGTCGCGGGCGCAGGTCGTCAAATGTCAGTTGCTCCAGAACACAAATCAAAGATGTCTAGGGTTCCGGGCTGACGTCTTGGGACCCGACAGGGAAGCAAGCGCCAGTGTCGGAATATTAGGTGATGTCGAGGTCGTCAGACGAAAGCTTCCTGGCGCGGTGGTCGCGGCTTAAAGGGCAACCGGACGCAGCCGATGAGGGTGAAGCGTGCGCGGGCGAGCCATCTTCGCCCTCATCTGAAGGTGCGCGCTCCCCACCAAAGCACGCCGAACCAAACCAGGCTGAGCCAGATCGGTCGCGCGCGCAGCGACCAGATGAGACAACGGCGCGCGGCGGTGCGGGCGAAGGGGATGACGGCGGCGCTTCGGCTTCAAAGCCAGATTCAAAGCCTGAGTTTCGCGATTTCTCGAACTTCGATTTCGAGAAACTGGATTTCAACTCCGACTATACGCAGTTCATGAAGGACGACGTTCCCGAGGCGGCGCGCAAGCGGGCGTTGCGCCAGCTTTGGATCTCCAATCCGGTGCTCGCCAACATGGATGGTCTGGACGATTATTGCGAGGACTATACCGACGCGGCGATGGTGCCGGTTGGCGGTATTCGTACGGCCTATAAGATTGGCAAAGGATTCCTCAATGACGCCGAATTGGCGCAGTGGCAGGCGTTGGGGCAGCCACCGGATGCAGCCGAGGTGGCCGCTGCTGGCGATGGCACTGGCAGTGACGCGGCAGAGCCAAGCGAGGTTGGCGAAGGGCCAGCTTCAGCGCTTGCCGACGACACTGCGGGAGTGGACGAGGCATCAGCGAATGATGATGCAGGTGCCCTGATCGACCGTGCATGTGGCGACGCGGGGGCGGCATGTGGGGCGTTCGTCAAGCACGAAGAGCAGGTAATGCTCGATGCGTATGATGCCGCCGCCAAGGATGCCGCTGCCAAGGATGGTGAGGTAGGTCCAAAAGGTGCGATAAGCACGGGTTCGCATTCCGGCCGCCCCACCGACAAGGATCAATCCATAACGTGACGCATTCTCTTTCCAGCTCCAAGACGCTCCGTTCAGATGTGGTCGGCGTGCTGCTGGCAGGCGGCCAGTCGCGGCGCATGTTTGCCGATGGCCCGGGCCAGGGCGACAAGGGGCTCCTCGAGATCGGTGGTAAACCGATGCTGGCCCATGTCCTCGCGCGGCTGGCCCCGCAGGTCGGCACAATCGTCCTTAATCTCAACGGTGATCCGGCGCGCTTTGAAAGCTTTGGTCTGCCCGTCGTGGCCGATACCATCGACGGGCACGTCGGGCCACTGGCCGG
>JAXGRZ010000229.1:0-3468 GCA_040765305.1 Hyphomicrobiaceae bacterium | reverse complement strand
GTTCACGCCACCCGCCTCGTCAATTGCGAGCAGCAAGGCCACGCGCCACCTCTGCGGCACGCTTTGCGGTTAACCCGAAATGCTCAAACAGCGCACTCGCGGGTGCTGAGGCTCCAAAACCGCTGAGGCCGACGAAGCCATCATCGGGCCGCAGCAGCCGCCGCCAGCCCATTTCGATGCCCGCTTCGATGGCCACGCGCGGCGCATCTCCCAGCACCTCGTCGCGATAGCTCTTGTCCTGCGCCAAGAACACCTCGACCCCCGGCATCGAAACCACCGCGGCCTTGATGCCATCTTGAGCCAGCAGCCCGGCCGCCTCGACCGCCAACCCGACCTCCGAGCCGGTCGCGATCAGCGTCACGTCGCGGGGCCCATCGGCGTTCCTCAGTACATAGCCGCCACGCGCCGAGCGGTTCTCGCTCTCAGCTGCGGTGCGCAGAAATGGAACCGCCTGGCGGGTCAACGCCAGCACCGTCGGGCGATCGCGCGCTTCCAGGGCCAGCTGCCAGCACTCGATCGTCTCGATCTGATCGGCGGGCCGCAAAACCTGCAGGTTCGGTATCGTGCGCAGGGCCGCCAGATGCTCAATCGGCTGGTGCGTGGGACCATCCTCGCCAAGGCCGATCGAGTCATGCGTCATGACATAGATGACGCGCTGTTGCATCAGGGCCGAAAGGCGGATCGCCGGGCGGCAATAATCGGTGAACACCATGAACGTACCGCCATAGGGAATGAGCCCACCCGACAATGCGATGCCGTTCATCGCCGCCGCCATGGCATGTTCGCGCACACCGTAATGGATGTAGCTGCCGGAAAAATCATCAGGCGTGATGGATTTTTGTGCCTTGGCCTTGGTCAGGTTCGAACCGGTCAGATCGGCCGAACCCCCGATCAGTTCCGGACACGCGGCGGCAAGATAATCAAGGCTCATCTGCGACCACACGCGCGTTGCCCGCTTGGCGCTGTCGGCGGCAAAGGCCGTCTTGGCTGCTAACACCGCACTGTTGATCTCGTCGGTGCGATGCGCGGCGGCCGGCAGCGCCAGCGCCGCCGCGGCCGCGGCGCCCGCAGCGTCGAGCTTTGCCGTCCACGCACCATGTTCGGACGCACCACGCCCACCTGCCGCCCGCCAGGCCGAGAGGATCGGGGCTGGAATTTCGAACGGCGGTGCGTTCCAGCCGATATTGGCTCTGGTCGCGGCAATTTCCGAAGCCCCCAGCGGCTCACCATGGGTTTTCGCGGTGCCCTGGCGATTGGGCGCTCCCTTGCCGATGATCGTCCGGCAGGCGATGAGCCAGGGCTTGGAGGGATCCGCCTTGGCCTTTTCCAGTGCGGCGTTGATGGCCGCGGGATCATGGCCATCGATGCGCATCGTGTTCCAGTGGCTCGCCGCAAATCGCTGCAGCTGATCATCGCTCTCGGTCAGCGACGTCGCCCCATCGATGCAGATGCCATTGTCATCGAACAAGACGATCAGCTTACCAAGCTTCAGGTGGCCGGCAAGCGAGATCGCTTCCTGGCTGATGCCCTCCATCAGGCAACCATCGCCGGTGATGACGTAGGTGCGATGGTCGACAAGTTCAGAGCCGAGCCGCGCGGCCTTGATGCGCTCGGCAATCGCCATGCCCACCGCATTGGCGATACCTTGCCCAAGCGGTCCCGTCGTCGTCTCGATGCCCGGCGCATGTCCATACTCGGGATGGCCCGCTGTCTTGGCGCCGAGCTGGCGGAAGCGTTTGAGTTCCTCGATCGTCATGCCCGGATAGCCGGTCAGATAGAGGAGCGCATAGAGCAGCATCGATCCGTGCCCGGCTGACAGCACGAACCGGTCGCGATTGGCCCACTGGGGCGCTGCCGCATCAAAGCGCAGATGCTGCGTGAACAGAACGGTCGCCACATCGGCCATTCCCATCGGCATGCCCGGATGACCCGACTTGGCCGCCTCAACACCATCCATGGCCAGCGCCCGGATGGCGTTGGCCATGTCCTTGTGCGCCACGCCTGCCTTGAAACTCTCGCTCATGACTGTTCGTCCCCTTTGTGCGCGCCACCCCAGCACCACCTGACTTCGGCCGCGCCATGCCAGACTTCGCTCGCACCATTAACGGCTGGGTCTGGCCCCGTCTACGGGGCGATCGTTGCGCACCCGTTAAACCAAGAGAGTCATGCCGCTTGCACAGACCAGGGCCCCGTGTTCATGTCCTAAAGCCGCCTGCAACCTGGGGATTTTCCTTGGAAAATGTGCGACGGCGGACGACCTCGCCCCCGACCACATTGCAAGCCAGCGCGGTGATCGCGCCTGGCGAGCGGGAAGGTCGATCCGTCCTCCTTAGCAAAAACGATCTATCAATGGTTCCCCATGACCGACCGCGCAACTTGGTCAACCGCCTGGATTACGGGCGCCTCCACCGGACTTGGCCGGGCCCTGGCGCTGCGGCTTGCCGCACAGGGATGTAAGGTCGCGGTCTCGGCACGCTCTGCCGACAAGCTCGCCAGCCTTTGTGCCGCCAACCCCAACCTCGTTGCCTTCCCACTCGACGTTACTGACTCCGCGAAGACCGCAGAGGTCGCAAACAGGATCATGGCAACGCTTGGCGTGCCTGATCTTGTCATCCTCAATGCTGGCATCGGCGTCTTCAAGTCGGCAACCCACTTTGACGCAGCGCTGTTTCGCACCGCAATCGAGACCAACGTGATCGGCATCGGCAATGCGCTGGAGCCGATCGTGCCGGCAATGGTCGAGCGTGGCAGTGGGCACATTGCCCTGATGGGGTCGCTGGCGGGGTTTCGCGGGTTCCCGCGTGCCGCACACTATGCGCCAAGCAAGTCTGCGGTGCGCTCACTTGCAGAATGCCTGCGTTTCGATCTGGAGGACAAAGGCATCGACGTGACGATCGTCAATCCCGGCTACGTCGAGACCCCGATGACCGATAATCTCAAAATCCCGATGCCCGGCCTGATGGCGCTGGAACCGGCGATTGGCAAGATTCTGACGGGGTTGCACAAGCGCCGCTTCGAGGTCTCGTTTCCCTGGCACATGGCGCTTCTGGTCAAACTCGGCCTGCGCGTATCGAACGTGACCTACTTTGCGATCACACGCTTTACCATGGGCACAAATGACGAACCTGCGGGTGGCAAAAGCCTGGCTGGCGAATAGGGTCTGAACCTTAGCCACGCACAGCTGAACCGCTGCGCACTTCAGCTGAACATGCTCTAACGACTGGCTTGCTTTTGCGCCTTGACCACGCGATCGATGTCCATGAGTTCGCCCATCAGCGTCTCGAACTGGCTGAGCGGCACCATGTTGGGACCATCGGAGGGAGCATGATCGGGGTCCTGGTGGGTCTCGATGAAAAGACCGGCAACGCCCACCGCCACCGCAGCGCGCGCCAGCACCGGCACGAATGTCCGGTCGCCACCCGAACTCGTACCTTGCCCGCCGGGCTGCTGCACCGAATGGGTCGCATC
>JAXGRZ010000228.1:0-3469 GCA_040765305.1 Hyphomicrobiaceae bacterium | reverse complement strand
TGTTGATACTGCTTGTGGTGGCTGGAACGAGCCATGCCGGTCGTGTTGCAGCCGAGCCAGCCACGCAGCCAACCGCTGTTAAATCAGCCTCAGCCCCTCTCAAACAGCGGTCCCGGATGCCGAAAATCTCAAAAAAGCGCGGGCTAGGATCACGCACGGCCTCGTCTCCGGGATCTAGTGTAACGCCAGTAACGTTCGATAAATTACCCGGCTGGGCTCGCGACGATCATCTGGCGGCGCTGAAGACCTTCTCCAAGTCCTGCGCGCGCGTACTTTTTGCCGTGCGCTCTGGGGCTCGCACGGGTGGCACACCCCCCACCCCCGGATTGCTTAGTGCGTGCGAAGACGCAGATGCACTGCTCACCGGAAAAACCAGACCCACCAAAGCGACTGCCCGCGCTTTTTTTGAAGCGCATTTCACGCCCCACCGCATCGTGCATGATGGACCCCAAGGCTTGCTCACGGGCTATTACGAACCGATCGTCGAAGGGGCTCGCCAACGTAACGCGAAATACACCACACCGCTGCTGAAGCGGCCCAAGGATCTGGTCAACCTCGTTGCCGAATCCGAACGCGGCGCCAAGGGCGATAGCCTGACCCATGTTCGCAAGACCGCCAGCGGAACCGCGCCCTATCCGACGCGCCAGCAGATCGAGCAAGGCGCGCTGGCCGGCCAAAAGCTTGAGTTGGTCTACCTGAAGGACCCAATCGACGTGTTCTTCTTGCAGATCCAGGGCTCCGGGCGTGTTGCTCTTCCCGATGGCACACAAGTTCGCGTTACCTACGATGGCAAGAACGGGCATCCCTATGCCTCGATCGGCCGCTACCTCATCGACAAGGGATGGGTCACGTCAGATCGCATGTCGCTCCAGGCCCTCAAGGTGTGGCTGCGCAAGAACCCCGACAAGATGCGCGAGGTGCTCTGGCAGAATAAATCGTATGTCTTCTTCCGTGAGCTTGAGGGACAGCAGGCCGAGGCGCCGATGGGCGTACTCGAAATCCCATTGACGCCGCTCCGCAGTCTGGCGGTTGACACGCGCTATCACGCGATCGGCACGCCGATCTATGTTTCAGCGCCCGACATCAAGCATATCACACCCGACAAGCGCCCGTTTCAGCGGCTCATGATTGCCCAGGATGTCGGCTCGGCCATCCGTGGACCTGAACGTGGCGACATCTATTGCGGCTCTGGTGACAAGGCTGGCCGCTGCGCCGGCATCACCAAGCATCACGGCCAATTCTTTGTTCTTCTGCCAAGCCCCGCCATGCGCGAACTGGTGATCGAGGCCAAGGGCGGTTGGCAGGCCATCCGCCAGGCCAAGCAATGAGCGCCGGGAAGACACCGCCGTCCCCGAAGCGGCTGAAACGGCTCCAACTAAGCGCTGAGGACAAGGCACTGTGGGATCACGTTGCCGGTTCCGTGCGTCAAGCCCGACACATCAGGCCGCGCGTTCCCGAGGTCGGCGCCGGGGCAACCGGCCATGACATGAACGGGGCGCTGAGCCTGCTTGAGCAACGGTTGAAAAACGAGACCAGCCTCTCCGAGACACCACCTGTGAACCGCGCCGGCCAGCCAGCCCAAACGCCCAAATCATCAGGGCCATATTCCACCCATCACAAGACGCCGCCGCTGGCGGACTTCGACCGCAAGGCCGTGCGCCGGATCCGCTCTGGTCGCATCGAGATCGAGGCGCGCCTTGATCTGCACGGCATGCGTCAGGACGAGGCCCACCGCGCATTGCGCTCATTTCTCAGCGGATGTCAGAGCCGGAGATTGCGCTGGGTTCTCGTGATTACCGGGAAAGGCCGCGCGGGAGGCCGCGACGATGATGGCACAAGGGCCATCTCCGCCAGCAACGAGCACGGCATCTTGCGCCGCAGCGTTCCGCGGTGGCTGGCCGATCCCGATCTGCGCCCGCTTATCGTCAGCTACACGACGGCCGCACTCCACCACGGCGGCGAAGGCGCGCTCTACATCCAGTTGCGCACACCGCGTGGCGAGCACCATCGCTGAAGGCTGTATGGCGCTTGCTTGCGCCCGGTTTGCCGGACGCGACAGGCCACCCGCTTTAATTACACTTGGTATCGAGGTTCTTGATCGAGGCCGTGACGCCCGACAAGGAGAACTTGTCGGTGGTCTCGAAACCTGCTTCCGCAGTGGCGCTCACGTCCATCGTGCTGCCGCGCTTCATTGCATCGATGAGTTTCAGCTCTTCGGTCGGATCGGCAACGAACGCCTTGTCACCCTGCGCAAAAAGCTTGAACGTGTTCGAGGAGACTGTCACCGTCACATCGCTGCCCTTCTTCACCGGATAGCCGAGCAACACCGAGACCTCGGCTTTCACGCCATCCTTGGGCCATGCCGAAATGTAGAAGAACGGCTGGTCGCGCTTGGCGTCTTTCGGTGTGCTGGACGATGGTTGTGAGGCAATAAAACAGATCTTCTTGTCTGCAGCATCATGAGTAAACATCGACCAATCGCCAGCTTTGTCGACAAGCTTTGCTGCTTGTGTAGTCGATGCACAACAAACCGCAGCGATGATCGCGAGTACAACGGTCGGACGACGGAGCGCAGGCGAAAGATTCATCTTTATATAGTCCATCTTTCCATCGGTTCTCGTTCGGGCGAGTGAAACCTATAACCGAATCATGTTCGCAATGTCACCCGTCGGTGGAATTTTTTCACTACAGCATTTTCCAATGAAGTGGCCACCTAATTGCGCTGGCGTGTGGCTGGCGCAGCAGGTCCACCCGTGCGCAGCGGTCGCTCAGCAAAGCGAGCTAGCGAACGTACGCGGTCATACATGACGATGGCGCCTGCCATGGCGACGTTCACACAAAATCGGGTCGGGATCTTCACCACATAGTGGCAGCGCCCCAGCATTGCCGGTGACAACGATCCCAGTTCAGGCCCCAACACATACGCTGCGCGCATCGGATGCCGGAAGCTGGGCAGATCAATGGCCTCGTCGATCAGTTCGATTCCGACCAGCACGCACCCTTGCGGCAGCTGCATCTCATCCAGGTTCGACCAGTTGTAATGCGGCAGGTGCAATTGCCCTTTCGAGGTATCCGCTTGCGCCTCGAGCGCACGATAGGTCGCCCCGACGGTGAACGTGAAGCTGGCGCCGAACCCGTGCGCCGAACGCATGAGATTGCCCAGGTTGAGCGCCTTCGACATTCGCTCCGCGCCGATCGCGAAATAGCCGCGCGCTGTCGGAGGCCAGGGGGTGGGCTGCATGGACAAAGAACCTCTCACAGTGAACTTGGATCAAGGCCGCATCGGCAAGCGGTCTCGACAGATTGGCCGAGTTCTGCTTTCTGCCCGCCATTGGCCCGATCGCAGGGGTGGGGGGCGGTGCACGATCCCGCTGCCTACACCCAAAAAGCGATCCCAGACAGGTGGTTTCACATGAAGGCAGCGCTGTGCAAGAGTCTTGATGGTCCCGCAGCCCTTCTGATCGAGGAT
>JAXGRZ010000227.1:0-3597 GCA_040765305.1 Hyphomicrobiaceae bacterium | reverse complement strand
CACAGAGAGGAATTCCGGCGCGTACCGACGCAGCGTGGCGTAGCTCTCGCCGATGCGGTGCAGGAAATCGAAGTCCTCGGGTTGGGCGAGCTTCTGCGCCTCGGTCACGCTCTCGGCGAAAGCATCCCAAGACACGACGGCCTCGATGGCGGCGAACGGATCGCGGCCCGCCTGCTTGGCCTCGATCAGCGCCTGGCCGATGCGGCCGAACAACCGCACCTTGGCGTTGATCGCCTTGCCGGATGCCTGGAACTGCTGCTGAGGCTTGTTCTTGGCGGCGTTGAACAGCTTGCCCAGGATGCGGTCGTGCAGGTCGATGATTTCGTCGGTGACGGTGGCCATGCCCTCGATGGCGAGCGCCACCAGGGTCGCGTAACGCCGCTGCGGCTCGAACGTCGCCAGGTCGGCGGGCGTCATCTGGCCGCCCTCGCGGGCGATCTTGAGCAGCCGGTTCTGGTGAACCAGCCGCTCGATGCCGGAGGGCAGGTCGAGCGCCTGCCACGCCTTGAGGCGTTCGATGTGTTCCAGCATGTGCCGCGAGTTCGGTTTGACCGGGGATTGCCGCAGCCAGGCCAGCCACGTCGTCTTGCCGTTGTCGCGGCGCTTGAGCAGATCGTCGAGGCGACGGCGATGCACGTCCGTCAGCGGCTCAGCCAAGGCGTCGTAGAGACGCCGGTTGGCGCGGGTAATCGCTTCGGCGCTCGCCCGCTCGACGGCGTTGAGGGCGGGCACAATGACCGACTGCCGCCGCAGGTGCTCGATCAAGGCTCTGGCCAGCACGATGCCCTTGTCGGTTTGCATGGCCAGCTCGGTCAGCAACTGGACAGCCTGCCGGTAGTGGCCAATCGTGAACGGCTGGAAGCCGAACACCGTTTGCAGCTCGACCAGGTGCTCGCGTCGGGTCTGCTCACGCTGCCCGTACTCGTCCCAGCTTTCGATGCCGACCTTGAGCTGGTTGGCGACCAGTCTCAGCAATGGCGGGAACGGTGGCTCATCAGCGCCAAGGATGACGCCGGGAAAGCGCAGGTAGCAGAGCTGCACCGCGAAGCCCAGCCGATTGGCCGGGCCGCGCCGCTGCCGGATGATGGAGAGGTCGCTTTCGCTGAACGTGTAGTGACGGATCAACTCATCCTTGGTGTCCGGCAACGCCAGCAGGCTTTCGCGCTCGGCGGCGGAGAGGATCGAACGGCGGGGCATGCGGTTTCCTTCTTCTTGAAAACGTAGGTTTGTGACAAGCCCGCCAAGGCAACCGGCGCGGCACGGGAATCAAGGCAT
Organism: Hyphomicrobiaceae bacterium; assembly: GCA_040765305.1. Lineage (GTDB taxonomy): Bacteria > Pseudomonadota > Alphaproteobacteria > Rhizobiales > Hyphomicrobiaceae > JAEUMD01. The sequence continues at coordinate 2,322 of JAXGRZ010000227.1, read as the reverse complement.
TGCGATTCTCGAAAATAGTTCTTGAAATTCTATTCTTGATTGCATATCATCTCAACGAGTTTCGATAAGAAAGGATGCCCATGCGACCGTCTGTTGTGCTTGACATGAAGCGAAGCGCAGTGCGTGAAGCGGTAGGCCGCTTTCGCGCCGCGAACCCGCGCGTCTTCGGCTCGGTGCTGCATGGCACCGACCGGGATGGCAGCGACCTCGACCTGTTGGTCGATGCGCTGCCCGGTGCCACGTTGTTGGACTTGGGCGATTTGGAAGAAGAACTGAAATCGCTGCTCGGCGTTGACGTCGATCTGCTGACTCCCGGCGACCTGCCGCCGAAGTTCCGGGCCAAGGTGCTCGCGGAGGCGCAACCGATATGAGCGAGAACCGCCTGCCCGATTACCTCGACCACATTCAGCAGGCCGCAACCGATGCGCGCAGCTTCGTGGAAGGGATGGCCAAGGACGACTTCTTGGCCGACAAGCGCACCCAGCAGGCCGTCATCATGAGCCTGATCGTCATCGGCGAGGCGGCCACAAAGGTGATGGATGGCTACGTCGAGTTCACCCAGGCGCATGCCGACGTGCCGTGGCGCAGCATGCGCAATATGCGTAATCGCATGGCTCACGGCTATTTCGACATCAACCTCGATGTGGTGTGGGAGACGGTACAGGAATGGCTGCCGGCGTTGCTCCAGCAATTGCCCGCCGTGCGTCAGGATGCCGACGATGAAGACCGTAACGACAAAGGCATGGAGCCATGACCAATCAAGCCGCCGATGTTCGGCCCCTCTGGCGTGTTCGATCCCGCGACCTATGAGCCGCGCTCGGGCAAGACCTTCTGGATGGCCGCAACGGACGTGAGTTCGCTGGTGGGCAAGGAGGCAGCAGCCGACACGCTCATCGGCAACTGCACGACCGCACGACCAGCCTCCCGTTCAAATTCGAGTTAGAACTCATATCCAGCCTGTCTGGGGGCACTGTGAAAGAGGGATCTCCGATGACTGTTGAATCGAGAATATTTTCTGTAGCCGAGTATGTTCAGCCGTCCGAAGGCGAGCCTATTCGTTCCGTTGTGCTTGAAACCCGAGACTCAATTATCGTGGTTTGGCATGTCCATCCCGGGCAGGAAATTGCGGCTCACATTCATCCTCACGGCCAAGACACGTGGACTGTTTTGTCGGGAATGGCTGATTACTTTCAGGGCAATGGGATTGTTCGTGCCCTCAGGGAAGGTGAGATAGCCGTGGCAAGACCGGGCCAAGTGCACGGGGCGCGAAATACAGGTACCGAGCCATTTGTGTTAGTCTCGGTTGTGGCATCAGCCAATGCCGGTTTCGTATTGGCTGAGCGATAGAGCCCAATCTCTGGAGTTGGTCCAATGAGCGGTCGGGGAGATAGGTAACAGACATGCAGCGGACACGGCTGCTAAACCAGGTCGCAAACCTCCTTGCGTCGCAGCGTGCCGCAAGCGACGCGATCAATCGAATGGGGTCGGCATGAGACTGAACACCATCCAGTTCCCGACCGCGTAGCCGCCTGTCCTGCCGATCAGGTCTTGACCATCGACGCCTGGGATCAGTCCTGAATGTTCTTGGAGACCACTACGTTATGAGCCGCAGCCGCCGCAAAACACCCATCGTCGGGCACACGACCTGCGGCAGCGAGCGCGAGGACAAGAAGCTCTGGCATCAGCGCTGGCGCACCCGTGAGCGCACGGCGCTGACCAGCGCGTCGCCCGAAGCCCTGAGCGCCCATCTGCCCCTGCTGGAAAACCAGGCCAGCAGCGTCTGGTCGATGGGCAAGGATGGCCGCTCCTACTGGCCCGTCAAGCGCCAGGCCGCCACGGCGGATCGCATCGCCAATCACAAGGGACGCAACCCGCAAGAACGCGCCTCCCTGAAAAAGCGCCTGCTGCGCAAGTGGATGAGCAAATGAAGCTCTCCTTCCATCAGCACATTGCGCTGTTCTGGATGATCGGTGCTCCGGGCGTCTTCGCGCCCGTGATCGAGAACGCCAAGCGGCCCGATGCCGGCGCCGTCATGGCGTGGGGTGTCGCGATCGTGGCGGTGATGATCCTCTTCACCCCTTTGCTGCTGCGCTGTCCACCATTCCGGCGCTGGTATGGCCGGACGGATGCGCTGTCGGAGCGGCAGCGCCAGGCGCTTGCCGAGCGCGGCCTGCGCCGCTACTACCAGACCGCTTTCGATGACGGCTACGTGCCCCGCGTGATGCCCTACGTGTGGCGCATCATCTGGACGGTCGGCGGGTTGATGGCTGTGACCGCCGTACTGCCTACCAACACCGGACGGCCAGCCTTCGATGCCTTGGT
>JAXGRZ010000226.1:0-3597 GCA_040765305.1 Hyphomicrobiaceae bacterium | reverse complement strand
GGCCTGGGCGGGCGAGGCGTTCGATGTGCTTGCGTCGCCGCATCTGTTGTCTCTCGTCAATCACTTCAAGGGACTGCAAACACTGTCGCGGCCCAAGCCGAACGTCGAGCGTGAGCACGAAGTGATGCCGGACCTGAAGGATATCAAGGGGCAGGAGAGTGCCAAGCGTGCGCTCGAGATCGCGGCGGCGGGTGGGCACAATCTGCTCATGATCGGACCGCCTGGCTCGGGCAAATCGATGCTCGCCTCGCGTCTGCCCTCGATCCTGCCTCCATTGACTCCCGAAGAGATGCTCGAAGTCTCGATGGTGCATTCGCTGGCCGGTGAGCTTTCAGGCGGCAAGCTTGCCACCGAGCGCCCGTTCCGCGCGCCGCACCATTCCGCCAGCATGGCGGCGCTGGTGGGTGGTGGATCGCGGCCGCGCCCAGGCGAGGTTTCGATGGCGCACCTGGGAGTGCTGTTTCTCGACGAATTGCCCGAGTTCACGCCACAAGCGCTCGATGGTCTGCGCCAGCCGCTGGAGACCGGCGAAACCGTCATCGCGCGGGCCAACCATCGCATCACCTATCCCTCCCGCATTCAGCTCATTGCCGCCATGAACCCATGCCGCTGCGGCGGTGGTTCGCCAGGCCAGGCGTGCAAGCGTGGTCCGCGATGCGCGGAGGACTATCAAGCGCGTGTCTCTGGCCCGTTGCTTGACCGCATCGACCTGCAGATCGAGGTGCCGGCGGTGTCGGCTGCCGACCTGGTGTTGCCGCCGCCGCGCGAAGGCAGTGCCCAGGTGCGCGTGCGGGTGATCGCAGCGCGCGAGCGCCAGCGCGACCGGTTTGCGGCCCTGGGTATTCGCGGTGTGCGCACCAATGCCGATTGCTCAGGCCGTGTGCTGGAGGAGATCGCGATGCCGGATGAGGAGGGCACCGCGCTTTTGCGCCAGGCTGCGGAGAAGCTCGGGTTGTCGGCGCGCGGGTTCCATCGCACGCTCAAAGTGGCCCGAACGCTGGCGGATCTGGATGGCGCCGATGGCGTCGGCCGGATCCAGATCGCCGAGGCACTGAGTTATCGTGGCGAAACGCTGCGCCAGCGCCAGGCGGCGTGAGGTGCTCCAGTGACCGTGTTGGCGCGGTGCTCTATGCAAATGCAGGGGCCAATGGCCCCTGCGCATGCTGCAGATGTTGCAGGTGGAGTCGCTTGTGATCAGGAAAATGCGCTTTCCAGACCCTTCTGCATTGCCGCCGCCTGGGCCGTGTTACGCAGCAGACAGGCAATGGTCATCGGGCCGACGCCGCCCGGCACCGGTGTAATGGCGCCGGCGACCTTGGCGCATTCGGCGTAGTTGACGTCGCCGACGAGCCGGCCTTTGCCATCAGGACCGGTGATGCGGTTGATGCCGACATCGATTACGATTGCGCCAGGCTTGATCCAATCGCCGCGCACCATTTCGGGGATTCCGACAGCCGCCACGACCAGATCCGCGCCCTTCACGACGGCAGGCAGATCCTTGGTGCGCGAGTGTGCAACCGTCACCGTGCAGTTCTCGCGCAGCAGCAACGCGGCTACGGGCTTACCCACGATGTTGGAGCGTCCGACGACGACGGCGCTCATGCCGGCGAGACTTGGCGCTGCCGTCTTGGCCAGAATCACAGAGCCCGTCGGTGTGCAGGGCACCAGCGCGCGCTCACCGATCCACAGCCGGCCAACATTGACGGGGTGAAAACCGTCGACGTCCTTGTCGGGGTCGATGGCGTTCAAAACCTTCTCGGAGTTGATGTGCTTGGGCAGCGGCAACTGGACCAGAATGCCGTTGACGGCCGGGTCCTTGTTGAGCTTGTCGACCAGTGCGAGCAGATCAGCTTCGGCGGTTTCGGCCGGCAGCTTGTGCTCGAAGGACAGCATGCCTGTTTCGACGGTCTGCAACGCCTTGTTCTTGACGTAGACCTTTGACGCAGGGTCCTCGCCGACAAGGACGACGGCAAGGCCGGGGACTAATCCATGCTCGGCCTTGAGGCGCGTCACTTCGCTGGCGACTTGGGCGCGTACACTTGCTGCAACCGCCTTGCCATCAATGATCTTTGCATCCGACATCGTGTGTTTTCTCCTGCTCGTTCGTTTCTTTTATCTGGTTATTCCAGTGTTCTGGCCAGTGTTCTGGATCGAATGTTTGAAGTTCTGATACAAGGCCCTCGAACGTCGCTCAATTCAGATTGCCAGGAAGCAACTTGGATATGGTCGTGCGCAAGGCTCAATCCGACGGCTGGTGCTTGTGGCCTTTACCGCCGTAAGTTTCTCCTCCCCGGCTCTGAGATCAGTGGCCGATCTTGCTGGCCAGATCGCGTGCCAGCTGCGCCGGTTCACCGCGTACGGCCAGAGATTTGATGCGCGACTTGCCTCCTGAAACGAGCGCGACATCTGATTTTGGCACGCCCAGCCATTTGGCGAACAACGCTGCCACAGCAGTGTTGGCGGCACCGTCGGAGGGAACGGCGCGCACCCGGGCTTTGAGCGCGGCACCTTCGGACGTCGTCTCAATCCCCTCGATCGTGTCGCGCGAGGACTTGGGTGTCACGCGGATGCGCACCACCAAACCATCTCCAACAGATCGCCAGGGCAGATCGTCCCGTTCCATCAAATGAAGGCTTTCATGATGTTTGTTAAGATGACGTGCTGGACGAATTGCAGAGCAAGGAGCAGGACGATCGGCGAAATGTCGATGCCGCCGAAATCGGGCAGCATGGCGCGGATCGGTCGCAGGGCCGGCTCGGTGATGGCTTGAAAGAAATTCCAAATTGAGCGGGCGATCTGATTATGCGGGTTGACGATGCCAAATCCGATCAGCCAGCTCAGTATCACGCTGGCAATGATGAGGTACTCGTACATCGTGATAAGTTGGCTGATGAATAATAGAAGTTCGATCATGGGCCTCTAATCCGGGTCGGAGTTGGGAGACGTGTACAGTCCTTGGACGGGCGCGGCAAGCGGCGGGGGGGTGCAATTGCGTCGGGGTGCCGGCGCGGCGCGCATATGCGCAACATTGATGCCCCAGGCTCCTTGTCGGGTCCCCGACGCTTCAGCTCCAAACCCTAGACCTTTTTGGTTTATACTCTGGGGTAACGGACGTTTTGAGGACCTGCGCCTGGGATTTATAACGTCAGATCTAGACCAGTCGTACTGGTCTCTTCCGCGCCCCATATCTGGTGTGAGAGTGCTAGCCCATCGTCTTGACAATATCCAGAGCGGCGCCCTAAATGCCGGCCACCTGGGGGCCGTAGCTCAGATGGGAGAGCGCTGCAATCGCACTGCAGAGGTCAGGGGTTCGATTCCCCTCGGCTCCACCAATTAATTCAAGAAGTTATGAAGCCGGCGCCCCGCCGGCTTTTTGCTGGGCACATACCGGGCACATACGGATTCAGGTGCGCACCTGTTCGTGATGGTTCATGCACGTTGCTGCTTTGCATGACTGTCGGCGGGCATTGCGCGTGCGCTCGGTCAGTCGCATTGCCGCCTTCCTTTAGGATCGCGCGAACGTAATCAGCGGCTCGATGTCGTGATTGTCGCCTGCGCGCAGCGCGTCGATGTATTGACGGCGCAGCTCGCCGATAT
>JAXGRZ010000225.1:0-3605 GCA_040765305.1 Hyphomicrobiaceae bacterium | reverse complement strand
TCCGCTGCGGAGCAACGCCACCACGGCTCCGCGCGGCGCTCCGCCGATGCCGCCGCCGCCGCCGGGTCGCAACGCCAGGCCGGCGCGTGCGCCACTGCCCGGACTGCCGCCGACACCTGGTCCTGGTGCGCATTCGGGCGCCGCATATCCGCCGGCAGCGCCGAAGTCTGCCCCGCGCCGCACCGACGCGGCAGCTGGCGGCCGGCCACGTCAGGCGCCACCAACCCATGCACCGCCTACGCCCTCGGTGCGCCCCGGCGGACCTCCCGTGGGGGCCCCTCCCTTGGCACCGGCCGAGGCAATGGCGCGTCAACGCTCGCCTGAGCTTTCGCTTGGCGAGATGGTTGAGAACATCCCACGTCTGATGCGGGTTGGTCTGCCGGTTTTGGTCGAAACCCGTATCGCGCGCAGCGAGGTCAAGGCACTGGCCGAGGGCCTGCAGGGCGGTGGCGCGGTGTGGCGCCACGACATGACCGTGACCAAGGCGATGTCGGTGCGTTTGCGCGCGCCTGAAGGTGGCTTCTTCATCGAAACCAGTTCGCCTGAAACTCAATGGATCGAGAACACCCTGGGGCTCATCACCGATGACTATGCGAGCTGGCGCTGGACCGTGACGCCCAAGCGGCGCGGAACCAAACAGCTCCAGCTCATCATCTCGGCGCGGACCATCGGTACCGATGGGCTGGTCGCCGAAACGGCGCTGCCTGATCAGATCGTTAGTGTGAAGGTGCGCATCAACTATGCCCAGAGCGCGCGCAAGATCGGCGGCTGGGCCGTTGCTGCAATCGTTGGCGGTGTTCTGGCTCAATTCGGCGAGGGATTGCCGGCGGCGCTCATGAGAGTGATTGGCACGATCGTCAAGTAGCCGCTCTAAGCCGTTCGCTCTGCCAGCAGTGCCGCAATGGCGGCGCGTAGTTCGTCGATGCCGAGGCCCTTCTCCGACGATGTGCCAATCAGCTGGGGGAAGGCGGCGGGATGTTTGGCGAGGAGAGCCTGCGTCGCGGCAATGACCTTGGGCCGGGCCGCTTGTGAGATCTTGTCGAGTTTGGTCAGTACGATCTGATAGGAGACCGCGGCGGCGTCGAGCATGACCAGGATCTTCTCGTCGACCGGCTTGATGCCATGGCGCGCGTCGATCAGCAGGTAGACGCGGGCCAGCGTCGCGCGTCCTTGCAGATAGGCGAACACCAGGTCGGTCCAGGCCTCGACCTTCTCCTTGGGCGCTTTGGCAAAGCCATAGCCGGGCATGTCGACGATGGCGAGCGGTGCATCTTGCGTGATGAAGAAGTTGAGCTCTTGCGTGCGCCCTGGCGTGTTGGAGGTGCGCGCAAGCCCATTTTGCCGGACCAGAGCGTTGATGAGGCTCGACTTGCCGACGTTGGAGCGTCCGGCGAACGCAATCTCGACAGGTCCGGCCGCGGGCAGGAAGTCGAGCGAGGGCACGCCCATCACGAAGGTCCATGGCCGCTCGAACAGTAGCCGCCCGGCCGCCATCTGTTCATCGGTGAATGGGCACGACATGAGGCGGCCTTCGGTTTGGGAAAGAGCGCCGATCCGATTGCATCGGATCGGCGCTCTAGCTCTTTGGTTTGTCGCATTTTCTTAGGGCGAACCGGCGACCACTTCGTCGGAAAATGCTCCAGGGTCCGGCCTCAATAGCAATGGGTCCGGGCCCTAGCCACAAGGGCCGGTGTTGTCACCGGCCGCGCAGCAATTCCCGTCATTTCTTCTCTTTGCCGCCGCCCATCAGCCGCCCGATCGGCGCGAACGTTGCCTTGATGTTGCCGGCAAGCGGGATCTCGGCGCCCTGGCGCTTCATGATCGTCCATTGCTGCGCGATCGAGAGCAGGTTGTTCCAGGCCCAGTAGATCACCAGGCCGGCAGGGAAGGTTCCCAAGAGGAAGGTGAACAGCACCGGCATCCAGTTGAAGACCATCTGCTGGGTCGGATCGGGCTGCTTGGGGTTGAGCTGCATTTGCACCCACATCGTGATGCCCATCAGAAGCGGCCATACGCCGATGTGCAAGAACGGGGGGACGTCGTAGGGCAGCAGCCCGAACAGATTGAACAAGGACGTCGGGTCGGGCGCGGAAAGATCCTTGATCCAGCCGTAGAAGGGGGCGTGACGCATGTCGATGGTCACGAACAGCACCTTGTAGAGCGCGAAGAAGACGGGGATCTGCAGCAGGATCGGAAGACAACCGGCCAGCGGATTGATCTTCTGCTCCTGGTAGAGCTTCATCAGTTCTTGCTGCTGGCGCGCCTTGTCGTCCTTGAAGCGTTCGCGCAGCTTCTCCATCTCCGGCTGCAGCTTCTTCATCTTCGCCATCGATTCGTAGCTTTTGTTGGCGAGCGGGAAGAATGCAGCCTTGACCAGAACGGTCGTCACCAAAATCGCGATGCCGAAGTTGCCGACCAACTTGTAGAGCCAGTCGATCAGGTAGAACAGCGGCTTGGTGATGAAATAGAACCAGCCCCAGTCGATCATCAGGTCGAATTGCTTGATGCCGTACTTGTTTTGATAATCCTGGACGATGCCGACCTGTTTGGCGCCGGCGTAAAGACGCTGCTCGACCGTATGGCTCTGCCCGGTGGGGATCTTGACGGCGTCGAGCAGGTAGTCGGTCTGATAGCTGTCGTCGCGGGCGCCCGTGACGGCTTTGGAATTGCCCAGGAAGTTTGCCCGGTATGTCGACTTCTGGTCGGGAATGAGGGCTGCCGCCCAGTATTTGTCGGTGATGCCAAGCCAGCCGCCAACCACATCGTTCAACGATTTGGAGCCGTCCTTCTTGAGCACATCCTTGTACTTGAGTTCCTGAAGACCCTGCTCACCGGCAACCCCGACGAGGCCCTCATGCAGGATGTAATAGCCCTGCACCAGAGGCGTGCCAAAACGATAGACGCGCCCATAAGGGTAAAGCGTCACATCCGAACCGGTGGCGTTCTCCACCTTGTCGCTGATCGTAAAGAGATAGTTCTGGTCAACCGCGATGGTGCGCTTGAAGGTCAGGCCAGAGCCGTTGGTCCAGGTGAGTGTCACCGGGTGGTCAGGCGTCAGAGCACCGCTGCCCTCCTGGGTCCACACCGTGTCGCGGTCGGGAACCTTGATGTTGGATGCAGCGTCCGCCACCCAACCGAACTCGGCGAAGTAAGGCGACGGGGTGCCGACAGGGGAAAACAGAATGACGTTGGGCGACTTGGGGTCCACCGTTTCGCGGTACTTCGCCAGCACGATGTCGTCAATGCGCGCGCCTTTGAGCGGGATTGAGCCCTTGAGCGAGGGTGTATCGATTGCCACGCGCGGCTCGCGGGCGAGCGCCGCCTGGCGGCTCATCGCGGTGCCTGCGCCAGGTGGGGCAATTGGCGCTGCCGTGGATGCGCCCGGTGCTGCGGTGGGAGCGCTGGGGTGCGTTTCGCCCGGTGCACCTTGCGGGGTGGTTGGCATGGGTTGCGGTGTCGCGCCCTCGGTCGGTTTGTGATCGGGTGATTTTTGCGCGATCTTCGCCTTGTCCGCGTCGATCTTCGGGCCGGCGTAGAAATACTGCCAGGCGAAGAGGACGAGCATCGACAGCACGAGGGCGATCAATACGTTCTGGGAATTCTCG
>JAXGRZ010000224.1:0-3629 GCA_040765305.1 Hyphomicrobiaceae bacterium | reverse complement strand
GGGTGGGCGTACCTTCGGGCAACGAGGGACGTGGCAGGCTGCGGCTTGCGGGCTGCACCAGACCGCCCGAGGCAAAGCCCTGGATGCCCGCCAGCGCACGCCCGGCCAGTGCCGGCGCCGGAGCGCTCAGTTTGTTGATGGCTTCGAACAAGCCCGCGCCGTAGCGGGCGACGGCCTGCCGGTTCACGACGAACTCGCCCGGGGTGAGCATCGCAGGGACGGTGTCGGACTTGGCTAAACCCCCACGGGCAAAGAACTGACCGTCTAGAGACTCCATATAGTCGATCAGGTCGCGTTCGAAGTCCTTGCCGTACATGATGACCGTAGACATGGCGTAGCGCCAACGCTGGCGGATGCCCTCCAGTTGGGCTTTTTCGTTGGCGGTCAGGGTCTTACGGTCGACCAGTTTCTCCAGATCCCGCCGATCGGTACGTGCCATCGGCATCCAGTAGGCAAAGGTCTTGTCCTTGGCGTCCAGGCTTCCGCTGTAGTTGATCTGTCCGAGTGCCTTGATGCCCAGTTCGATCATCTTCTCGGTTTCAACCACCTCGCGATTGCGCTTGGGTGGTTGCGGGCCGACCGCGCCGCCGCGTGCAAAGCGGGCGACGGAATTGGAAACGTGCGCCAGGCGCGCCAAAGTGCCCGCGCCGTACTGACGCACCGCCGCCTTGCGAAGCACAAAGGCGCCCGCCTCCAGGGTACGTGGCACAGTGTCGTGGTGACCCGAGCCCGGCACATTCCCGCCAGCCATCCGGGGGAACGCAGGCGCTACCGCACCGCCACCAGAGAAGTTCAGCACCCGGCCGACCATGCCGCCGGTAGCGTTCTGCTCCACCTTTTTGACGTAGATGGTGTGCGTGCTGCTGGTATTGGCACCGTTGAGGCTCATGATTTCTGAACGGGCCGCATCGGCATTGGTGCTGACCTGGTGGCGCGACTCGGTCTGGATGCGATCAAGGGCTTTGATCATTCCGTCCACGTTGGTAATCGCGGCTTGGGCTTTTTCTGTTGCCACCTTGAGCTCGAACTGCGCGTTCTGATCGGCGTAGGTCTTGAGCTTGTCCAGTGCCTCCCGGGCCTTGGATACATCGGCATCGACCGGTAGCGTCTTGCCTTCTTTGAGCAGCTGCTCGTATTCCTTGAGTTTCTTTTCCGCCTCCTGCAGATCGGCCTGGATTTGCAGCAGGTATTCCTTCTCGGCCAGCGCCTTGTCCAGCTCAGCGATGGCCTGGTCGAAGCGCGTGGTGTCGGCATCGAGCGTGAGTTTCAGACCCTCTTGAAGCTTGGATGTGATCTGGTCGATCTGGGTTTGCGTCTGCTCCAGCGTCTGGCGGATCTGGTCTCGGGCCGTCAAGGCCGACTGGGCCGCCGTCTGGTGGGCTTTGGCCTCCGCATCCAGGGTCTGGTTGAGCAGTTCCTCGGACTCCCGGATGCGCTGGATAGCCTGGTTGACGCCATCTTTGCCCTGGGCAATCTGCGCGTCGGCCTCCCGGGTCTTTTGCGCCAACTGGGTACGGAGTTCATCGGCCTGACGCATCAGTGCATTGGCCTTCTCGTACTCCTGGTTGCGAAAGGCCTGGCGCGACTGTGCTTCGAGTTGTGTGACCTGCGATACCGCCTGTTCTGACTGTTTGCGAGCATCCTCGCCGCGCTTGGCCTCGCTGGTCTGGCTGCTGGCCACCTGTGCGGCCAAATCCATCGCTTTCTGCGCGAGCTGCCGCGCTTGCTCGAATTCACCATTGGCCAGCTGCTCACGGGCCTTGGTCTGGTACTCCGCGATCTGGCGTTTCCGGTCCTCCGTGGCCTCGTACTCCGTCATGCCCTGGCGCCGAATGTCGCGCACGCGCTCCTCCGTGGACATGGACAGCTGTCGCTTGGCCTCCTCGATGCGCTGGACTTCCGCCAGATGCCGGTTGGCCTCGGCGTTGAGGGCGTCGATGTGCTGGCGGTACTCAGAGAGCGCCTGGGTCAGCGTCTGGCGCTTGGTGGCCAGGATGTCGTTCTCGACACGCTGCACGTTGGCACGGCGCTCTTCCTCGGTCTGGCCTTGCCGGGCGGCGGCGTCCTTGCGCGCCTGCGTTTCCTGATCGATCAGGCCAAGTGTCTCGGTCGTCGCCTGACGGCGCAGCGTGGTTTGCTGGGTGAGCGCCTCGGTGAGCAGTTGGGTGGACTGGGTGATTTGCGCCGCCTCGGACTGCTTGGAGAGCTCGAGGGCAGATTTTTCTTGGTCGTAGCGGGCTTTGACGGCCTGGATCTGTTGCTGAAGGTTGGCCTCCACGATGGAGGTAAGCCCTTTGTAGGCTTCGGCCATCTTGGCGGTGGCGTCATTGACCTGCGCCTGCGCCTTACCGACCGCCTGTTCGACCTCGCCCAGCCGGGACTTGAGCTTCTCCAACGCAGCATGTACCGCCTCGATGCCACGGCCGACCGCTTCCTGAGTGCCTTGGCGCACGGCTTCGAGCCGCTTGGCGATTTCCTCGACAGCGGTGGCCGCCGTATTCATCGCACCCTTGGCAGCCTCCGTCCCCTTGCCCGCGTCGGCGTACATCTGCGCAAAGATCTGGTTCATCTCGGCGAGGCGCTGCTGGTGGCGCTGGGTGGCCTGGGCAATAGTGTCCGAAGTGAAGATGGCTGCGAAGGCTTCCCAGCGGTACTGAAGTTGCTCCACGCCCTTGACCAGCATTTCCACCATGAAGATGCCCGCCTTGCGGACGATCTCGAATTTCTCGGACAGCCAGGTACCGATTTCCCAACCCACGAGGAAAGCGCCCAGCACGGCAAACGCCGTCTTGAGCAAGCCCACGCTGGCCACAGCCGCCGACACCGACAGGTTGGCCGTTGCCCAGGCCGCCGATGTGGCGCTGGCGGCTGTCACTGCAGCCGCACCTGCCGTCTGCCAGGCCGTGATCAGGGCTGGGATCAGGCGGTAGATGAGCACGGCCAGACCCACCTCGGCGATGCGCTGCAGCCACTGCATCACCAACTCCAGGTTCTGCGATAGCCAGGTAAGCGCCTCGGCAAGCTTCTTCGTGAAGCCTGTCGATTCGTCCAGACGGCTGATCCACTGGCCGAAGGCATTGGACAAGCGCGTGAACGCCTGGCTCACGGTGGCGGGCAATTGGGCGTATTCAGCCGCCAGCTTGTCCTTTTGGCCCATCAACGCATTGACCACCACGTCGGCAGTGAGCCGACCCTCCTCAGCCAGCTTGCGCAGCCGTCCGATCGGCACATTCAGTCCGTCAGCCAAGGCTTGCGCCAGACGGGGGCTGTTCTCAACGACAGAATTGAACTCCTCACCGCGAAGCACTCCGGATGCCAGGGCCTGGCCAAACTGCAGCAGGGACGACTGCGCCTCGGTGGCCGAAGCGCCCGAGATGCGCAGTGCCTGCGAGATGCTCTCGGTAAGGGTGAGCGCGTCCTTTTGCTCACCGCCGAGCATCCGCACCGCCTGCTGTAGCTTTCCGTACAGCGTGGCGGTTTCCTGGATCGGAATGCCAATACGCTGGGCGATGTCGAAAAGCTCCTTCTGGGCAACGGCGTACTCGCGCTGGCCAGCGGTGGCGAGCTTAAGGCGAGCGGACATCATGTTCCAGGCGTCCGCGATCTGGACGATCTCCTGCACCTTGCCG
>JAXGRZ010000223.1:0-3647 GCA_040765305.1 Hyphomicrobiaceae bacterium | reverse complement strand
ATGACGGACGGGCGATACCCCCCCCCCGACGCGCCTTCTGCCTACCGCGTCGCAGCGCCCCGTCCGATGGCCGCACTGCCGGTGCGCGACACTTCCGTCAGCCCAAGCGCGCGCATGATGCCGCGGCCGGTCTCGATCTTGGAGGCTTTGCCCGTCACCTCGAAGACGAAGTGTTCGGTGGAGGTGTCCACCACCTGAGCCCGGAAGATCTCCGCAAGACGCAGCGCCTCGATGCGCTTCTCGCCCTTGCCTTGCACCTTCACCAGCGCAAGCTCGCGTTCCAGTGACAGTCCTTCGAGAGTGAGATCGCGCACGCGGTGGATGGGGACCATCCTCTCCAGCTGATGCTTGATCTGCTCAATGACGGCAGGCGTGCCGCGCGTAACGATGGTAATGCGCGATACGTGCTTCTCGTGCTCGGTCTCGGTCACCGTCAACGAGTCGATGTTGTAGCCGCGCGCGGTGAAAAGGCCGATGACGCGCGCCAGCACGCCCGGCTCGTTGTCGACCATGATCGACAACGTGCGCGACACCACTTCCTGCGATAGCAGCGGGCTTGGATAGTGCGATTGCTTGAGCGGATCGGCCATAGTCTTTGCTTTCGTTGTTCGTCGTTGTCAGCGATAGGTTTCCACGGCTTCGTGGCCGTCTTCATATTCTTCGATCGTCCAAGGTTCGGCGAGCGCCGCGCTCTTCCAAGCGGCAAATGCGGGAAAGGCCAAAACCGTATCCATGTAGGCGCGGGTATCTGCGGCAACCGGCACTTGATAGGTATCCAGGCGCGTGACCACCGGCGCGAACATGGCGTCTGCGGCGCAGAAATTGCCCAGCAGGAAATCGTTTCCGCCCGCGAACTCCGCTCTGGTTTCGCGCCACAATTGCTCAATGCGCGCGACGTTCGTCTTGGCATCATCGCTCAGGGCCGGCGTCTTGAAGCGCTTACCCAGGTTCATGGGCAATTCCTTGCGCAGGGCAAGAAATCCGCCATGCATCTCGTGCGCGATGGAGCGAGCCTGAGCCCGGGAAAAAACATCCCTGGGCCAAATCTCGATGCCGGGAAACTTCTCCGCCAAGTACTCGATGATCGCCAAGCTTTCCCATACGAGGGCGTCGCCGTCGAAAAGGACCGGGACTTTGCCAGACGGCGAGATGCGCGAGATCATCTCTTTGGTTTCCGGCCGCCGCAGCGGGATCACCAATTCTTCGAACGGAATGCCGAAGGCGCGCATCACCAGCCATGGCCGCATCGACCACGATGAATAAAGCTTATTGGCGATCACCAGCCGCATGACTATTTCCGGCTACCTTCTGGAATAGGAATGTGCACACCCTTGCCACCTTCGGAGCCGCTGCCGCCGCTGCCTTCCGCACCCTCGCCGCCCTTCGCGCCGCCGTGCGAGCTTGGCGGTTCGCCATCTTTCTTCTGGGAGGATTTCGGAAACACCAGCTTGATGAACAGCGGCATGGCATGCTCATCGACAGCCTTCTTCAGGCTGTCGGCTTGCTCCTGACTGACATTGTACTGCTTAAAGATCGCCAGAAAGCGCCCGCGCATGGCGCGCGCGATCACTTCCGGGGAAGGCGCTTTCATGTCGGCGAGCTTTTCAGGCGGCACCTTCGAGTAGATGACGGCAAGCAACTGGGAGAGCATGTAGTCCTGCGCCATGCAGGCCTCCAGACCCTCGGTGTACTTCTCTGCCAGCATGTGGGTCTTGTAGCAGGCTTCCAGAAACTTCAGGACCGCTTCGGAGCCTTGACGACGCTGCATTTCAGCCAACCGTTTGGCAGCGCCGGTGACATTTTTAGTCTGGTCCCAGTCAATCTTGGTGTCTGCCGCGTGCGCAGGCGTCAGCACCATCGACGCTGCGAAAAACGTCAATGCCGCCAACCACCCAGACGCGCGCACGCGGTTCAACCTCACACCAGCACCTTGCCTTCTTTGCCAATCGCCTTGTCGATCTCGTCGTCCGACACATCCTCGCCCAGCAGCATTTCGTTGTGGGCCTTGCCGGATGGGATCATGGGGAAGCAATTTGCCAGTTTCGCGACGCGGCAATCGAAGATCACCGGCCCCTTGGTGTTGATCATCTCATTGATCGCATCGTCGAGATCGGCCGGATGATCGCAGCGCATACCCGTCCAGCCGTAGGCCTCGGCCAGCTTGACGAAATCAGGCAAGCTCTCCGTGTAGCTGTGCGACAGGCGGTTGCCGTGCAGCAACTGCTGCCACTGGCGCACCATGCCCATGTACTCGTTGTTGAGAATGAACACTTTTACCGGCAGATCGAACTGAACCGCCGTTGAGCATTCCTGAATGTTCATCAGGATCGAAGCGTCGCCCGCGACATCGATCACAAGAGACTTGGGGTGCGCCCACTGCGCGCCGATGGCGGCCGGCAAGCCATAGCCCATCGTGCCGAGACCTCCGGACGTCATCCAGTGGTTTGGTTCCTCGAAATGCAGGAACTGCGCAGCCCACATCTGATGCTGACCCACCTCTGTCGTGATGTAGGTATCGCGATCCTTGGTCAGCTCATACAGACGCTGCAGCGCGTACTGCGGCATGATGACGTCTTTGTGCGGCTTGTAGGACAGCGACTTGCGCGCGCGCCAGCCTTCAATCTGCTTCCACCACGCCTTGTGGGCCGCCTTGTCGATGACAGGCGCCTTGGCTTTCCACACGCGCAGCATGTCCTCCAGCGTGTAGGCAGCGTCGCCGACGATCGGCACGTCCACGCGCACGTTCTTGTTGATCGAGGAAGCATCGATATCCACGTGGATCTTCTTTGAGTTCGGCGAGAAGGCATCGAGCCGTCCGGTGATGCGGTCATCGAAGCGCGCGCCGATGTTGATCATCACGTCGCAGTCGTGCATCGCCATGTTGGATTCATACGTGCCGTGCATTCCCAGCATACCGAGCCACTGCTTGTCGGACGCCGGGTATGCGCCAAGCCCCATCAACGTCGAGGTGACGGGAAAACCCGTCAACCGCACGAACTCGCGCAGCAACTGGCTTGCCTTCGGACCCGAATTGATGACGCCGCCGCCGGTATAGAAGATCGGCCTCTTGGCGGCGCTGATCAGGTCAACCGCCTCACGCACCGCCGCCTGATCGGGTTTGTACTTCGGCTTGTAGGTCTTGTGCTGAATGTTGGACGGGCCGACATAGTTGCCCGTCGCAAACTGCACGTCCTTGGGGATATCGACCACGACCGGACCCGGACGGCCCGTCTTGGCGATGTGAAATGCCTCGTGCAACACGCGCGCCAGATCGTTGACGTTCTTCACCAGCCAGTTGTGCTTGGTGCACGGGCGCGTGATGCCCACGGTATCGCATTCCTGAAAGGCATCGTTGCCGATCAGATGCGTGGGCACCTGCCCTGTGATGCAGACCACGGGGATCGAATCCATCAACGCATCGGTCAGTCCGGTCACGGCGTTGGTGGCGCCAGGGCCCGACGTCACGAGCACCACGCCGACCTTGCCGGTCGAGCGCGCATAGCCTTCCGCGGCGTGAACCGCACCACCTTCCTGACGCACCAAGATGTGGCGAACCTTCTCCTGCTGGAAAAGCTCATCATAAATCGGAAGGACCGCGCCGCCGGGATAGCCAAAAATGACCTCGACGCCCTGATCGGCTAACGCTT
>JAXGRZ010000222.1:0-3680 GCA_040765305.1 Hyphomicrobiaceae bacterium | reverse complement strand
GTTTGAGGTCAGCCAGTGCAGCGCCCATCAGGCTGATCCTGACGCGTTAACGCATTTGGCTCCAACACTTTTGGCTCCGGCGCCGATTCGATCAGCGCACTGGTTTGGCGCCCATATTGGCTTTGGCACTGGCGTTGCAAGGTCGGTGGAGACGATCACCAAGCGTCTCCGCCTGACACGAGTGCCCTAGCGATGCAAACCAAGACCCGTCGTTCGGTCCGCGCCAATTCGGCGGCGACGCGTGCCACAATCAACACGGTGCTGATGTTTTGGGCGGTGCGGGCGTTGATGCAGCAGCATTTGGTCGTGCAGGCTCTCCTGGTGGGGCTGATGCTGCCACCCGCCGTGGTCGCGCTCTACCTCATCAAGTCGGCGCTGGGCATCGACCTGATGGCGGGGCCATCGCCGCTGCACCACCTCTTCTATCACTGGATCCGGTAGGCGACCCGCCCGCCAGGGCAAGTTAGGCCGCCTTCGATGGACGTGTCGCTTTCCAAGACGAGATTGAATCCCAACCGAGCCCGGGCCTGCTTTGCGCTCACTGCGCGGCGGCGACAGTCTTGGGCAGCTCCTTGAGCACGTGAACTTCCGCACCGATCTGCACGAGGCTCGCCAGGTGCAGCACATTCTGGTTCATCATGCGGAAGCAGCCTGACGAGGCCGCCTGGCCAATCGACTTGGGATTGTTCGTGCCGTGGATGCGGTAGAGCGTCTTGCCCAGATAGATCGCCTTCACGCCAAGCGGATTGTTGACGCCGCCAGTCATCTTGACGGGCAGATTGGGGTCACGATCGCGCATTTCCGCCGGCGGGTACCAGTCCGGCCAATCGGCAATGCGCGAGACGTTTTCCGTGCCGGTCCATGAGAAGCCCTCGCGGCCAACGGAAATCGGATAGCGATAGGCTTTGGTTGCCGAGACGATGAAGTAGAGCTTGCGCGCCGATTGATCGATGATGATCGAACCGGTCTTGTAGGGGGTGCGAAGATTGATCAGAGGCGGCGCCTTGGCTGCGATGGCAGGTCGCGGCCCGCCACTGCGCACCTCGTTGTTGTCATAGTCATCGTCGGCATAATCGCGCCCGTCGCGCCAAGCCCGGAAATCACGCTCCTCGCGGTCCAGCCAGCGCGGATCGTCCCGGTCGTTGCCGTAGAAAGAGGACCAGCGATCGCGACCGCGCCTGGTGCGGCGCGCGTCGGCCCGATCGTCGTTGCGATATTGATCCCGCCAGTTGTCGTAACGACGATAGCCGCGGTTTGCGTAACCCGCGTCGGGTTCCATCACGAAGCCATTGCGACGACCCGATCGGTACGAGCGCTCGAAGCCGCCTTCGTCGCTGTAGAACTGTGCACTCGCCGGCAACACCTGTGCAAAGAGCCCCGTGGTGATGAGCCCGGCGGTTAAGGTCGCGGTGGCAACCACTCTGCTCAAAGTCATCTTCAGGTCAACTCCTCGTCTTTTACGCACGTGTCTGGAATTAAAGGTGATGTGGGCGGGCGGACCTCCACTTTTCAAGTCCGGTGCAGCCCAAGTCCGGTGCGGCACGCCGATGATCAGATGATGGCTCCGGTTGCTGCGTTGCTGCTCCGGCCGGGTGCCCCGTGTCAGTTCAATGGCACAACTTTCGGCTGATTTCGCCAAATGCTCATCCTCAGCGTAAAATTATAGATGATGGGGTGGTGCGAAACCGTGGCAATCAACGCAATCAATGCGCCTATTGCCGGGTAACATCTCAGCGCAAGGGGGCTGAATGGTAGCTGAACGAGATTGGATCAGTAGGCATCCGACCACGTTTTAGCCCTGGCTGGGCTCAATTCTTGTGCGGTCAAATACCGGTGAAGCCAATTCATCGCAGCATGGCAAAGCGAAGCCGTCGATTGCACCACTGTGGCTATTCAGCACAATGATCAGCCGCCGGATCTATTCTCCTCTTAACGCATGAATGCGTGCCACGTGCCATCGGCGCCAATAACAAGGCGGTACCAGGTCCATCGCTTGGCCGCGCGCATGGCGGCGATGATGTCGGCGGGGACCAGTCGGTAAAGATCAACTTCCTCGGCGGGTGTCAGTTGGTCCAGTGGGCGTTCAGCAAGATAGGGCCAGATGAAAACGCCGCTGTTCTCAGGATCACGGCCCAGATGCTGGTGGGCTGGCCCGACCGAAAGAAGGTTACCCATGAGGGCAAGCATCTGGCGGCCTGCCTTGTCCGTGGATGCTTGCTTGAGATAGGCGATTGGGTCATCGACTGGATCGGCGGCAAAAGTGGGTGGCAACTCGTTCCACTCGATGGCAGTGCGCAGGTCTTCGATTTCTCCAGAGTTGACGGCGAGATTGATCGCGTCGATCATTTCGGCAACGGGACGTGGGAGCTTCGACAGATCCGTTCGCCGCTCGTATGCTACGGCTGCTATAGATTGGGCGCGCGTGGCTGCTTGATCCGTTACGGCGGGTTTTACGACGGGTTCGGCCAATGCAGGCTGATGGACAAGGGCGATCAGCGCCGTTACCAATAAAATAAGACGAATCATGCGCCTTACGGCGTTGAATTGTGCTGGGAGACGGATCGTTGCTGGCACCGCCACTTCGAAGCTCATGCCGCCGCAGAGGGGGTGCTGGACTGCGCTGGCATGCAGGCACAATCGAGAGATGGCCTGCAGCCGGCTCAGGACGAGCCGTGCCTCAATCCTGGCGAGGCCGGTGCGGTGAGGGTGCATGGAGCTGATCCCTAATCCATTAATCATTCCGGTTGGCCTCATCATCGGGGTTCTTGTGGCGGCTCCCGTGGGGCCCGTCAATGTCCTGTGCATTCAGCGCGCGATCGAACGCGGGTTTTGGGGTGGTATTGCGGCCGGAATTGGAGCGGTCCTGGGTGACGGCCTCATTGCGCTTTTTGCGGCACTGGGTGTGGGTGCGATTTCAGGAGCGGTGAGGGAGTACCGGACCGTCATCCAGATTGTCGGAGGGCTGGCACTTGCCGGGTTCGGCCTTAAGCTCTTTCTGGCAGGTCCCCGGATCGAGATGCTGCCCCCGAAGCATGCCGAGAATGCCACGCTGAAGGATTTTGCGTGGGATATCCCGCAGACCTTCTTCCTGACGATTACCAATCCCGGAGCGGTGCTCGGTCTGTTTGCAATATTTGGCGGCATCAGTACCTTTGTCGAGGTGAACAGCCATATCGACGCCTTAACAATGGTGGCGGCGATTATGGGAGGCAGCCTGGGTTGGTGGGTGCTGTTGTCGAACTTCATTGGGCGCATCCGTCACAAGATCGACGGGTCGCGGTTTGGTCACATCAATCGTATCGCGGGGCTGCTGCTGATCGTGTTCGGCGGCGTGCTCGTTGGTGAAATGGTGATGAAGAAACTGTTCGCCCTGCTGTGAGCGGGCAACGCCACCTGAGCGATGTCGAAATTTGGCTACGGCATGTTTAGAGCGTCGTGCGAAATATCGGAACCAATTCTGTTTCTCAAGCGGCGCGCCGATCCAAAAAGGAGAGCGATGCAGGCCGTAATGGCGCTTTAGCTTTTTGTTTTGTCACATTTTCTGCGCCGAACCGGTGGCCACTTCGTCGGAAAATGCTCCAGGGACAGATCGCTCGACGTGACTTGGCGCGCGCCGCTTGGAAACCCGAATGGCCGGGCGAATTTGGCCCAATCTCTTCGACGTCCGTCTTGATCGTAAC
>JAXGRZ010000221.1:0-3705 GCA_040765305.1 Hyphomicrobiaceae bacterium | reverse complement strand
GACCCTTCGGGCAGGCTGGGTTTGCTTGCCTGGTGCGTTGCGCTCACTTGAAAATCAACCAGATTTCCAGCGATCGCGCGCCTGCCAGACAACCAAACCCAACCTGTCTTGGACCCATTGCTATTGAGGCCGGACCCTAGGGTCCGGACCCTAACTGATCGCATGGTCACCAAAGTGACACGTCCTTGCCCTCGGCGCGTAGCTGTTCACGGTAGGCGTTGAGCCAGTGCTGGAAGTTGGGTTCGCTCTCATAGCCGCGCTCTTTGACGTAAACGAACGTGCCGAGGAAGTGGAACGGCTTCCAGTAGCCAACCAGTCGCCAGGCTTCGCCATCCGCACCTGCTTTGCCCGACAACGCGGCCGGGTCAGGGGGGAAGAAGACGAGCGTTGGCGTGAAGTTCACCTTCCAGCGCTGTGCAAGCTTGCGTTCTTCCAGTTCCGTTCCATCGAAGTCGCGTACCTTGCGTGATCCGTAAAGGTTGAGCTGCAAAGCGAAAAAATTTGTCTTGATGTAGTCGCTGATTTCAGGTTTCGCGAGATTGACCTTGTGCATCTCCGCGCAATAGGGGCAGCCGCGTTGTTCAAAGAAGATGACCAGTGATTTGCCCTGGGCATGGGCGTCGGCCGCATCCTCATTGAGGTCGAGGAACGTCTGCTCGAACCATGGCTGGGCATGTAGCCCGTCGTCGGTCAGCTTGACTGCGGACGATTCGGCAAGTGTTGGTCCTGATGTAAGCGGCAGGGCGAGACCTGCGGCAGCGCCAGCCCCCGCCAATAGGGCGCAGCGGCGGTCGATCATGGTGTATCCTCCGATTTGCGGCCGGCCTTAGTGGCGGCTCCGGTATTCATTGATTGAAAGGCTAGCATGACTGCGGGGGGGTACAAGTTGAGACATTTCAGGCAACCATTGGTGCGCGGATCGCTTGTGAGGGGCGCTCGCTAGGGCTAGAAGTGCCAGGTTCGCGCAACGTTGAACCCTGGTCGTCTACATCCCGGTTTCGTTGGCGCGAACGTGCCTTTACGAGCATTGCAGGTCCCGAGCATGACCAGAATTGGCTTTTACTCCGGCTCCTTCGACCCCGTAACGCTGGGTCACATGGATGTTATTGCGCGTGCTGCCGAGCTGGTGGACCGCCTTGCCATCGGTATTGGCGTGCATCCGGCCAAAGCGCCGATGTTCACCGGCGATGAGCGGATCGCCATGCTGGCTGAGGAAACCGAGGCGATTGCAACCAAGACCGGGACCGTGATCGAGATTGCTACGTTTGCTGACTTGGCAGTCGACGCCGCCCGGCGGGCCGGCGCGAACGTCATTTTCCGGGGCATTCGTGACGGGACAGACTTTGATTACGAGATGCAGATGGCGGGGATGAACGGCGAAATGGCACCTGGCATCCAGACGGTATTCGTCGCGGCGAGCCCATCGGTTCGCCATATCGCAGCCAATCTGGTGCGTCAGATTGCAACGATGGGTGGCGATGTTCGCCCCTTCGTTTCGGTCAACGTGGCTAACCATCTGATGGCACGCGTCAAACGCGCCTGATGGATTAAACCTGCCGCTGGTCGGGTGAAGAAGTGCAATTACCGCCCGATCCCAGCGCGCACGCGCCCATCGTTTGGTTGCGCCGTGGTCCTCAAAACGCCATAAGGGCCTCCAGAACTGGCCCCGCGCCAGGCCTTGACCGGCATCGGCACGCAACCACTGGTTCACATGAACAGATCCATTAACGAGGTCTTCCACCCATGCGCCATTTCCTGACCTTTGCCCTCGCCGTCTTGGTTTTTGCTACTACGGCCCAAGCGGCGCCTCCCCCAGGACTAGATCCAGAAAACACGCTGGTCATGGAGCTGAAGACCGGCAAAGTGATCATCAAATTGCGGCCGGACCTGGCGCCCAAGCATGTCGAGCGCGTCAAGAAGCTGGCCCGTGAGGGTTTTTATAACGGTGTCGTCTTCCATCGCGTGATCCCCGGCTTCATGGCCCAGACGGGCGATCCTACCGGTACCGGTGCCGGCGGCTCCAAGTATCCCGACCTCAAGGCCGAGTTCACGCCGACCCCCTTCGAGCGCGGCACCATCGGGGCTGCGCGCACCAGCAATCCCGACAGCGCCAACAGCCAGTTCTTCATCTGCTTTACGCACACGCCGCACCTCAACGGCAGCTACACGGTCTGGGGACAGGTGGTCGAAGGCATGCAGCACGTCGACGAGATCAAGAAGGGGGAGCCCGATTCAGGTGCGATGTCGAACCCTGACAAGATCATCAAGCTTTCCGTCATGGCTGATCTGAAATAGGTACCTGCGCCATCGCTTGAGGCGATGTTCCGATGCCACCCCTCACTCAGCCCCACACACCCTTCAATGTTGTGCGCGCATGGGCCGATAAAGTCAGCCCATGCGGTTTTTTGGATCAAGTGACAAGAACAATAGACAAGGAGACGCCGGCATGGCCGATATCAAGGACCCCGAGAACACGCTCGTCATTGAGACGACGCAGGGTCGCGTGGTGATCGAGATGCGCCCGGATTTGGCACCCAAGCACGTGGAGCGCATCAAGCAGCTGGCGCGTGAAGGTTTCTATGATGGCATCGTCTTCCATCGCGTGATCGAAGGGTTCATGGCACAGACCGGCTGCCCGCAGGGGCGCGGTACGGGTGGTTCGAAGTACCCAAATCTGCCCGCCGAGTTCAACGCCGAGCCACATGTACGTGGCACGGCCTCCATGGCGCGCGCGCAAAATCCGAACTCGGCCAACAGTCAATTCTTCATCTGCTTTGATGACGCCGGCTTCCTCGACAAGCAGTACACGGTCTGGGGCAAGGTCATCGAGGGGATGGAGAACGTCGATAAGATCAAGCGCGGCGAGCCGGTGGCCAATCCCGACAAGATGATCTCGATGAAGGTCGCAGCCGACGTTGGCTGATATCGCGAGTGCCGTCGATGGAGGCCGTTGTGTGTGTCCATCGAAGGCGCCGGCGGGCCATTCGAACCATGAGACGAGATGACGCCTCGTGATCGGTGTGGCGTTGCCCGTACGCGGCCCAGCTTGCGCCGCCACCTTCGTGGCGCATACAAGTTGATGGCGCCCGCCACGCGCGCCGCGGACCACGCCGCTCGCGCGGTTTTATCACTGGTGACCAGGAAGAGCTTGTTATGAAATCGCGCGGCATAATTGTGGTGGCAGCCGGTTTGGCCGGGGCGGCGGGTGTGGCGCTTGCCGCGCTTGCTGCACACCGCGTCAACGATCCATCGCTGGCCACGGCGTCCCACATTCTGGTGTTGCACGCCGCCGCCTCGGTTGGGCTTGCAGCCCATTTACGCCGGGTCCACCATGGACCTGCCCCTTTTGCCAAAATATGGGTCCTTTCAGCGGCGTTGCTTCTGGGCGGGGCGACACTGTTTGCCGCTGATATTGCGGCGCGCACGATCGGCGGATTTCGCCTGTTCCCGATGGCCGCCCCGACCGGCGGCTCGGCCATGATCCTGGGCTGGCTGGTTCTGGCATTTGCAGGTGTCTTGAGCTTGCGCGGCGGCGAAAAATAGCGCAAGAGCGCCAGTCATGCGCACGGACCTGTTTGATTTCGATCTGCCTGAGACGCTCATCGCGCTGCATCCGGCCCGGCCGCGCGATGCAGCGCGGCTGCTTGTTGTGCGGCCAGGTGAAAGTCTCGAGGATCGCAAGGTTGGCGATCTGGCCAATCTTCT
>JAXGRZ010000220.1:0-3814 GCA_040765305.1 Hyphomicrobiaceae bacterium | reverse complement strand
GTGATCGATCTGATGACGCTGACTGCCGAGCCCGGCGTCATCGGCGGCGTGCCCGCTTCGGGCCTCAACTTCGGCGCGGCGACCAATACCCAGGCGATCATCGATCAGCCCTACCAGTTTGACTTCTACGACGGTGGCGGACTGGACATCGCCTTCCTCGGGCTGGCGCAAGCGGATGGGCAAGGCAATCTCAACGTATCGAAGTTCGGCCCAAGGCTTGCCGGTGCGGGCGGCTTCATCAACATCTCGCAAAATGCCAAGTCGGTGGTGTTTGTCGGCACGTTCACCGCCGGCGGGCTTGAGATCACCGTTGAGGACGGTGTGTTGCAGATCCTCAAGGAGGGCAAGTCGCGCAAGTTCGTCAAGCAGGTTGAGCACCGCACCTTCTCAGGCGCTTATGCGATGAAGCGCGCACAGCCCGTGCTTTACGTGACGGAGCGTTGCGTGTTCCGCCTGACCGAGCGGGGCATGGAGCTTGCCGAAGTGGCGCCGGGCATCGACATCGAGCGCGATATTCTCGCCCATATGGATTTCACGCCGGTCATCGACCATCCCGAGCACATGGACGAGGCGATCTTCCTCGATGAGCCGATGAACCTGCGCGAACGCATGCTGAGCCAGCCATTGGCGCGCCGTTTCAGCTTCGATCCCGCTCTCAACGTCCTGTTCATCGATTTCGAGCGCATCGAGATCAAGTCCGCGCGCGATGTGCGCGAAATCCGCCGCACGGTCGAGCGCATCATGAAGCCGATCGGGCACCGCGTTTATGCGATCGTCAACTACACGGGGGCAACCATCGCGCCGGAGGTGTTCGAAGCTTATTCGACGATGGTCCACGACGTGGTCGATACATTCTATCTCGACGTCACGCGCTATGGCTCGAGCGGGTTCTTGCGCATGAAGCTGGGTTCGGCTCTGGAGGACAACGGGGTCGATGCCCAATTCCATGCCGACGCCGATGAAGCGCGCAGCGCGGTGGGGCGGTAGAGTCCGGACCCTAAGTTTTTTGTTTTTATGCATGGTCGTCATTGCAAAACCGCTGCGCACTTTTGCGCGACATGCATGAGGCCTGCATCTTGCTGGCCTCAGCCCTTCAACAAGAACTTGTTTGACGCGCCACGTTCACAATGTGCGATCCGCGCACGTGTGTTTTTCCGACATCTAAATTGCCAAAACCCGCTCAAGTATAAAATTTTAAGTTGCTGTTTTTTGATGAAAAACAATCCAGGGTTGAACATAGTCGATCTTGCACCCGAGGGCTGCTGACTCGGCTCGCCGTTCTGTTGCGTTGCGCACAAATCCAACACAGAAAGAATGGGAGTCCGGCATGGCTCATGGCGAGCAGGGCGCGCCGACGCGCGCGCGCCAATCATTACGCTCGGTGATAAAATTTGGCATACTACGCTGGATTGGCGCTGCGCTGATGCTGGCGCTTGCCGCGTGCGCCCTGGACGTGTTTGCGCCCTCACGTGCGTTGGCGCAGGCGTGCACATCGCCCAACGACATAACGTGCACGGTTACAGGGTCTCAGACGGAATACTCAGATTTCCACAATGGTTCAGCAGCATCGGGCACGCTTATTATTTCTTCAGGTGCTGTATTCGCGGCAGACTTAATGTATTTCCTTAATGGCGAAAACGGCAACACCGGTACGCTCACCATTGAAAGTGGTGGCACATTTCGTCACGGATTCGTGTTCCTTAACGCCGCGGGTCCGGGGAGCATCGGCATAGTGATCGTGCGTGGCACGTTCGACGCTAATTCTAGTCCCTTCATTGCCGATTTCACGAACGGCGCCGGCAGCAGCACCACAGGCACGATCATCATCGAAAACGGCGGCGTCTACAATAACGCTTCTTACTTTGCAAACGGGCATAACGGCACAGGCACGATCACCATCAAGAATGGCGGCACATTCAACAACTACCAATTATTCCAAAACGGCTCATCTGGTTTTCCGTCGAGCGTGGGATCAGTGGTGATTGAAAGTGGCGGAACGTTCTTCAACGATACGGCGATCTCCTTCGAGCAGAATGCCCTGTCATCATCCTCCAATGCCGGCACGTTCATCAACCTTGGTACGCTCAAAGGTAGCACCTTCACCAACGCGGCAGGCGGTGTCTTTCAACATTTCGCTGGTAACGCCCTGGGCGCAAGCGGCACCGTGCTTGTTGGCAGTACCGCCGCCATCGCCTTCAACAACGCCGGCACGTTCAATATCGGTTACAGCAATGCCAGCCTTGCCACCACGGCACTGACCGGCACCTACACGCAGTCGTCCACCGGAACGCTCGCCATCCGTGCTGACTGGGCAGCCGGCACCTCCGACAAGCTGGCCATCACCGGCAATGCGACGCTTGCCGGCACCGTGGTCGTCACACCGCTCAATTTCCCCTCGACGGCTGGCTTGACCAAGACCTTCACCGACATCATCACCACCACGGGCACGCTCGATGCAGCCGCGCTCACCGCCACCAACACCGCGGTGGTGAGTTACGCACTCGCGAAGAGGACGAACGCCATCGACCTTATCGCCAGCATCAATTTCCAGGGGCTCGAACCAGGCGGTCTGCCGCCGAACCAATCCAATATTGCCGAAGAGCTCAACACGATCTACTCTAGCGGCACGACGCTGTCCTTCATGCCGCCACTGATGGAGTTGAGCACCCAGGGTGAACTCAGCGCCGCGCTTGTTCAGCTTACGCCTTCCGATGATGGCGCAGGCAATACCGGGACGATGCAGACGGGCGCCACGTTCGCGCACCAGCTTCTGTCGTGTCGCACCGTCGGCGAAGGCGATGCCAATGCCATCATCCGCGAAGGCCAGTGTGTGTGGGCACGTGGCACCGTGCGCCATGCCTCGATTGGCAACAGCGCGCTCAGCCGCGGGGCCGATGAGACCGCCCCATTCTATTCGGCTGGCGGGCAGTTCAATATCGGTGGGCCGTGGCGTGTGGGCGGTGGCATCGGCTATGAAACCTCACACCTCAACTCCCACACCGGTAGCCGCACCGATACCGACCGGCTCCATCTGGGCGCGGTGTTGAAGTACAACCCCGGGCCGCTGCTGCTGGTGGCGGCGGTCAATGGCGGCTTGGGCTGGTCTGACAATGAACGCACCGTCAGCTTCAGCGGCTTTAATGCGCGCGCCACATCTGATTACGAGTCCAACTTCATCTCCGGGCGTCTGACGGCCGCCTACCTGCTGCCGTTCCAGCGCTTCTACCTGAAGCCGCAGCTGGACGTCGCCTACACGCACATCTCGCGTGATGGCTACCGCGAGCAGGGCACCGGCGGCATCGCGCTGGCCGTTGCCGGCAGTGATGACGGCGTCTGGTCGGCAACGCCAATGCTGGAGATCGGTGCCGAAGTAGCGCTGGCGGGTGGCGGCGTTGCCCGCCCGTTCCTCAAGGGCGGCATGACCTGGCGCGATACGAACAACTTCGTCACCAGCTCATCGTTCCTCGATGCGCCCGGTTCATCGCCGTTCGCGGTGACGAGCCGCATCGACCGTGTCACCACCGACATCGCAGCGGGCGTTGATATCATCACGCCATCCGACACGACGCTGCGCCTGCAGTACGACGGCCAGTTCGGCAACATGATCGAGCAGCACGTCGGCTCAGCCAAGCTCTCCGTCCGCTTCTGACAGGTTCAGATCTGAGATGATCAGAGCTGAACATGGCTTAGGGTCTGGCCTCAATAGCAATGAGTCCGCAAGATCGTCAGACGAGGCGAAAGAGGCAAGTGGACGCAGCGCTGGACATGCAGAGCATATTCAAGCGAAGACCACGCCGCATATCTCGCCTCGTCT
>JAXGRZ010000022.1:0-20533 GCA_040765305.1 Hyphomicrobiaceae bacterium | reverse complement strand
GTGTTCCGGGCTGACGTCTTGGGACCCGACAGGGAACCAAGCATAAGTGTCGGAACACGAGGGCGCTGCTCCGATTCCACGAGATCGCAAAACGCTTTAGAGCGCGGACATGTTTCCATGAAACACACTCAAGCTATGGGTTGATTGATGTCGCCGTGTTGCGGCGTGGTATATCCTACTGTTTGGGCCGAGTTTATCATGGCTCAACCGTGCCGCACTTCGGCACGGCACGCTCGAATGAAAGTGTTGCGCACAAGCGCGCGGGTTGGCACCTTTGCACCGCTGCCCACGCCGATACGCACGCCAACAACGCAGCACTTGTGGCTCGGGGTGTTCGATCGAACAGGCCGCCCACGCGCAACCGGGATCACGACATGAAACTCCTAACTTCTCCGACCACACCTTTCGGCCGAAAGGTGCAACTCGCGGCCGCCATCAAGGGCGTTTCCAAACAGATCGAAATTGTCAAAGCCGACACCAATCCGCCGGGCAGTGCGGCACTGATGACGCAGAACCCTCTTGGCAAAATTACGGTGCTTGTCCTCGACGACGGGATGCGTATTTTCGACAGCCACGTCATTAGCGAGTACATCGACACGCTCGGCGGACCCGATGCCCCGCGCCTGATCCCCGAGAGCGGGCCTCAGCGCTGGACGACGCTGACACTCGCTTCGCTTGCCGATGGCCTGGCGGAAGCCGGCATCCTCATCTTCTATGAGGGCCTCTACAGGCCAGCAGAACAGCGCAACGAGGGTTGGGTTGCCCGTCAGCAAGCCAAAGTCGATGCGGCGCTCGACCATTTCGAGAAAAATCCACCGGCGTGGAATGGCAGTCCCGATTACGCGCATATCGCGCTTGCTGCCGCGCTCGGACATCTTGATCTGCGGCATGACAAGCGCTGGCGGATCAACCGGCCGCGACTTGTCAACTGGATCGACCACTTCGAGAATGCCGTGCCAGCTTACGCGGCCACGCGCCCTGTCAGCTAGAGCATTTTCCGACGAAGTGGACACCGGTTCGTCGAAGAAAATGCGACCAAACAAGAAGCTAGAGCGCCGGTTCCGTTCCATCGGATCGAAAAGCGCTCTAGAGCGATTCAGCTGCATTCTTTTGGGGATTGGTCCATGAGGCGAGCGCTGTCGCCCATCGTGCCGTGGCCGGCGCGAGCCGGCACGTTCGTTCGATCAGCCATGCTGACGCAGACGCGCCAGCGATCGCGCCAGGTTCGCCTGTCCCGACAGCTCCTCACTGGGCGGCGATGCATCACCATGACGCGTACCATGTGGCGTACGCATCGACTGCGCGGTGGCCGGCGTTTGCTCATAAGCATGGCGTCGTCGGCGCTCAGATTGAGCGGGTGATAATGGTCGAAGGCCCACATCGCCGCTGTCACGCGTCGACGCGTGATGCCCGTTGGTTTCTAACGGATCGCTGTCGTCTTCAAGATGCCTTTCCGCAGACACCTCATCGGCATCGCCTTCCCCAACGGTGGGTTCAGCGTCGATGGATTGGGGCAACCAGATCTGGTCTGAAGTCCCTTTGGGCATTTCGCCCGTATCGTGCGTATTGACCTGCAACAACTCCGCCAATCGTTGCTTCACCTCCAGAACACGCAATGTCTGCAGCGATGTAAGGCGCAGCGCCGCGCGCAACTGGCCGTTATCTGTACTATGGCCTTCGACCAAGCCGTAAAGCTTGAACAAAACCAACGCACGGCGCACCGCGTCCGCGCTCAATTGATAGAAATCCTCGACCCCCTTCAGGTTCAGCCCGGCAGCGGTGGGACGCATCATATAAAGGCGCAACACACCGGCGAGCTTCATTGTCTCCTTGGAAGCCCACGGCGCCGTCATGGCGTCGTCGAACCAAATCTCGATGGCCAGTTGCAGATCATCTTTCGACAATTCACCCAGTGTCGCAAAACGGACGTGACGCTGCTCAGACATGTGATGATAAAAACCCGTGCAGGCATGAACAAAATCGGCAAGGCGCACATCAAGCCGCGCCAAGCATCAACATTCTTTATTCTTTGTAGTAACACGCAAGTGTGCCCGAAGAGTAAATCAGGCGCTGAAACATATTGTTCTCCAGGCGTCGGATGATCTGCGATCGTGCGGCTGTCAGCTCGCTGAATGAACATCGACCTGCCCGGAACGTCCCTCTTCAAGGTGGCCAGATACCATCAGGCAATAAGCGCGCTCCCACCAGTGGGCCCTCATAGACATAGATCCAAGCCGGCATGACAACCTGCCTTCCGCTTGCATCAAGGCGCGCGACATCGCGCACCACACGCCGGTAATCGCAGCCATCCTTGGCATCGACCTCGCACGTGATGCCTTCGTAGCGATCAAGCCAATCGAACACGTCACCTGGTTCGATAAGCTCACGCAATTCTCCAAAAACACGCGCCTCACCCCCGGGCTCCGCTCCAGGCAGCTTCACCACGAGCCCCGGATAAACTCCAAGATCGAACAAAAAACCGCGCACAGCAGCGCGCCCCATGGTCCGGCTCGCCCTGTCGAGACGTGCCCGCGGACCGCGCCCCATAGAGCCGCTGGCTGTCGACATCAACGTGCCGTAAACAAACAGCAAGCGCGGCTCTACCATGACGATATCCAAGCCTCGTTCGCATCCCGACAACCAAGGCAAACTATCAGACATGCGTGGCGGCCATCAGCCCATGCCTGGAGGGAACAATGGCAAGTGGCGCTGTGGCGTTCAGTTGATCCGTCGAAACGGCTTGCCAAACACGTCTTGCACGAACTTGCTGCCGTGCTTGACGGGGACCGGACCGTCTGTTTTTTCGAAATCAAGCAGATAGACCTTGCCGATACCGTCGCGGAACGATGGCGCAAAGCGCACCTTGACCTGCTCGCCCTGGGCACCACCGACCGTATCACCATCGTTTATCACCGGGCCATTGGCGATGAGATAGCCGGCCAAGTTGTTGATAAACTGCAGGGCATCCTGCGGCTCCATTGGCGCCGAGTTGGCCTCGATCTCCATCAAGCCGAAAGCATCCATGCCGAGCGTCGAAACGATCGTGCCGCCCTGCCCGTCTCCGGAAACCTGGATCATCACCCAGAGCCGAACCGGCAACAGCTGTTCAGACTGGAACCGGTGGAATTCTCCTGCAAACTGGTCGGCGGAAACGAGCACATTGCCCCAAGTTACCGCGACGGCGGGGAGCTGATCGATAAACTCGCGCACGACAAGCGTGTGCTTGACGTGCGCATCAAGCCGGCTTGAATGGTCCCACGCCGATGAGACAACGAGGTGCGCTTGGTTGGTTTCCATCACATCGCTAGCTTCCGGCCACCACCAGGCCTGATCGACCCAGCCCTGCCAATGGGGCTGCGGCAACGGCGCATCAACAAGACCGGTTATAAGCAGACTTCCATCGCAGGACACCACCTGGGCGTCACCATCCGGGGGAAGGATATCTGCAACATTGAGCAGCTCGCCGAAGCGTTCCTTCAGCCGCTCCATGTCGGGTGCTTGTGGACGCTCCAGAAAAATCATGGCCATGAGCTGCCGGGTCCGTTGCTCATCTGCCTCCGCCATATGGTATCTCCCGCTCAAATCACTGCGCGGGCGTAGCATAAGAGGTACGCGTCATAACCCGCGCAGATTGCCTCATGCAACAAACGCTAAGGCACTAGCCGCAACGCGTTAAGCAATTTCACCTCTTCAACAACCGCCATTACCGGTCGTCGCAGTGATCGCGGTCACAGCCGCCATCTTTGTTGACCATAGCGCGAACCCTTCGAGCGGCAACGGCGAACCGCAACCGAAAAATTCCTTCATGGGTCGAAAAACTACTAATGGCATCAACGATACGCGCAAAATGGCTCTCCATCACCATCATATAGGTGTTACCGCAGACGGGAAACACCTTGCCCTTCTCGATGCGATGGTGCGTCTCAGGTTCGAAAACGTCCTCATGCCTAAAAAACCGCTCTTATAGACAAGCTGCCTGGCCATAGCCCTCACAACGCGGCTCCAAGCCGCGTATGCCCAGTTTCTCAATGTAGCCCATGGCAAAGGCGACATTCGAACAATCTTCGCCGAACTTGTTGTTGTGCCAGTCGACATGACTCTGGATGACAGCAAGCTGTTCGTCGGTCATATCAACACCGACGACACGGCCCTTGGGCCAACCATCTGCGCCAGCCCATAGACATCCCGATCCAATCCGACGTCAGATCAAGTGCGCACACCTTCCAGGTGTTCGGGTGCCACGAAGCCGCAACCGTAGTATTCTGAGCAGGCATCATCGTGCACGTTCAAAGCCGTGTGTTACCCTGAAAGCGCGCCGCCTATGGGCTGTTCCTCCAGGGCAAAAACGGCATTGTTCCGTTCCAACATTTTTTTATAATCACCACGAATTATGATTTTCGAATCTTGAGCGCTTTGCAGTTTCACGGCATCGAATCAGCGCTCTGGATTTTGCTTGATCTCATTTTGATTTTTACCGGTTCTCCGATTGAAGATTTTGGTTGGCGTTGATCCCCTCGACGAAATGCCAGCAAGGAGTGTCAGGCGCGCACTGCGAATTTGGGAAAACCTCAATAAACCTTTGATAGCTACTTGAGAAAAGCCGATCTGCAATGGTTTCATTTACAAAGCATAGCCAACCAGTGCACGCACCGTCTGGCCTTTTTGCCAGCTTCTTGTCAGCAAGCTGCATCGTTCTTGCTGATCCGGCCATGGCACAGGAGGCCGACACGCAATCGCCGCCAGTCAATCAGGTTGGCGCAAAGGCGGCACCGCCGCCTGCTGGTGTCGCCGGCGCGGCCATGCCTGGCCCCGGCAAAACGGTTGGCTTTCATTACCGACAATGGACCCGCCTCGACGGACTGCTGAGCGGCAGCAAAAAAGTCAGCCCCGAATGGGTCGTCCGCAACGGCAAGAATATCAACCAGCCACCCGAACAATATCGGCGCATGCCGATCAAAGCCAACATCGACATACAAGCGTTTGGCGTCAGCCACGGATTGTCACAACGCTTTTCCCTCTACGTGTCGGGGACCTACATCAAAATTGACGGCACAACACTGACCTTTGCGGGCAATTCCGGCACCACGCGGCTTGGAACCTCCAACTTCGATTTCGAAGGCTTCGGTGACACGCTTGCCGGCGTGAATGCCAAACTGTGGAGCGCGCCCAACCAGCAGATCATTGCGGGCTTATCGGTAAGCTTTCCCACCGGCTCGATTGGGAAGTACGTGAACCTCCTGCAACCGTCTGGCCAACTTGGGGACGCCAAGGTTGGCTATGCTGGCCAACTGGGTACGGGAACATTCAATTTGGTGCCAACGCTCGCCTACACGGGGCGCCGGGGCAAATTGAACTACGGCGCTGCCTACCGCGGACGCTTCGCTCTAGAAGATGAGAACAGCGAAGGCTATCGCCGGGGCAGTTTGAACGTCGCAACCGCATGGGCTTCCTGGGCCGCCACGGAATATCTTTCGGGATCGCTGCGCATCGAGGGCACAACGGAAGCCACCGTCCACGGACGCGATCGAGACTTATCCGGTCCAGGACTTGGCACCAACCCAGCCAACGTCGGTGGCGAGCGTGTCGATGTGTTCGCCGGACTTGATCTGCATGGCCCGATACCTCAATTGGGCAACGGACGGCTGGCGATGGAGTTCGGCTGGCCGGTTTATGAAAACGCCAATGGCATTCATCTGGCCCGTGATTGGACCTTGCAAATGATTATGGCATTGAGCTTTTGACGGTGGCGAACCGGGTTCAACCCGCGATTTTGGAAAAATCGGCAACGGTCAAGGTGGCTGCGCGGATTTCGTTCAAGAGCTTCAGGCGGTTCTCGCGCAGGTTCTTGTCGTCGGCGTTGACCGTGACCTTATCGAAGAACGTGTCGACGGGACCGCGCAGTTCCGACAATGCGCGCATCGCCCCTTCGAAGTTTTCCACGTTGATCGCCGCCTGCGTATCGAACTTCACCTTGGCGATAGCCGCTGCCAGATCGCGCTCGGCGGGCTCTTGCAGAAGCGGGCCTGCAACCTCGCCGTCGTAGCGCGCGTTGTCCTTTTTCTCCTCGATGACAAGGATGTTGGAAGCACGCTTGACGCCGGCCAACAGGTTGGCGCCGTCGTCGGTCTGCAAGAACTGATCGAGCGCTTCGACGCGCTTGACGATGAGCGCCAAGTCGTCCTGACCGGGCAGCGCGAACACCGCATCGATCAGATCATGGCGCTTGCCCTGGTCGCGCAGGTAGACTTTCAGGCGATCGGCAAAGAAGGCGAGGAGCGAACCAGACCAATCTGATGAACAAAAATAGTCTTTGGGCCCGCTTGCTCCCGCGCCACGGTCCACTTGCGAAGCGGCAAACCATTCGCTCGCTTGGACATCCAGACCCTGCTTGTCCAATAGGTCGAAAGAGATGCCAATCTTCTTGCGCATCGACAGCCTGAGATCATTCTCGATGCAGATGCGGATGACGCCCAGTGCGGCACGGCGCAGCTGATAAGGATCGCCCGAGCCCGTCGGCTTTTCATCAATCGCCCAGAATCCAACCAGCGTATCGAGCTTGTCAGCCAGCGCCACGGCAATCGCGACGCTGTCGCCGTCTTCCTCCTTCGGCACCGTATCGGTCGGGCCCTTCGGCTTGTAGTGCAGCTCGATGGCGCGCGCGATCTCCGGCTTGATGCCGCCCTTTTGCGCATAATAGCGGCCCATCAAACCTTGCAGTTCGGGGAACTCACCAACCATGCCGGAGACGAGATCGGCCTTGCACAACTGCGCGGCGCGGCGCGCGGCTTCCGGGTCGGCATCGACAGCACCGGCAATCTCGTGCGCCAGCTCCGCAATACGTTCGACGCGCTCTTTTTGCGTACCGAGCTTTTCGTGGAAGGTGATGCCTTCAAGCGCCAGCTCCATCTCATCGAGCGGAGTCTTGAGGTCCTGCTCCCAGAAGAACTTGGCATCCGACAGGCGCGCGGCAATCACCTTCTCGTTGCCCGCTATGATCGCCGCCCCGCCGTCCGACGCGATGAGGTTGGAGACCAGCAGAAACTTGTTGGCGAGCTTGCCGCTCTTGGGATCCTTCAGCGAAAAGCACTTCTGGTGCTGCTTCATCGACGTCATCAAAACTTCGGCCGGCACATCGAGAAACGCCTTGTCGAAGGAACCCATATAAACCGTCGGCCATTCGGTGAGCCCGGCGTTTTCCGCCGCCAGCCCCAAGTCCTCGACCCATGTGAGCTTGGCCGTCTTGGCCAGATCGCGTGCCTGCTCGACAATCGCGGCTTCGCGTTCGGACGTCGGCAGCAGCACCTTTGCACGCATCAGCTTCTTGCCATAGTCCTCAAAGCTGTTGGGCTTGATCGGCTCGCGGCCATGGAAGCGATGGCCACGGGTTGTGTCGCCACTTGCAAGACCGGCAACCTCGAAGGCGACAACCTTGCCGGCCAGCAGACACAAAACCGAGTGGATCGGACGCACCCACTGGAAGCTCGATGAACCCCAGCGCATCGATTTGGGCCACGGGAAGCGGCCCATCACATCGGGCACCGTCTCGGCAATGATGTCGGCTGCCGCGCGGCCGGGCTTTTCGATACGCGCCAGGTAATAATCACCCTTCTTCTCGTCCTTGACGATCTCGGCCGCATCAAGCGATGTCAGGCCCGCCGCCTTCAGGAAGCCTTCCACGGCCTTCTCTGGCGCGCCGACGCGCGGCCCCTTGCGTTCATCACAAAGCGCTGGCGACATGGCAGGCACATTCTGCACCGCCAGCGTCAATCGCCGTGGCGTCGCAAACGCCATCGCCGCGCCGACCTCCAGGCCACGGGCCTTCAGTCCTTCGATGATCAGGCGTTTGAGATCATCGGCGGCACGGCCCTGCATGCGGGCAGGGATTTCCTCAGAAAAGATCTCGAGCAGGAGTTCGGACATGGAATTCGCAGCCGTCAGATGATGATGTTGCGGTCAGTTGGCGGGCTGGGCAGCAGGCTGTGCGGCCCCATGACCCAGAACGAAGTGGGCGATATCGTCGGTGGCGCCGGTCGCCATCAGGTAGCCGACACCGACCAGGATCATCGCCATGGCAAAAAGACGAACAGGCCGTTGCCGGCGCAGTGTGATCAAGGCGATCACCATCAAAGGGACCGCAACAATGAGCGCACCGGCAATTTTTGCAGGGATCATCAGCGCTCTCCCGAGCCTTCAGGGGCCCCCGAGCGGAGCCTTTACGTCCTTCTAGCGCAGGGGGGGGCGACCCGCCACGATTTGTTTACCCCGCTGGGGCGGTTTGCCCGAGCCCCACAAAACGGTGGCCCGAAGAAGCGCGAGAGCGCCACCTGTTCAATCATGGCACCACTCTAATTGCCTCATTAGGGATACCCCTCAACCAATTTTTCAACGATCCAGTCAATAGTGACGGGATCGAAAAATCCGGACATGTGTGATGTTCCAGAACGAAGGCTCCAACGACATCCAGCTTTCCGTCGAACTCTTGATGAGCGACGGCCGGCGCATGTTTGGTAAAGTGACCATTCCCTACGGCTCGCAGCTGATCAAGCAGCTCAACGGTTCGAACCGTTTTATCGAGTTTGAGGACGCGAACGGCACACCGAAATTCGTATCCAAGGACAGTGTCGTGGAACTCATCGAGACCAAGGCCAAGAAGCCGCCGAAGCTGGATGCGTCGAAGGCCATGGAAAGCGACAATCCCTATGTCGTCCTGGGCATTCCTGTCGATGCCGGCCATGAAGCCATTCGCGCTGCTTATGCGCGTCTGGCCAAGCAGTATCACCCCGACCAGTTCAACGCAGTGCGCCTGCCCCCGGAAGTCGCCAGCTACATGACCCGGATGTTCGAGCAGATCAGCACCGCCTACCAGATGCTGGCACGACGCGACATGCCCGACGCCGCGGCGTGAGGAGGGTCAACGCACCAATTCCTCGCCGCGCCGGAGCGCGAGACG
Source organism: Hyphomicrobiaceae bacterium (assembly GCA_040765305.1). GTDB lineage: Bacteria > Pseudomonadota > Alphaproteobacteria > Rhizobiales > Hyphomicrobiaceae > JAEUMD01. Next base: position 11,583 of record JAXGRZ010000022.1, on the reverse strand, counting down.
ACCCGCTATCCTCGGGCGCGCTTCACCGGCCCCTGCACCGCACAAAAAAATCGATCCACTTCATCAACTGAACACTGCCGCCCCCGTAAGAACGGGCTTTGAGCATCCAGAGTGTATCTCTTCCGTCACGAAGCATGCGCTATCAACTCATAAATAAAATTTATAGTTGTGCTTTTTGGGATGAAAACAACTTTAGATAGTGCATAGTCCTCACATTCTGAGGCCAAGTGTTTTGGCCCTGTCGTTTTGTTGCATTGCATACAAAAACAGCTTCAAGAAATGAATTGGGGCACTGCATGACACAGCATGGCCAAGGCACGCCGAATGGCATCGATCATTCATCGTATGCACCGATTGAACCGCCGACCCAGCTCTGGCTTGGCACCGCGTTGGTACTGGGCGCTACCCTAGGTACTTTGGCGCTGTTCGCGCCGCCCACGGCACGAGCTGGCGCATGCATATTTCCAGACACGACGGCCTGTCAAATTGCGCTCCCGATCACAACTGACGGTCAATTCAGCGCCATCAGCACAGCTACCGATAACGCGGCCGCTTACCCGATACCCCTGCACGAGGCATATCTGAAACCGCAGATCGATATCGCCGGCTCACAAATCCTGGATGACGGCCGACATTGCAGCACGTCTCTATCTGACATCACCATCCGCCACGACACGCCAGCTTCAGTATGACGGACAGTTCGGCGATGCGATTGGGCAGCAAATCGGATCAGCCAAACTGAGCGTTGATACTGAATGGCAGATCTCCCCAAGAGAGATCTGCAGAGTAACTGCGTAACAACAACTAGATTGCGAGGCGACACTTGTTATCCCCCAAGCTTCGCTTTGCAACGTTGTTCAGTATGCGTTGACTTCTGGATCGATCGACTCGAAACCTTCCCCCAGGGGTTCGAGCGATCGGTCCAGAACTGTTTTAGCGCATCTTGCTTTTAACCGATCCAGCCGATCAACACCGTGGCTGCATGCACGAACGCCATGGTGGTATTTGCCAACTCCGAATCTAGGGTCCGGCCTCAATAGCAATGAGTCCGGACCCTAAAGATCGGCTTACGAATTGATAGCCTGCATAATCAGAATGCAGCCGGAAATAAGCAACAGGCACAGCACCACACGCTGGAACGTACGTGGTGAGACGAGCGCATAGGTGCGCGCGCCAATCCAGGCTCCGATCAGTGTCATCGGCAGGCAAAACATGGCGATGCTAACGACATTTGTCGTAATCTGGCCGCTCAGCCCCATGCCGATGCTGGCCAGCATCAGCACGATCATGTTGAAGGGCTGATAGATGGCGCGCTGCTCGGCGCTTTGCCCGCCCCGTAACTGCAGCCATATCAACGGCAGCGGGCCTGATAAGCCGGCAAATCCACCAAGGAACCCGCCGCCAACCCCGACAATGCCATCGGCTGCTCTGCCACCCCAGTCTCCAATCTCGCGCTTGCGGCGTTGCGCCAACTGATAGAACGCGTAAGTGACGAGGAAGGCGCCCATCGACGTTCTGAGAATGAACGGCGAAGCGGCGGCCAAGGCCGCAATGCCAAGCGGAACCCCGATCAGCCCGCCAAGCAGAAACGGCAAGGCGCGCGGCCAGTTGAACGCCTTGCGCACCGCGACCAGCCCGACGACCTGAGCCGTCACCGAAGCCAAGGCGACCAGGGGCGGCACCATCGGTGCGGGAAGCGCATGAAACCACAGCCCCGATGCGACAAGCCCCGTACCAAAACCGGCAAAGCCCGTCGTGAACCCGGCGATCAACGCGCCCAGGATGACCAGTGCAAAGGCTGTAGGCTCGAGGTTTGTTGCGAACATGGTCTTCAGTCAGCGGTGTGAAGAGAAGAAAACCGCACATGCAAAGGCAAATTCACTCAGGGCGCCGAAGCAAATGACGGCCCCGCGATTCGAGCGAACTTATCCCTTATCGTGCGCCACCACCTGCAGTGGCCAGCCAGGCCCCGCAGCAGGCTTTGGCGAGATCGCGAACGCGCAGGATATAGCTCTGGCGCTCGGTCACCGAAATGACGCCGCGCGCATCGAGCAGGTTGAAGATGTGGGACGCCTTGATCGCCTGATCATAGGCGGGAAGTGCCAGCAGGTGCTTTTTGGGCTCCAGATCAGTCTCCCCACCTTGCGATCCCGCCTGCAGCAGAGCCTTGCACTCCTTTTCGGCGTCACGAAAATGATCGAGCAGCATGGCGGTGTCAGCATGCTCGAAGTTGTAGCGCGAATACTCCTGCTCGGCCTGCAAGAACACATCGCCATAGCTCAGCTTCTTCTCGTCCGTGCAACCGTTGAAGTTGAGATCAAAGACACGGTCGACACCCTGCACGTACATCGCCAGGCGCTCCAGACCGTAGGTGATCTCACCGGCAACCGGCGCGCAGTCATACCCGCCGACCTGCTGGAAATAGGTGAACTGCGTCACCTCCATGCCGTTGCACCAGACCTCCCAGCCCAGCCCCCAGGCCCCCAGCGTCGGACTTTCCCAGTCATCCTCGACGAAGCGAATATCGTTCTTCGTGGTGTCGATACCGATGGCCTCAAGGCTTTGCAGATAAAGATCCAGGATATCGGTCGGCGACGGCTTCATGATCACCTGGAACTGGTAGTAGTGCTGCAGGCGATTGGGGTTCTCGCCATAGCGCCCGTCCTTGGGGCGGCGCGAGGGCTGCACGTAGCACGCATTCCACGTCTTCGGGCCCAGCGCGCGCAACGTCGTGGCCGGATGGAAGGTGCCGGCGCCCACTTCCATGTCATAAGGCTGAAGCACCACGCAGCCCTGCCGTCCCCAGAACTGCTGCAGTGTCAGAATCAGATCCTGGAAGCTGCCACGCGGATTGAGGCCGCCCGTATCTGACGGCACCGGCGACGTGGCGGCTGATGTGGTGGCAGGTCTGGCGCTCATCTCTGGCCCGTGATCTTCGTTTTAGAGCATGTTGAGCTGAAGTGTGTGCGGTAGAGATGTGAAAAACTTAGCTCAAGTCAAAGAACTAGACCGTGTTCTTGTTTTCATGAAACACGAACACGGGCTCGCGCCGCAATATACGCAAATTCGCCACGTCGTCACTCAACAAAAGCATGTCGAGGCGGGCGGCTCTCGTGGCCCGTCGCGCCCAAATCGCACCCTGGCCGAAACCTCTACCGATTTTGGCGCGACATGAGGGCCACGAGCGAAAACACGGGGCTCGTGTGGCGTTCATCGCGCCTTGGTTGACACCAACCTTGCCGCAGCGTCGGTCAACTAAGGCGCGACGCCACACGAGCGTGTATAGCGTTTCGGGGCCGCTTGGCCTTTGCACTATGGTGTCAGGGCCCGAACCCTAGGAGCAGATGCATGGAAACCCTGCTGGGCGTCGTATGGTGGATCATCTCAGCGATCTGGAGCCTCATCTGGCTGCTGATCGGCGGCTGGGTATCGACGGCGCTGCAGATCATCGTCCTCGTGCTCGCCTATTACGCCTATCGATACGGCTGGCGGCGGGCGCCGCTGGAAGCCTGGCGGGGCGTGCGGGCCATCGGGCGGTGGGGCTGGAGCTGGCTGAGAGGCGTTGAAGCCATGTCGGGCGGGCCAGAACGCGAGAACGTGCGCGAAGTGGAGGTCGTCCGCGAGGTTCGCATCAAGGAGTTTGGCGACGTCAACCTGTCGAGTCTCATGAACGTGTCGATGCTGGTCGGTCTGATGCTGGTCGGACTATCCTTGTGAGGGTGCTGGCCTTGTGAGGGTGCTGGCGCCGCAGCAATCAGGCACGACGCCCATGAGATCCCCACCAGACCGTTCCAAGACAGCCTAAAGTCGCGCTCCGCACACCAGCACAATTCTTTGTGACGAACGCGGATCGTGGTTACGAACGTTGCCCCTTTCCCAAAGACCACAGCGCCTTGGCGCCGCGAGACCCTGGCGCGCATGCTTTCTCGCAAAAGCGAAACGACGCGAGGCGCTGGATAGACGCGGGGTGCTGGATAAAAGTATCCTATCGCTAGGTAAACGTGGTCAAATCAGAGCGTTTGGGGTAGTCACACGAGAGGGATCTGTTTTACGTGCCAATTCTTGACATCTCGGATTGCGCGCGCCATCCGGTTTGCTCGTCGTGAGCCAGAGCGAGCCGGCTGCAGAGGAATTCGGAGGGAGAACTTGAACCAGACCAATACTGCTGCGGGCGCCGATCCAATCAAGGGTCGCGACTGGCTCGCCATTGTCGCACGCTACCGCCAACCCAACGTGCGCCGCTCGATCGTCGAAATCATCATCACCGCCATCCCCTTTCTCATTTTGTGGGCGGCGGCATGGGCGGCTCTGTCAGTCTCCTATTGGCTGACGCTTCTCATCGCCATTCCCGCAGCGGCGATGCTCGTCCGCCTGTTTCTCATTCAGCATGACTGCGGTCATTACGCCTTCTTCAAGACACGTCAGACCAACGATTGGATCGGCCGCGTCATCGGCGTTTTCACATTGACGCCCTATGAGGTATGGCGGCGCAACCATGCGACACATCACGCCAACTCGGGCAATCTCGACGAGCGTGGTGTCGGCGACATCGAGACGTGGACCGTCAAGGAATACCTTGCGAGACCAAAATGGCGGCGTTTCTTGTACCGGATCTACCGCAGTCCCGTCGTCATGTTCGGTGTTGGGCCTTCGTTCGTGTTCATGCTGCAGCAGCGCCTGCCGATCGGCCAGATGAAAGGCGGCTGGCGGCCTTGGACGAGCGCCATGACGACCAACCTTTCGATCGCGGTCTTGTTTGGAATAATGATGTGGCTGATCGGAATCGGACCGTTCCTGATGGTGCATCTGCCGATCGTTGCGATTGCCGCAACCATCGGCGTTTATCTGTTCTACGTGCAGCACCAGTTCGAAGATACATTCTGGGAAGAGGCCGCAAACTGGTCTCACCAGGACGCCGCGCTTTATGGCAGCTCCTACCTTGATCTGCCCAAGATGTTGTCCTGGGTCACAGCCAATATCGGGATCCACCACATCCATCACCTCTACAGCCGCGTTCCCTACTACAGGCTGCCAGAGTTGATCCGCGACTATCCCGAGTTGCGCGATGTGCGGCGCATCACGCTCGCCCGCAGCTTCAGCCTGATCAAGCTCAAGCTTTGGGATTGCGACACCAAGAGGCTCATTTCATTCCGGGAGCTGGCGTTGGCCAGGGTTCCGGTTGCCGCCTGAGCCGGTTGGCAGCTGACGAACTTGCTAGATAAAAAAGAACGGCCGGACATTTCATCCGGCCGTTTGTGTTTGCTGCAGTTTGTGTTTGCTGCAGTGTGTGTTTGGCGCAATTCCTGCCGCATCGAAACGGCAGCATCGAAACGAGAGTGCCGCCGCGCTTACGCGGCCTTGCTCGCCTTGCCCTGCGCTTTTTTGGCGCCGACGCGCTCGATCGACTTGATCGGGCCGCGCGACTTGCCCGAGCGCTCCGCGATCTCCGCGTCCTGCTCCTCGATGATCGTCAGCGCTGGTGCATCGCCATCGAGGCCGCCAAGCACCTCACCGGGAACGCGCCGGTTGGAGGTCATCGTCCCATCCTCATAAAGAACGTTGAAGAGCACGAATTCAGACTTGGCCGTGGGTTTCTTGCGCGCCATGATAAATCCTCTCTCACTCTCATTGTCCGACCGCGAAGTTGCCGCAGATCCCGTTGCTGCGGCGAACAGCGCGCTTCGACTTCAAACGCTCTCGAGACGGCGTGCCTGCGCCCCCCCATTGCGACGGCGACGCCCGCCACCATCGGAACGCGGTGAGCGAGCGCCCGCACCCTCACCGCCATCAGCCTTCCCCTGCCGGTTGGCGTTGCGATGGTGCGGCTTGCCCGCCTTGCCGCCGTGACCATGACCCTGGCCGCGACCTTGGCCATGATCCTGGCCTTGGCGATGAGATGAGCCGCGATCCTTACGACCCTCGCCGCCAGCAAAGCCGCCACCAAAGACGTGGGCGAGCGCGGATCCGTCCGAATTGCGCCCTCGTGTGTCGGACTGGCGATTGCGATGCGGCTTGCCAGCGTTGTGCCCGCCGCCACCCTCACCGCGCCCAGCGCGATCATCGCGCGACGCGCTGCGCTCACCGCCATGCGCCCAGCCGTCCTGCCTGCTGCGCTGATCCGAACCGTGGCGCGGCCCGCGTTCGCGCTTTGAATTTGTCCATGGCACGCGTTCGCCCTCGCTCGGACGATCGTCACGGCGGCGCGCATTCCGGTAGCCGCTGTCGCGATTGTTGGTGTCACGCGTGGTGTTGTCGCGGTGGCTATCGTCACGACGGCCATGGCCACGACGGCCATCTTCATGACGAACACCATCGCGGCCAGCGCCGTCGCGGGCGGCGCCATCGCGACCCGCACCATTGTCCGCCCGGCGTGGCTTGCGCAAGCCGCCATCGCCCTTGCGCCCTTCGCTGGCGGCGCCGCTGCGCCGGCCTTGTCCTGCGCCCTCATGGCGTTCGCCGCGCCAGGGCCGCTCGCCTGCGCGATGTTCGCGCGCCGGGCGTTCGCGCACCTCGACGGCAATCGATGCGTCGTTGCGGCGGTCCTCGGCGGGGATCTGCTGGCGCGTCAGCCGCTCGATGGCCCGCAGCAGATCGCGCTCGGCGACGTCACACAGAGAAATTGCGTTCCCCTCCGCTCCCGCACGCGCGGTGCGGCCAATGCGGTGAACATAGGCTTCGGGCACCTCGGGTAATTCATAGTTGACGACGTGTGTGACGCCATCGATGTCGATGCCGCGCGCTGCGATATCGGTCGCCACGAGGACACCCGTCTTGGCGCTGCGGAATGCATCGAGCGCCACTTCGCGCTGACGCTGGCTCTTGTTGCCGTGGATGGCAACCGCCGCGATCCCCGAAGCATCCAAATGACGGGCAACACGGTCGGCACCCCGCTTGGTACGGGTGAAGACGAGCGTCCGGCTCATCGCCTCATCAGCAAAGAGGCTGGCCAGCAGCGCGCGCTTCTTGGTGGCCTCGATATGAATGACGCGCTGAGCGACGCGCTCAGCCGTCGTCGCCACCGGGGTCACCTGCACCCGGACGGGCTCATGCAGCAGTTCGGCGGCCAGGGCTGCAATCTCATGGGGCATGGTGGCGGAGAAGAACAGGTTCTGCCGCCGCGCCCTCAACTTGGAGACAATGCGGCGGATCGGGCGCACGAAACCAAGGTCCAGCATCTGGTCGGCTTCGTCCAGCACCAGCGCCTCGACGCCTTCCAGTGTAACGGCACCCGTCTCCATATGGTCGATCAGGCGGCCGGGCGTGGCGACCAGCACATCAACACCCTTCGACAAGGCATTGATCTGCGGCTTGTGGGCGACGCCGCCGAACACGACAGCAACGCTGGTGCCCAGGTGGCGGCCATAGGTGCGGAAACTCTCGCCGATCTGCGCGGCAAGTTCGCGGGTCGGCGAGAGGACCAGGATGCGCGCGCCGCGGCGGGGGGCGGGTCGCTTGTCGGTTGTGATGCGGGTCAACAACGGCAGCGCGAATGCGGCCGTCTTGCCGGTGCCGGTCTGGGCGATACCGAGCAGATCGGCACCCTTCAGCAGAACCGGAATGGCCTGCGCCTGGATCGGCGTTGGCGTCTCGTAGCCTTCTTCGGCGAGCGCCTTCAACACCGGCTCTGCAAGGCCCAGTTCAGAGAATTTCGTCAATTGAGAAGTCTTTCATGTGGTGCCCGGATATGCGCGTGCCGGCATAAACCACCGGCCCGCGGCGTGAGCGGGCTTGAGCTTTTTCTGACGCCCTGCGTGTCCGGGGCTGTCCTTTGGATCGATCGGGATGCTCAACTGGCGGGTGCGTTGACCGTCGACCATTCAAGGTCCGGAACTGAAATGCACCCTTCACGCGGCTGTAGCGCCGAATCCGCGTCTCGCGCGGTCGCCTTCATGTGCCATGTTGCGCTGCACAAGTCAATCAATGAGGTGGCCGGTTGAGCCTGCTGCGCGCGTTGGCCACACATTGGCGCACCAAATTACCAAAGCGAGGGAAGTATCGCCCGCCCACCTACCGCTCCCGTGCGAGCGTATTCATCGATCCGATTGGAAACTGTCCGTGCACGATCATGATGATTTCGGCCGGTACTGACCCGTCTCCACATCGTATTCGAGTTTGCCCAAATCACGGGCGCTCGCCGATCGGGTCGCCTGGGCTTGGCGTTCGGCCTCTTGCGCCATGTGACGGGCCTGCCGTGCCATGTGATCGAACTTTCGGGCGGCCCAGCGCGCGCCCGCAATGGCACCCGCGCCGGCCAACATCAGAACCAGAAATTGAGGCATCCGATCACCTCGACATCGTTTTGAGCCCGCACCAGCGGCCCTATAGTCCGTAGCGCGACCATAAGGCGCGCGCCTCGATAGCGGACACCAGATCCTCAGCTATTGCAAGGCCAGGCGCTGCGGCAATGTCTCCACCCAGCCCGTCAGGCGGAGCAACGTGCGCCATCGACGGCAGCCGCCGCAGCCGCCCCAGCAGGCCACTGCGCGCCAACGGAACATTCAGCAGTTGGACCTTTTCTCCGTAGATTTCCCGCATCTTCGATCGCAAGTCGGAAATTCCATCGATCAGACCATATTCGAGCGCCTTGGGTGCCGACCAGAAGCCTCCCGAAAACAGCTCCGTGTCAGGTCCGCTCAGCTTGCCGGCGCGGCGATCCTTGACGATGCCTATAAATACATCGTGAACGTCGCGCTGAAGCGCTTTCAGGCGCTCGACGTCGTCGGCCCTCTCAGGCTGGAACATATCGAGCGCCCCCTTGTTCGCTCCGGCGGTATAGACGCGCCTGTCGATACCCAGACGCGCAATCGCCTTGTCGAAACCGAAGCTTGCCGAAATAACGCCAATCGAGCCGATGATGGAGGACGTATCGGCGTAGATTTCATCACCCGCCACCGCCAGGTAATAGCCGCCCGAGGCAGCAACATCCTCGCAGAACACATAGACCTTCTTGTTCTGCTCGCCGGCATGCTGGCGGATCAGCTTGAAGATCAGGCTCGACTGCACCGGTGAGCCGCCGGGCGAATTGAGCGCAATGGCCACCGCCGGTGTCTTGGACATGGTGAAGGCCTTGCGCAGCGCGCCCGCCACCGCCGAACCGGTCAGCCCCGGACGCAGCGGCGTAGCCATACCTATGGGCCCGGAAAAGCGCAGCACCGGCACGCGCGGGCCACGATGAAACAATCTCATGTCGGAATAGATCCTCTGCGTATCTCTGCGCTCGCACGCAGCAGTTGACCCCTCTTCACAACTCCAAGCCGGCCCCATGCCGCAAGATCGCAGTTACAGGAGACGTGAACGCATGGCCCTCACCGTGCAACGGACCACCTGGCAACAGCGTCAGTGGCGCCCGCGATCCCTTGATGCCCTTGATCAGAATGCGGCTTGCCGGCGCGCCGACGCGCGGATAAAGCGGCATGATGCGCAGGGCGCCAAAGCGCGGCACCAGTGCACTCAGCAGTTCGGGCAATGCATCGGCTTTGTGGATCACCACGATCTCACCACCGGGCCGTGTCACACGCGCCATCGCCCGCGCCCAGCGCTCAAGATCACCCTCACCCATGGCGTTTGCGCCGGCCTTAATCATATTTGCTGACATCGTACCACGCGCCTCAACGTGGAACGGCGGGTTGGCAAGAACCAGATCGAAGCTATCGCTGGCAAGCCCCTTTTGCTCAAGATCCGCCACCGGCCCCAGAAAATCAGCACAGATGATCCCAACACGCTCTTCAAGAGCATTATTGCGCGCGTTGCGCGCGGCCAACGCCGCCAGCTCCGGCGCCCGCTCAACCAGCGTCACCTCAATGTCAATCAGCTTGCGCAGACGATAAGCAGCCAGCAGGCCAACGGTGCCCACACCCGCCCCGGCATCCAGGACGCGCAGAGGCGTGCGCCCGTCTTGCGGTTGCGCCGCCGCAGCCAGGACCACCGCATCGATACCGGCCCGATAGCCGCGTCTGGGTTGCTCAAGCATGACCGCCCCATCAAGGAACGCATCACGCGTGGTCGCAGCGTTTTCCAAGCTCACACCGCCCAGCGACCCAAGTGCCGCATCCGGCACCCACGCACCCGGCGCCGCATTGTATGCACTCTCCTTGCCTTGCCTTGGTGTATCAGTCACCACTTTTCACCCATTGCCCAAGGTCGGCCTCGTACATCACCCGTCGGGCCTCATCATACGAACCCGAGTACACCAAAATCCGCTGCGGCAGAATGCCCACCGAGCCCTCCAGAATGCTCATGTTGGCGTCGACCAGGATCGCCTCGATCCCCGCATCACGCAGCAGAGACATCGCAAAAGAGAGCAGCACGCGGTCGTTGGTTCTTATCAGTTCTCGCACCAATTCCACCCAGCGGCGACAAGTTTCTGATGCGCAGCACCAAAACTGCATCTAAGGTGCGCGCAATGAAGGTATAGGAATATGCTCCATGCCACTTTGCAAGCGAACGGGGAATTGCCCTTGGGTCTCGTAGTTCCGCTCGAAGATGCCCGCGACCCTGCGGACAGCCTGAAGCCGCTCCTCAAGCTCGTGACGGAGGACATGGAGGGCATCAACCGGATTATTCTCGACAAGGCAATCTCCGATGTCGACATGATCCCTGAACTTGCGCACCACTTGATCATCTCAGGTGGCAAACGTCTGCGCCCGATGATGACGATTGCCGCGGCCAAGCTTGTTGGTTTCCGCGAGAGCGCCCACATCAGGGTGGCAGCAGCCGTGGAATTCATGCACACGGCGACACTGCTGCATGACGACGTCGTCGACGAGAGCAATGTACGGCGCGGCAAAAAAGCTGCACGCATGATCTGGGGCAATCAGGCGAGCGTGCTGGTTGGCGACTTCCTGCTTGGTCAGGCATTCCGCATGCTGGTCGAGGTTGGCTCGCTTCCCGTATTGCGAATTCTCTCCAATGCCGCCGCCGTGATCGCGGAGGGCGAGGTCATGCAGCTTGCCGCCGCCAAGAACACGGCAACGACAGAGGACGCCTACCTCGCCATCATCGATGCCAAGACCGCCGCCCTGTTCGCAGGCGCAGCCGAATCGGGCGCCGCGATTGCCAACCGGCCAACCGAAGAACTCAGCGCGCTACGTTCCTACGGCAAGAATCTGGGCATCGCATTCCAGCTCGTCGACGATGCACTCGATTATTCAGGTGATGCGTTGCGGCTGGGCAAGTTGGTCGGCGATGACTTCCGCGAGGGCAAGATCACATTGCCGGTCATCCTCTCCTACCGGCGCGGTTCGACTGAGGAGCGCGCCTTCTGGAACCGCACGATCGCGGAAGGCAAGATCGAGGACGGCGATCTGGAGCACGCCATTCACCTGATGAAAAAGCACAAGGCGATCGATGCAACGCTCGAGCGTGCGCGAACCTACGGCGGCATTGCACGCGATGCACTGGGCGTATTCCCAGCCTCATCGGAGCGCGATGCGATGCGCGATGTGATCACCTTCTGCGTCAGCCGCTCGCATTGATCCGGAGCATTTTCCGGCGAAGTGGGTACCGGTTCGGCGCAGAAAATGCGACCCACCCAAGGAGAGAGCATTTTCCGGCGAAGTGGGCACCGGTTCGGCGCAGAAAATG
>JAXGRZ010000219.1:0-3819 GCA_040765305.1 Hyphomicrobiaceae bacterium | reverse complement strand
GAATCCGATGCCAGTGCGGTCACCTCGAATTCGAAGGTGCCTGATTCGTTGATCGTGCCAGCAAAGACGGAGTCACCAGTGGTTTTATCGACCGGAATGCTCTCGCCGGTGACGGGTGCCTGATTGATGCTTGTTTGACCAGAACGAACTACGCCGTCCATAGGCACACGTTCGCCTGGCTTCACACGCAGCAACGCACCGACGACGACTTCGGCAACAGGCACGACCTTCCAACTGCCATCGACCTGCCTTACAGAGGCCTGGTCGGGCGCCATGTCCAGCAGCCCCTTGATGGCATTGCGCGCGCGATCGACCGCGCGTGCTTCGATCGCCTCGGCGATCGCATACAGGGCCATGACCATCGCGGCCTCGGGCCACTGGCCGATCGCGAATGCCCCCGTCACCGCGACTGTCATCAGCGCATTGATGTTCAGACGGCCATGCCGCAGGGCTGCAAACCCCTTCTTGTAGACGTCAAAACCTGCCAGCCATATCGCGACCCCTGCTACGGCGAGGCCAGCGGCGCGCCAGACTGCGGTTTCCGGAGCGAAGTACCCGATAACTTCGGCAGCGATAGCCAGGAGCAGCGCGGCAGCCAGCTTGGGCAACTGGCCTCGGACAGGATCGTGGTTGTGACCATCGCCTTCAGAGTGCGCATCACCTGAATCTGCTGCACGAACTTGCTGTGGATCAAACCCTGCCTTGCGGATGGCTTCCAGTGCGGGTGCCATCAACGGTTCATCGGCATCGATGGTCAAGGTTCGCTGACCAAGCTGAAATCGCAAACCGCGGATACCGGGCAAGCCGTCAAGGGCTCGGCGGATTTCAGCTTCCTCAGCGGCACAGTCCATCGTGGGGATTCGAAAGCTTCGACCTTGTACCTTTGCCGTGGTACCGGAAAGACGAACCTTTTCAGAGGGCCCGGTTCCGCAACAATCGTCGCTGATGGCGACTGCAGATCCTTGATCGGTGTGAGAGTGCTTCATGGATGATCCTTGCTTTTTCTATATTGAAAACCCTGTAGTCGGTGTAGAGTCAAGCCTTCTATACAGAAAGGTAGGATTTGCCCGTGAAGATTGGAGCACTGGCCGAAGCGACTGGAACGCCAGTTGAAACCATCCGCTTTTACGAGCGAGAGGGCTTGCTTCCGCCACCAGCGCGGGCTGAGAATAACTACCGCCTCTACCTGCCAATCCATGTTGAGCGGCTAGCATTCGTCCGCCAGTGCCGCGGGCTAGATATGACCCTGGACGAGATCCGCGCATTGATTGAGCTTCGCGATTCGCCTGCACAAGACTGTGGCGAGATCAATGCACTGCTTGACGAGCACATTGGCCATGTAGCGCAACGCATTCGCGAACTCCGCGTGCTGGAGAGGGACCTGAAGGCGTTGCGCGCGCGCTGCACGTCTCCGCATGCGGTCGCCGAATGCGGCATTCTCAGCGGCCTCGACCACGCGTCTGTATCAAAGCCTCTATCACCCAACTGGCCTCATTTGCACGGCACGCATTGATGCAGCTGTGGGGGCAGTCTCTTCATTGATTCACAGGATCAACCCAGCGGCCGCCGCGCTCGGGCTGGCCGACATAGATCGGGCGGACTGAACCCACGTCGAGGCCTGCGTTGTCGTAGTAGGCTTGGCAACTCGCCGGCATTGCATTGGAGATGTAGTACCCGTTGTCGCCACCGGCGGGCATCCAGCCGCGCCCATTGAGTGCGGCGGCGTCGCAGCGGCCGGAGCCGTCCACCAGTGCATTGACCAACTGGCGCGTGTAGCCGTCCTCTTTCGCCGTGGGGCACTGGTTCAGGAAGTCGCGCCGCGCGCCCAGTGTCTTGCCGAGGGTGCGCCTGACGATGGAGAAATAGCGCCGGATGGCGGGCTGGCACTCGCTGGGGCGCTCGCCGGTGGACAGGCACAGGATGGCTTCGCACGCCAGGCGGGTATCGCCCGTGAGCAGTTCCATGTCCGGGCTCTGGTCTGCCTGGGCCTGGGCGATGTTGCACAGAGCCAAGGCCAGGGCGGGCAGCAGATTCTTGGTGCGCGGTGTTGCCATGAGAAACCTCTTGCCTGTGTCGCCTTTGGGCTTTCATTGTATTGTCAAACGATAGTTAATATCCTTTTATGTTCTGATAAACGATACATATTCCCCTTTTTTAGGTTAATTATGTGGTGTAAAATGAGGTGTAGTTTTCAACATCTCCCATGAGGCCGACATGACCGACACCCCCCTGAAAAAACGTGTTCCGCAGCGCTGCACGCTGAAGGAGCTTGAAGAGGCGGTGTCGTATTTCAGGATCGCGCCGGCCACGATTGAGCGCGTGCAGCGCGTGCTGGTGGACGGCGAGGCGGTCTCAGTCGTGGCCCGCGGCGACAACCTCACCTACCAGCCGCTGGCCCGGACCTGCAACAAGGTGATGGACAAGGTGGAGGAACTGCGCAGCAATGCGCCCGTGCTGGTGCCGCCAGGCTGGGAAGAGGCCACGATCGTGGCGCCGGTGGAATTCATCGCCGAGACGCGCAAGCGCCTCGAACGCTACCTCTTGGACAAAGGATGGAAGAAATCGATCGCGTGATGCGGGACCCTGCCGCTTCCCGCTGGCTCAGGGACGCCCTGCGCGGCGCGCTGGTGCGCGACCCGGTAGATGCCGCCAACGATGCGCAGTTGCTGGCGCGACTGCTCGATGCGCGCTGCGCTGGCGTCCTGGCGCCCGGAAAGGACCCGCATGGATGCCCTTGAGCGGGAAAGCCGGCTGTGGCAGGCGCGCGCGGCGGTGGGCCAGGATCTGGACCGGCTTACCGCCGAGGCGGTGGCCCTGGCCCTGGACGCCGATCCTGGCCAGCGTGCGCGCGTGGCGGCGGCCAATGCCGCCAGCCGCCTGCTGCTGCGGCTGGTCGATCAGGTGGCCGATTCGGAGGCGAGGATCGAGGACGTGGCCGCGCTGTTCAGCTCGCGCCCGTTCACCTGGGATTTCACCGGCGGGGCAGGCGGCACGCGCATCGACGCGGCGCTGCAGCGCCTGTGCGTGTTGTCGGTTCTGACGCGGGCCGACGTCGAGCGCATGCGCGGCAAGCTGCACGGCGCTTCGCCGTGACGCCGGCCCACGCACGGAAAAGGTGGTGATGTATGGACCTGCTACTCGGCTGGCTTCGACTGCCCATCGTCCTGTGCGTGGCCGTGCTGCGGCTGTTGTCGTTTAGCGCCGGCATCGCCACCTTAGGCGGACTGCTAATGCAGCGCAGCGAATCGCGGTTCATCTGCTTCGTCGTGATGCCGCTCACGTCTTTCGCGTGCTACGTGCTGGCCTCGAAGCTGTCGGAGCAGTACCAGCGCGCGATGGCGCGGCGAGAGGCCGGTTCGGGTGCGCGGTGAGCGGGAGGCACTGGCGGCGCAGACGCGGCAGGTGGTCGGCATGCGCGCCGGCCGCGCGCACACCGGCGAGGAACTGAAGGAGTTGCAGGGACTGGAAAGCGTGGTTCGGCGGATCGCTTCGGCGCAGGGCTATGCGCTGGGCGAGTCCGCGCGGCCAACGCCCACGCCAGGGGCAAGGGTCTTTCCCCGGGCTACCCCCCCGATCTCGATTGGCGGCGGTCAAGCACGCCACCATGCCCGCTGAGGCGAAGCCTGCGGAGTCCAAAAGAGCCGCGCGCGATAGCGGGGTCTCCTCGTTTTCAGTGCAATAAGTGACGGTACGCAAAGCTAGCACTGGCGCGGGGGTGGTCTGGGTAGACCGTTGATTTCATTGACTTTCCTGTTCGCTTTGTAAACGGGTAAGCCATGGAACGCACCTCACGCTGAGCGGTCTCGGCCTTGATGAGCT
>JAXGRZ010000218.1:0-3888 GCA_040765305.1 Hyphomicrobiaceae bacterium | reverse complement strand
GCCGCAGGTTGCGCCAATGCCGGTGGCTGGGGGGGAGGCACGCTGACGCTCCAGATTGGTGGCACAACTCAAGGTGAAACACAGGCGCCAGCCAAATCATCTTAACCGAGAAATCTCTAATCGTGCCGTCGTTTTACCGTGATCGCGAGGTCTCGTTGCAGCAGCGTGATGGAGCAGTGGCGCTCCTTCGGCTTGGGTGATGGCCTATCGTTGAGGAGAACACGATGGTTTTTGTTGGTGCTGGCGGTCGGTTCGCTCGGGCGATCTTTGTGGTGGTGTTTGCGGCGGCAATGGCCCAGGCCGCGATGGCACAGGAGAGGCAAGTGGAGCGATCGCAAGCAGATCATGGGCAGCGCTATATCACCGTTTCAGCCGAGGGCAAGGTTTCGGCCCGGCCGGACATGGCGCGGATTTCATCGGGCGTGGTCACCGAGGCAGCCAGCGCGAAGGACGCCTTGAGCGCCAATTCCGTGGCGATGGAGCGGCTGCTCACCGGCCTTAAGGCGGCCGGTATCGCTGGCGCAGACATCAAGACGACATCGTTCGACGTCTCGCCGCGCTATCAAAACCGCCGGGATGGATCAGCCCCGCAGATCGACGGCTACCGGGTCAGCAATGACGTCAATGTCGTGGTGCGCGACCTTTCAAACTTGGGGCCGCTGCTTGATCAACTGGTGAGCCTTGGCGCCAACCGGATCAGCGGGCTGTCGTTTGACGTCGCGAAGGAAGACGCCCTGCTGGACGACGCGCGCCGCAAAGCCATCGCCAACGCGCGCCAGCGCGCCGAACTCTACGCGACAGCGGCAGGTGTACGTTTGGGGCAGGTGCTGGTCATTTCCGAGCAGGCCGTCCATGTCGCCCCACGCGGGCCAATGATGGCGCGTGCGGCGATGGCCGAAAGCGTGCCCATCGCGGAAGGAACGCAAGAGATCACCGCGCGCGTAACCGTCACGTATGCCTTGGAATGAACCAGAGCATGTTTAGCTGAAGTGTGAGCGGTCGAGCCGTGAAAAATCGATCGTCAATCGAGCTTGTGGACCTTGATGCGCGCGCGGCTGTCAGCGTCAGGGGCGCCGGGCTGCTCCAGCCAATCGGTGAAGTTGCGCATTTCGCCGCCGTGCCGAACTTCACGCAGGTGATGCAGGTTTATTGTTGCGGCAACCCAGCAAGGTTCGTTGAGGCGGCCTTCGGCGAGCACGCCAGTGTCTGAGACGCCAAACTCGGCGGGAACGAAAATGCCGGTAGCCCCGGTGTTGAAGTCGACGGCTGCCGACCAGGGGGCGTCGCCGATGGTCGGGCTGGTTACAGTCGCAATCTGGTTTTCAAGCGCGCGCGCCATGGCGCCGGTTCGCACGCGATGATGGCCCGAGATGCGCTCGGTGCATTGGGGAATGAGCAGCACTTCGGCGCCGGCCTTGGCCATCGCGCGCGCAAGGTAGGGAAATTCGCTATCGTAGCAAATGGCCGTGGCGATCATGCCGATGCGCGTGTCGAACAAGGCAATCTCATCGCCCGCTACCATGTTCCAGTTGCGCTCAAACGGCGTCAGGATGAGCTTGTGCTGCTCGGCCATGTTGCCTGAGGGGGTAACGAGCTGGGCGGCATTCACATAGCGGCCATCGGCGCGTTTCTTGGGTCCACTGCCCAGGAGAATGTGAACGTGGTGGCGGCGCGCAAGTTCTGCATGGTGGGCAACGCGCTCGGTGGCAAGATCCGCAATGGCTTGCAAAGTTGCATCAAGGTCGCCGTAAACCCCAGGGCCAAGGGCGTGCGCTTGTTCGATGGCGCCGTATTCGGGGAAAACCAGGAGTTCAGCGCCGGTCTCAGCCCCCGCCTTCACCCAGCTTGCGATCTTGTCCTTCCAGGCCTCGATGCTGGCCACGGGGTCAATTGGATATTGCGCCCCGGCAACCCTCAAGGTGTCCTTCATCGCCTCACAGCTCCCGGATCCAGAACTGTAGCGTCTTGGCTGTCTCGGCCTGCTGGTCGATGTCCTTCCAGTCAAAATGTGCAACAAGGCCGGGCGCGGGGGCATAGCCGCGCTTGGTCCAGAACGCGTCGAGCGGGCGGTAATCCTTCGGCTTCAAGGGATGGTTGTCGGTGCGCACGACGCGGCAGAAGGTGGAAAACCTGAAGCCGCCCAGTTTGCGCGCCTGGGCTTCGCGGTGCTCGAAGAAGGCATGGCCAACGCCACCGCCACGATGCGTGGGCAGCAGCACGCTCTCGCCGCAGTAGAAGACGTCGGCAATGTCATAGCCGGCGGCGGCGAAGGGGCCCTTGAACTCGGTGTCGGCGTGCACCATCGGCAGGCCGGTCGAGGCGCCGACGATCTGATCGCCATCGCGCGCGATCACGCATACGGCGCCGGGCGCGGCGGCGAAGGTGGCAAGATATTTCTCTTCGTAGTCCAGCGTGCCGTCGTAGAGATAGGGCCAGTCGCGGAACACGCTCATGCGCAGGCGGGCCAGATCGGGCAGGACGCGCGTGATGGCTTCGCCGGTTAGCGATGTCACCTCGAGCGTCATGATTTGCCCTTCTCGATCCGGTTGTTCTTGCCGAGAAGTACAATTTTGGGCTGGTGAGCCCGGCCTCCATCCTCGCTCATCTGGGCATAGGCGCAGATGATCAGCTTATCGCCGACGCAGGCCTTGCGGGCGGCGGCTCCATTGAGCCCGATGACGCCTGACCCTTTCTCGCCTTCGATCACATAGGTCGCGAAGCGTTCACCGTTGTCGATGTTGTAGATCTCGACGCGCTCGTTGATCAGCAGCCCGGCCGCCGTGATCAGCTTTGTATCAATGGAGATGGAGCCTTCGTAATGAAGGTCGCACTCGGTCACGGTGGCGCGATGCAACTTGCATTTCAGCATCGTTACCAGCATCAGGGCATCCTCCTCAGTTCTTTTCGCCGACGATGGAGCAACTAGAGCGCCGTGCGCTCTATGTAGCGCTCGCGGGCAGGTGCGCCGACTGGAGCGGGCGCATGCGTTCAAGCCGCGCCGCTGTGCTGTCCACCCGCGCTTCAGCCGGCGACCTGGGCAATCCAGTCGGTCAGGTTGTAATAGGTCGTCACCCGCGCGATTTTGCCATCGCGGATGGCAAAGAAGGTGCCTGCCGGCAGGACATAGGACTGGCCTTTGGCTTCGGGCAGGCCAGCATCGGTGTTGAGGTAGGTGCCGTGTACGTTGAATTCGGCTGCCGCGCGGGTGCCATTCTCGTTGACCATGATGGCGATGTTTTCCAGCTGCTCCTTGTAGTGGTGGTCCATGCGCGCGTTGAACGCCTTGAACTTGTCGATGCCAACGCGGCGTTCGCCCTGGTTGACGTCGTGGATGACGTCGTCAGTAAGGCAGGCGAGCATGCCGGCGCTGTCGCCGCGATTGAAGGCCTCATAATAGTGCTGGATCAGGGCATGGGTGTCGGCGCGGCTCATCAGGTGATCTCCGTCTTGGTGATTGAGGCTTAGAGCGCCGTGCGCTCTAGGTGCTGCGACAGTCATGCCGCAAGCCGGTGGGCAGCACGCAATTCATGAGGTGCGTTTGGCCCCGATTTTCGTCGCCCGCAATAGCAGATCAAGGGCGTTTCGGCCACGCGATATCATGGCTACCCGATGAGGTGGTAAAAAAGCCGGTCCCAGCCCGATTTATGGACCCGGAGCGGATGGGGCGCCGGCGCAGGCGGGAATGGCGGCCGGGAAGATTATTTTCAGCGCCGAAAGCGGTTCGGGCACCCGCCTGGGGTGCCCGATGCTTCGACCGCTGGAGGGCCAGGGCCGAATGACGCGAGAAACGAAGTTTACTTCTTCTTCTTCGCTGCCGGCTTCTTTGCTGCGGCCTTCTTCGCCGGAGCTGCCTTCTTTGCCGGAGCCTTCTTCGCTGCTGCCATTGTC
>JAXGRZ010000217.1:0-3993 GCA_040765305.1 Hyphomicrobiaceae bacterium | reverse complement strand
GTGGTAACGTCACCTTCATGCGCCGCGATCGTTTGCGTGACGGAGACAAGGTCATTTCTGTGACCAAGGCGCGCACACAGTTCGTCGCCGAGGCCGGACAACTCCTGGCTGACATCCAGGCATCGCTTTACGCCGAGGCCAAGCAGCGCTTGGATGCCAACATCATCACCGGTATCGACACGTGGGAGGCGCTGGCCGAATACTTCGGCGCGGCGGCTGGCGATGATGAAGCAGGCGCGTTCCGGGGTTGGGTCAAGGTTGCCTGGTCACGGCCCGAGGGGCCGGAGCTGGAAGCGGTGGCCGATCGGCTGAAGGACCTCAAACTGACGATCCGCAACGCGCCGCTGATGCAGGAACCCGTTGATCGCAATTGTATCTTCACGGGGGAAAAGGGCAAGGAGTTCGTCCTTATCGCACGCGCCTATTGAGCCAAGACAAGTTGCCGGGTGCCAACTTGCCTTGTTCGTGCCGCGGGGGCTTGCGAAGGAGCATGAATGGGGGGCGATTTAGCGCCCAACGGAGACGTGTCAGGATGACTTTATCCGATGGATCACGGGGCGGGCCGGCGGCGGGCGCTGCAGGTGTTGCCCCGGCCAAGCCGGTGGTGGGGACAAGAGCGTTCTCGCCCTTCGAATGGATGCTTGCGGGCCGCTATCTGAGAGCCCGGCGCAAGGAAGGCTTTATCTCGGTCATCGCAGGATTCTCCTTCGTCGGCATCATGCTGGGCGTGGCGACGCTGATCATCGTGATGGCGGTGATGAATGGGTTCCGCAAGGACTTGTTCGCCAAGATCCTCGGCCTTAACGGTCACGTCATCGTCATGAAGATCGGCGAGCCGTTCACCGACTACACCGATGTGCGCAAGAAGGTCGAGCGCGTGCCCGGCGTTGAGGCCGTCATACCGCTCATCGAAGGTCAGGTGATGGTGTCATCGGCGGTGCAGGCGACGGGCGGACTGGTGCGCGGCATCGATGAGGCTTCGCTGAAGAAACTGCCCCTGGTCTGGAACAATGTGCGCGCCGGCAGTCTGCAAGATTTCGACAACCAACGCTCCATTGCGATCGGACAACGGCTTGCCAATCAGTTGCGGGTTACGGTGGGCGATACGATTACGCTGGTTTCGCCACGCGGAGCGACGACACCGTTTGGCACGGCGCCGCGCTCAAAACCCTATGTTGTTTCGGCGGTGTTTGAGCTTGGCATGTCCGAATACGACCGCATGATGGTGTTCATGCCGCTCGCCGAAGCACAACGCTACTTCTCCAAGGGCGATGAGGTCGATGTGCTCGAGGTCCTCGTTGATGATCCGGAGGCCGTGAACCGTTACGGCGAGGAGATACGGCGCGTAGGCGGCCCGACAATTCAGGTCAACGACTGGCGCCATCGCAACGAGACGTTCTTCACCGTGCTTGAGGTGGAACGCAACGTGATGTTCATCATCCTATCTTTGATCGTGCTGGTGGCGGCGCTGAACATTATTTCCGGTCTCATGATGCTGGTGAAGGACAAGGGGCGTGATATCGCTATTCTGCGTACGATGGGGGCGACCAAAGGGGCCATCATGCGCGTCTTTTTGATTACCGGAGCCTCGATCGGCATCGTCGGCACCATCGCTGGGCTGATCCTTGGTGTGGTGTTCTGCTGGAACATCGAGAGGATTCGCGAATTCGTGGCTTGGATCACCAACACGCAGGTTTTCGATCCGGCAGTCTACTATCTCAACAAGCTCCCGGCTGACATCAATCCGCACGAGACGGCGTCCATCGTGGTGATGGCGATGGTACTGTCGGTGCTTGCGACGATCTATCCGTCGTGGCGTGCCTCCAGGCTCGACCCCGTCGAAGCCTTGCGATACGAATGAGGTGAGCCGTGGATACCACCTATTCGGCCGCGCAACCCGTTCTTGAACTGATCGAGTTGCGGCGCACCTTCCACCAGGGCGCACGCGAGATCCACGTTCTCAACGGGGCCAGTGCGCGCCTGATGCCCGGTGAAGCGGTTGCTCTCGTTGGCCCTTCGGGGGCGGGCAAGTCGACGCTGCTACACATTGCCGGACTGCTGGAGCAGCCTGACAGCGGGCATGTGATCGTCAACGGTCGCGACTGCGCCAAGATGGACGATGGCCAGCGCACAGCGGTACGGCGTGGCGAAGTCGGTTTCGTCTACCAGTTTCACCAGTTGCTGCCCGAGTTCACGGCGCTTGAGAACGTCGTCATCCCGCAGATGATCCTGGGGCGTTCACGGCGCACGGCGGAAAAGCGCGCCAAGGATCTGTTGTCCACCTTGGGGCTTGCCGAACGTGTCGAACATCGGCCCGCCGAATTGTCGGGTGGCGAACAACAGCGCACCGCCATCTGCCGGGCGCTCGCCAATGCGCCGCGCCTGCTGCTGGCTGACGAGCCCACCGGCAATCTCGATCCCAGGACTTCGGAACGGGTTTTCAACGAACTCATTTCGCTGATCCGCCACACCGGCGTTGCGGCGCTGATCGCAACGCACAACATCGATCTGGCCAACCGCATGGACCGGGTGTTGCAACTCTCCGATGGCCTGCTGCACGAATTGCAAAGAGGCTACCAGCCCCGGTGATTGGCCCAGCCTGGGTAATTAGCCTTGGGATGAGCTGGAAAACGGGGAAAATTCCGCCGCTCACACGGTTTGGCATGGTCCGCACGCTGGCGGCATCGTCCCTCCAGGCCTAACCTTGCCGCCATGACCGATTCCCATCGACCACCCGTCAATTCCGCTGCGCCCGCGCGCCCGCCCGCCTTGCCGCGCTATATCCCGCTCAAGGTGCATTCGGCTTATTCGTTGCTGGAAGGTGCGCTGCCGATCGGCAAGCTGGCCAAGCTCACCGCCGCCAACGGCTATCCGGCACTTGCGCTCACCGACACCAACAACATGTTCGGCGCGCTGGAATTCTCCGAAAAGCTCTCGGGCGCCGGCATCCAGCCGATCGTCGGCATTTCGTTGGCGGTCGATTTTGAAGATCACGTGGCCCACGATCCCATGTTGCCGCAAGCGGGGCCTCGTGGCGCAGCAACCTTCGATGTGCGTGCCGATGGCCTTCTCACCCTGCTGGCCATGAATGAAGATGGCTATGGCGCGTTGATGAAGCTCGTCAGCCAAGCCTATTTCCAGAAGAGCGATATCGAACCGCCGCACGTCAAGTTCGCGGCCCTGATGGCGCATGCGGACGGCGTCATTGCGTTGACTGGCGGACCTGAAGGACCCATCGATCGGCCGTTGCGCGAGGGTCAGAGTGCGGTTGCCAAATCACGCCTGGAAAAGCTGAAGGCGGTGTTCGCCGATCGCCTTTACGTCGAACTGCAGCGCCATGGCACGCCTGCAGAGCGCGATAGCGAGCCGCAACTGCTCGACCTCGCCTACCGGCAGGCGCTGCCGCTTGTCGCAACCAACGAGGTCTACTTCGCCAAGTCTGATGACTATGAGGCCCATGACGCGCTGCTGTGCATCGCCGAGGGCAGCTACGTCGTCGAGGACAACCGTCGCCGGGTCACGCGCCAGCACTATTTCAAGAGCGCCGACGAGATGGTGGGCCTGTTCGCCGATCTTCCCGAGGCACTCGAAAATACGGTTGAGATCGCCATCCGCTGCGCCTACCGGCCCAAGGGGCGCAAGCCAATCCTGCCGCGCTTTGTGGCCGGCGATGACAGCGTCAGCGAGATCGAGCAGTTCCGTCTGGAAGCCGCCGAGATGAAGCGGCAGGCGCAAGAAGGGCTGGACGCGCGTCTCAAGGCGCATCCGCTGGCGCCCGGGTTCACGCGGCAAGATTATGAAAAGCGCCTCGAGTACGAAGTCGACGTGATCACGCGGATGAAGTTCCCGGGCTACTTCCTGATCGTTGCGGACTTCATCAAGTGGGCGAAGGCGAACGGCATTCCTGTTGGACCGGGGCGCGGTTCGGGCGCCGGCTCTCTGGTCGCCTGGTCGCTGACCATTACCGATCTTGATCCTTTGCGGTTCGGCCTG
>JAXGRZ010000216.1:0-4040 GCA_040765305.1 Hyphomicrobiaceae bacterium | reverse complement strand
TGCGCGCACCCGTGGCCACGACGATGCCGGTCCCCTGCCCTTGGGTCACAAGCGTGCCCGAATAGGCCATGCTCGCGCGCTCCGCCAGCGCACAGTCGGGCAGATCGGCCTGCGGGCGCTTGTCGATGGGAACCGATTCACCGGTCAGGACGGATTCATCGATGCGCAGTCCACGTGCCGAAATGAGCCGTGCATCCGCCGTGACACGGTCGCCGGCCTCGATCAACAAGATATCGCCCGGCACCAGATTGCGTGCGGGAACGCTGATACGCTGCCCATCGCGGATGACCGATGCTGTCGGACTGATCATGGCGCGAATGGCTTCAAGTGCGCGTTCCGCCTTGCCTTCCTGCACCACGCCGAATACGGCATTAATGACGACGACCGCCAGAATAACCAATGTATCGAGGCCATGTCCGAGCAGAGCGGTGATGGCGGCCGATCCGAGCAGCACATAGATCAGCAGGCTATCGAGTTGGGCGAGGAACCGCGCCAGCAGTGAACGCGCCTTTTCTTCGGGCAGCGCATTCTCGCCAAACCGTGCCCGGCGTTCAGCCACCTCCGCTGGTCTGAGACCACTCTCCCGCGTCTTTAGCGCGGCGACGGCTTGCGGCGGCGAAAGCGCATGCCAGATTGGCACTGCTGGATCAATCCCACCCTGGCCGGATGTTCCTAGCCGCGTGTCGGTATCGGACTGCATCAGATCCCTTCGTCATGAACCTTCGACAAGACATCATTTGGGGTCTGAACGTGGAAAACAAAAGGTCGGCATGCCCCCCGAATGGCGGGCGCTTGGTGTTGCCACAATATCGCCGCGCCGTATTGGGCTTGTAGCGTCCGATCGTCAATTGAACCCGGGGGGCGCGGCCTGCGAGGCCGGCGTTGTCAGCTCGTGTCGAACCACCCTCGAAAGATTGTGCCTGCGTTGGTGGGCTTTGTTTGCGCCCTTGTGGCAATGCTGCTCGTGGCGGGTGATTTGGCGGGTGTAGGCGCTGGCGCACGCACGATGCTGGCACGCACCATGCCAACACAGGGCGCCAGCGCAAATCGCCCGTCAAAGGATAGAATCGCGTTCCAAAAGTCCGAGGATGTCCTGGCCTTCATCGCCGGCTATCGCGAGGACAAGCCACAACGGCATGTGCCGCAGATGGTTCATGCGATGAGCCGACTTGGCATGCTGCGCGAGCCGGAGGAGTGCGGCATCTATATCGGCTTTCTAGCCGGCGTCATCGGCGAGAGCGGTGATGGGGCGAAAAAACTCGTGACCGCAATGTTCCCGATGCCGCCCGCCGACCAGGTGATCCTGATCAAGGCGATAGCCTATTCGGGGCGTGCCGACTGGCGCAAGCTGATGATGGGCTTCATCGAGCGCATGCCTGCCCGCAAGGTTCTGATCGAGCGCTTTTTGTACCGCGACGGCGCTCACCTGGAAGCATTGATGTCAGAGCAAACGGGCGCTCTCGCCGTCGATATCTATTGGGGGCTCTATTTCGCAACCGGTAACGCCGAACCGGCCCGGCACATTATTTCAACGCTCGCCTGGACGGCTGATCGCAACAGCGTCGAGAAGCTCACCATCGGCTCGATGGCCAAGTGGACGCTTGCCACCAATGCAACACGCGACAAGAACCTGCGCGACATCATGAAGGCCGAAATGAACACGCAGCCTGCTGATGTGCGCAAACCACTCGCCGAGGTGATCGAG
Source organism: Hyphomicrobiaceae bacterium (assembly GCA_040765305.1). Classification (GTDB taxonomy): domain Bacteria; phylum Pseudomonadota; class Alphaproteobacteria; order Rhizobiales; family Hyphomicrobiaceae; genus JAEUMD01. The sequence continues at coordinate 2,335 of JAXGRZ010000216.1, read as the reverse complement.
GCGGCAGAGACGTTCGAGGTCAAGCGCATCAAGAATGATGCCCTCAAAGCGATCGACGAATTGAAGCATAAAGGTCCGCAATCGGCCCGTGATACAGTCTGGTGGGGACAGGCCGGCCAGACGGTACTGGCGCTTGGGTGTGTTGCCGCAAGTGTCATGGGACAGGTCGAATTCGGCATTCCTTGCGTTGTCGGCGGCGCACTGTCATCGGCGGCGTTGAAATACCTCGGTCCGCAACAGTGATGCCAGAGCATGTTTAGCCGAAGTGCATAGCGGTTCGGCGTGAAGAACATGCGCAAGTGAAAAGAGCGCATGGTCAGCTGAAGTGCAAAGGCATCGGCGAAAATGACGACGAAGCCCCTTTGCCCACCCTTACGAGGAGAGGGTCGAGATACAGGGCGGTCAGTTGAACAATCAGGGACTTACCTGCAACTTTGCACCGATGGGTACCAGAAGCCTTCCTGATGCGGCTCCAACGCTGATCCCGATCAATCGAATCGAAAAGCGTTCAGGCCGCGCTCGTTTAGGGCTATTTTGACTCACCCTCAGCAATTTTCCCCTCATTGCGACCATTGCCGTTGCCGCCCCCATTGACGAAAACCGATGGTGGTGTACGAAACGGCCATGACTATTGCACCTGCCAGACCTGCCCCGCTTTCACTGCCGAACATGCTCACCTATGGGCGAATCGCTGCAGTGCCGGCGCTCGTTGCCTGCCTCTATTTCCTCAAAGGGGATGTGGCGCGTTGGTCAGCATTCGGACTTTTTGTGTTGGCCGGTATTACTGACTGGCTGGACGGGTATCTGGCCCGGGCATGGGAGCAGCAATCCACACTCGGAGCGATGCTCGATCCGATCGCAGACAAGCTGCTTGTTGGCGCCGCCCTGATGATGCTCGTTTACGACGGCACCATCGGGCAGGTCTCAATCTGGGCGGCCGTCATTATCCTGTGCCGCGAGATCCTGGTTTCGGGGTTGCGCGAGTTTCTGGCGGAGCTGAACGTCAAGGTTCGCGTTTCGATGCTGGCCAAGTGGAAGACGACGGTCCAGATGGTCGCGCTGGCAGCCCTGCTGGTCAGTCCGGCTGCGGAAAAATATGTGCCAAGCCTGGAAATGATCGGCATCACCCTGTTATGGCTCGCAGCGGTGCTGACGCTATGGACCGGCTATGACTATTTGAAAGCCGGCGTAAAACACGCCATCTCTCATTGAGAGCAGGACAGGTTAAGCGCAAGACCAGCGGCAGATCGCGCCTTGGACCACCCATGGCTGCGCCACACGCGCCAGCCGCAGCGTCCAACCGGACCCTAGATCGTGTTCATGCTTCTTCGAAACATGGACATGAGCTAGAGCATTTTCCGACGAAGTGGACACCGGTTCGTCGAAGAAAATGCGACCAAACAAGAAGCTAGAGCGCCGGTTCCGTTCCATCGGATCGAAAAGCGCTCTAGCATGAACTAGGTCTTTGACTTAAGCGACTTAAGCATGTTTTTCACGCCGAACCGCTGTGTACTTCGGCTAAACATGCTGTAAGGGGCACGACAGGCAAGGCAATACGATGAGCGACGGCACCCCAGCAACGGTAAGGATCCTCTATTTCGCATGGGTTCGCGAGAAGATGGGGCGCGCGGAAGAAACCGTTTCGCTGCCCGCCAACGTCACGACAGTTGGCGATCTCATCGGATGGCTGCGGACACGTGGCCCCGAATATGAATCGGCTTTTGCCCAACCAGACGTCGTTCGCGCGGCAATCAACCAGACGCACGTGAAGCCGACCGCACCTCTCGCCGGCGCCCGTGAGGTTGCATTTTTTCCTCCAGTCACAGGAGGTTAGAACGATGGTTGTCCGTGTTCAGGAACAAGACTTCGACGTCGGCGCAGAGATCCGTCAACTGACGGCATGCCGCACCGACATCGGCGCCGTCGTAACCTTCACGGGCCAGGTGCGCAGCGAGGATGGCGAGGGCAAAGCGCTCATCGACATGACCCTGGAGCATTATCCAGGCATGACGGATGCCGAACTGGAACGCATCGAGGCGCAAGCCCATCACCGCTGGCCGTTGCAGGCCAGCCTGATCATCCACCGCCATGGGCGTCTCAACCCAGGCGACAACATCGTGCTCGTCGTGACGGCCTCGCGCCACCGCCAGGCGGCCTTCGAATCAGCCGCATTCCTCATGGATTTCCTGAAGACGCGCGCACCTTTCTGGAAAAAGGAAACGCGGGCGGACGGCAGTGGCGGCTGGGTTGATGCGCGCGAGGCCGACGAGGGTGCGCTCGATCGCTGGCAGGCCGGCGGGGACCTGACGCCCCGTCCGAAGGCCGCGGAATAATC
>JAXGRZ010000215.1:0-4070 GCA_040765305.1 Hyphomicrobiaceae bacterium | reverse complement strand
GGCAGCAATGGATCGATGATTGCCCATTCAGAGTCACTGAGTTCGTAGCGACGAAGCTGCGCCATCCCAACCTCCCCCGGTTGAGAGTATGAATCACTGTTCGCGCCGTTTGGGAACCCCGTTTATGAGTTTGTGACCTAGTGCCGGAAGTGGCGCATGCCGGTGAACACCATCGCGAGGTTCTTCTCGTCGGCAGCCTTGATCACCTCATCGTCACGCATCGAACCGCCCGGCTGGATGACAGCGCTGGCGCCAGCCTCGGCGGCCGCAAGCAGGCCATCGGCAAACGGGAAGAACGCATCAGAGGCAACAACCGAGCCCTTCACATCGAGGCCCGCCATGCCTGCCTTGATGACGGCAATGCGCGAGGAGTTGACGCGGCTCATCTGGCCGGCACCAACACCGATCGTGGCGCGGTCCTTGGCGTAGACGATGGCGTTCGACTTGACGAACTTCGTTACCTTCCACGCAAACAGCAGATCGGCCAATTCCTGATCGCTCGGCTGGCGCCTGGTGACCACCTCAAGCTTGTCGTAAAGCGCCAGGTCCGCATCCTGCACCAGCAGACCGCCGGTCACACGCTTGTAGTCAAGGCGCGGCGTGGCGTTCTGGGGCCAAGCGCCGCAGACCAGCAAACGCACGTTCTTCTTGGCGGCAACCGCCTCCTCCACACCGCCAGCAACTGCAGGGGCAATGATCACCTCGACGAACTGCTTTTCCAAGATGACGTTCGCGGTCTTTGCATCCAGTTCGCGATTAAAGGCAATGATGCCGCCGAATGCCGATTCAGGATCGGTGACAAAGGCGCGCTCGTAGGCGGCCAGTAACGTATCGGCCTCGGCAACGCCGCACGGGTTGGCATGCTTGACGATGACGCACGCCGGCTTGTCGGTGAACGCCTTGACGCATTCGAGCGCGGCATCGGTGTCGGCGATGTTGTTGTAGCTGAGTTCCTTGCCCTGGAGCTGGCGCGCCGTGGAAACCGAGGCATCGATACCGGGGCCGTTCGCCACATAAAAAGCCGCCTGCTGGTGCGGGTTTTCGCCATAGCGCATGCCCTGCGCCTTGGCGAACTGCACGGTGAACGTGCGCGGGAAACCTTCCGCCTTGCCTTCGGGGTTGTCGATCACCGCGCCAAGCCAGTTGGAAATGGCCCCATCATAGGCTGCCGTGCGGGCATAGGCCTTCTGCGCCATCGTGCGGCGAAACACGGCAGACGTGGCGCCGGCATGCTGCTTCATGTCGCCGAGCAGTCTTTCATAATCGGCCGGATCGACGATAACGGTGACGGCGGCATGGTTCTTTGCTGCCGCGCGGATCATCGCCGGGCCGCCAATGTCGATGTTCTCCACGCACGCATCGTAATCGGCCCCTTTCGCAACCGTCTCTTCGAAGGGGTAGAGGTTGACGATCAGCAGATCGATGGGACCAATGCCGTGCTCAGCCGCCGCCTTGTCGTGTTCGGGGTTGCCGCGCACCGCCAGCAGACCGCCATGCACCTTCGGGTGCAGCGTTTTCAGGCGGCCATCCATCATCTCGGGAAAGCCGGTATGCTCGGCAACGTCCTTCACCTTGAGGCCGGCAGCCTTCAGAGCGCTCGCCGTGCCGCCAGTCGACAACAGTTCCACGCCCGCCTCGGACAGCGCCTTGCCCAACGCCACGAGCCCCTGTTTGTCGGAGACCGAGATCAATGCGCGGTGGATCTTTGGCGACGTGGTCGGCTTATCGGACGTCATCTGGCTCTCCCCGGGTGCGTGGCAATTGGAGTGTATGCAGCCCAAGCAGGTGCCAGCTCGTCGCAAGCCTGTTTGAACCGAAAATGCTGCAGGGCGCGGTTAGCACATGCGCGACCCCACCGGAATGCGTCGATGCGCCCATTCAACCTCCGGTTCCGGCTATTATTTGCAGTTTTCCACGATAAGCGCGACGCGATGCGAACGCGCATCACTCACGCATGACGCGTCAGCGCCCAGCGGATCTCGCTCTCACCGTAGGTTGCACCGCGCAGGACGATCTGCAGGCGCCGCACGGGGCCGGTGACATCAGCAAAATACGTGCTTTCCTCGATGACCAGACGGGCCCCCTCCGTCGCCATCCGCCAGCGCTGCTCGCCAGCCTCGATAAAGGCCGTGCCAACCTTGTCACCACGCCGGCAGACGACGCCGGGATGCAGGTGGAAATGAATGGCGAACGGCACATCCTTCTTCAGGCGGAGTATTCCTCTGGGCGGCTTCAACTCGTCTATACCGACGATTCGGCGGCCGTAGTTCTCCATCATGATATGGCGATGATGCACCAGACCATGGCGGTCAACATAACCATCATGGCTCGCCTTGAAGCCGACCAGCCCGTCCAGCGGACCAATGCTTTCAGAAAACAGGATGCGGGGGCCGCGGATCGGCAGGCCGCCCAGAAGCTCGCCGATGCGCCGCGTTCCAATGAGCCGCGAGGAAGATGACTCTCCCAGCACGAGGGTATTGTGATTGGTTGTCGAACGCGCAGCCGACAGCAAACCAGCGTGCGCCGAGCCAGGCGCTCCGGCGTTCGACATCAAGATCTCGGTGCCGCAACTCAGCTCAAACGACAAACACCCCGCATGCGCCGCATTCGACATGACAACCGGCGGCGGCGGCCCGCAATCGGCAATCAGCACCGTCTCTTCCTGTTCGAGGCGTTCATAGCCGGAGCGCTTGGCGTGCGTGCTCAACGGCGCCATCACATCCGCGTAGGCCATGACGGTGGCAAGACGTGCCGGCATGGCAACGGAGACGCCGTTGAAGCGCGCCAGCAGGCCATCGCCAAGCCGCAGGAAACGCAACATGGCAAGCATCGCCGAAATCGCCTCGTCGATCTCAGCAGGTTGCTTGCGGGCGCGCGCACGGAAGCACTGGCGCAAAGGCAGCAGGTCCAAAAGGATGTCGACCAGCACATTGGGATTGCGGCTGACGTGGCTGCCATCCGCAAGCACCTGACGGCCGATTTCCTCAATCAACAAAGGCAGATCGACCTCCAGCCTGCGATCACGCCCGGCAACGCACAGGTCGGCGTATACCAGCGCCATCAGCGAAAGCAGACGCGGATAGCCGGCCAGTGCTTCACGCCACGCCGATGACAGCCGCACGAGCTGGCCACCAAGGCTGGACGCGATAATGTGGTAGGTGCGCGCGTCAGCGCCTTCGAGCAAAAGATTCGCATGCGACAGCCAGGATATAACGCGGCGCGCCAAAACTTCCGGTCGCCAGGCGTCTCCGGTGCCCCGACCGTTGCGCAGCGCCCATTCCACCGCCAACCGGCGCGCGGCCTGGGCCGCTTCATCGTCCTCGGCCGCACTCAAATGGCGCAACCAGGCAAAGCCATTGAGCGCCATACTCCAGTTGCGGTTCGGCGGTACAATGTCGAAGGGCGAACGCCCGTTGAGGGAGGCCAGCGAACCGGCCAGACCAAATTGCCCGTGGCACACTTCGAACCAAAAGCTGGGGTCGGTCGAATGCAGGCACTGTGGCACGATCAACAGCTGATCGACGCGAGGCGCACCGTAGCGCCAGCGCAGGGTGCGCGAATTAAGGGCCCGGGAGACGAATCCACGGCGCGCCCGCTCGGCCTCAATGGCGGTAATCTGCAAGCGTTCCTGGATCGTCAACCTTGCCATTCGGCTGGTCTCTCCCAACTGCTCACCTATGCGCCAGGGATAATCTGCGTCCTTGGGCCAAAGGCGCAGCATCCGGGTTAACGCTCAAGCCGCTCTCTTGCAAGGTATTGACGGGGCTATTTTGTGGGCAGTGATACCCCGGCCAGCTTCCGGGGCACCGTGGCGTGGCGTGCGGCATCAATGGGTTGGCGCCAAGTTGCCAGGGGTGCAGACCAGCACACGTTGGCTCCGGTCATATGTTCAGATGTTTAGAGCGTCGGGCGGCTCAACCCTAGAGCATTTTCCGACGAAGTGGATACCGGTTCGTCGAAGAAAATGCGACCAAACCAAAGAGCTAGCGCGCTTACACGATGAGGTGGCAGCGCTTAGGCCGAAGGCCGGTGCGGCTCGTGAGCGATAACAGATAAGATCTTTCCCGCCT
>JAXGRZ010000214.1:0-4098 GCA_040765305.1 Hyphomicrobiaceae bacterium | reverse complement strand
GGCAGACGGCGGCCAGCGCGATCGGCAGATAGAGGAGGCCGACGCTGGACAATGCAATGGCCGCTGCAAAAATCCCACCGGCTAGGAGTGCCTGCGAGTGATTTTGCATATCGAGCCCGCGTTCGCGCAGCGGTAGAACGCCGCTTGCGTCCATGAAATGCGCAATCTTTTCCCGCGGCATCAAGAACAAGAGCACATCGCCACCCAACAAGGCTGTGCGCCGGACGCGCGTGTGCAGACGGCGGCCCTGGCGGGAGATGCCGACGAGCCAGACGCCAAAGCGGTCGACGAGTTGGGCTGATGCGCTGGAGCGTCCTTCGATGGTGGCGCCGGGGCGGACGACGACTTCGACCAGCTCCAGTTCGGCGTCATCGAGTTCGCCTTGGTGGCGCTCTTCGTCAACATAAGCCAGGGCATGCTCACTGGCGAACTTGTCGAGATGCTCGGCGGCGGTTTCCAGCAGCAGCACGTCGCCGGCCTGGAGCTTTATCCAGCCCGCGGCGTGCGGCAGACGTTGATGCTCGCGGATGACGGAGAGAAGCGTCACCTCACCCTGGGTGCAGGCCGTGCCAACCTCGACCATCGATTTGCCGGCCAGGCCTGAATCTTCCGTGATGGAGAGCTCTGCAATGTAATCGTCGAGCTTGTAGGGCTGGTCGTGTGATGAAGGATCGTCTTTTGGCCGTGGAATGAGGCGCCATCCCAGTAAAGCAATGAACACGACGCCGGCAACGGCGCAAGCCATCCCGACGGGGGCGTAATCGAACATCTGGAAGGGGGCGCCGAGGGCGCGTTCGCGGAATGTCGAGACGATGATGTTGGGGGGCGTGCCGATCAAGGTGGCGAGGCCGCCGAGAATGGTCGCGAAGGAAAGCGGCATCAAGGTGAGGCCGGGCGCGCGCTTGGCCTTGCGGGCGGCCTCGATGTCAACGGGCATCAAAAGCGCCAGGGCACCGACATTGTTCATGAATGATGACAGGAGGGCACCAAGACCTGAGATGCGTGCAATGTGGGCGGGAACGCTGGCGTCTGGGCGAAGCACGAATCGCGCCAGCAGTGCGACGGCACCGGAGCTTGCCAGCCCATGACTGACGACGAGCACGAGTGCGATGATCACGGTTGCGGGATGACCAAATCCCTCGAAGGCCTTGTCGCCGGGGACGGCACCAACAATGACGGCGGCGATCAAGGCGCCGAATGCGACAAGATCATAGCGCCAGCGGCCCCAGACCAGCATCAACAAGACGGCTGCAAGCAGTGTGAGGATGGTGATTTGCTCAGGTGTGAAAGTCATGTCGAACGTTTTCAACCGTTCGACTGCGAAAGGCAAGCCGTACACCCTTCAGGAGTGAGGTCTGCCGAGAGCCGGACATATTCGCGTGCTGCCCGGGTGGCGCGGCCAAACTGGCGAAAATGCAAATGCGCCGGGTTCATGTTGGCGGCGAAGCATTGGTGCGCGATGATAATGGCGGCAGGCGGATGGATTACATCAATCCGGCTGACTTGATTTCGTTCTGGCAGCGCTTGCCCAATTGGAAGAACTTCATCATTACACAGCGCTTCACCTTTGATACGGTCGCGCTTGGGCCGATGCACAGACGGCGCACGTCACCTTCACATGCGGCGCGCAATGCGGGTGTCACTTCTGGTGGAAGTTTAAAGTTGTCCTGAGCCGAGACGGGTGCGGCGGCAATTAAAGTGAATGCGGCCATACTGAAACGGTACATTGGAAGCCTCGTGCCATTTGTTGCTTTTTGCTCAATGTTGAGATGCCTGAGTTGCAAAGACCATGCTTGTAGCGGTGGAATAAGGGCGCCGGTCGCCTCTGCGACAGCGAACCGCATGAGAACAGTTTTTCCCAATTATGCATCTTATTGTACGCACATGTTTTTTCGAAGCTGCATGATGTTGTGCGGTGTGGTGAAAATACTCAGATCGGGCGGAGAGGCTAAGTGCTTTTCAGCACGCAGACCATAATAGGTGTGCGTGCGTTTTGGCCCCTGGTTTGCGGCATTTTCTTCGACAAATCGGTGTTCACTGCGTCAGGAAATACTCGTGAAACCGGATCCATTGTTATTGGGTACGGATCCGAATGTTCTGGGCTGACGTGTTGGGCCCTGGTAGGGGACCAAACGTCAGCGAAGGAACATTAGTCGGTCGGGCGGTTAGCGTCCTATTTCATGGTTGGGATCGAGAATTCTGCGCCCGCGCGGATGCCTGATGGCCAGCGCGCGGTGACGGTCTTGGTCTTGGTATAAAAGCGGATGGCGTCAGGCCCGTGCTGGTTGAGATCACCAAAGCCGGAGCGCTTCCAGCCGCCGAACGTGTAGTAGGCAAGTGGCACGGGGATTGGCACGTTGATGCCGACCATGCCGACGTTGACCCGGGCTGCAAAGTCACGGGCAGCATCTCCATCGCGTGTATAGATGGCGACACCGTTGCCATATTCGTGTTCGTTGGGCAGGCGGATCGCATCGTCATAAGTCTTCGCGCGTACGACACCGAGCACGGGGCCGAAGATCTCTTCCTTGTAGATGCGCATGTCGGGTGTGACGTGATCGAACAACGAGGCGCCAAGGTAGAAGCCGTTCTCATAGCCCTGCATCTTGAAGCCGCGGCCATCGACGACAAGCTTGGCACCCTCGCTCACCCCGAGATCGATATAGGCCTTGACCTTGTCGAGGTGCTGGCGCGTGACGAGCGGCCCGAAGTCGGCGTCATGCGCTGTCGAGGGGCCGACCTTCAGCGCTTCGACGCGCGCCACGAGCTTCGCCATCAAGCGGTCGGCGGTGTCCTCGCCAACCGGTACGGCAACCGAGATCGCCATGCAGCGCTCGCCAGCCGAGCCATAGCCGGCCCCGATCAGGGCATCGACGGCCTGGTCCATATCGGCGTCGGGCAGAATGATCATGTGGTTCTTGGCACCGCCGAAACATTGCACGCGCTTGCCGTGGGCGGCGCCTTGCGCATAGACGTACTGGGCGATGTCGGAGGACCCGACGAAGCCGACGGCCATGATGTCGGGATCATCAAGGATCGCATCGACGGCAACCTTGTCGCCATTGATGACGTTGAAGATGCCCGCGGGCAGACCTGCCTCCATGAACAGTTCGGCGAGCATCAGCGGCACCGAGGGGTCACGCTCTGATGGCTTGAGAATGAAGGCGTTGCCACAGGCAATGGCGGGCGCCGCTTTCCATAGCGGGATCATGGCGGGAAAGTTGAACGGTGTGATGCCGGCGACGACGCCGAGCGGCTGGCGCATGGAATAGATGTCGATGCCAGGGCCGGCGCCCTCGGTGTATTCGCCCTTCATCAGGTGCGCGATGCCGCAGGCGAATTCGGCAACTTCCAGGCCGCGCTGAATGTCGCCCTTGGCATCAGCAACGACCTTGCCGTGCTCGCGCGCCAGAACGTCGGCCAGCTTGTCCATATCGCGGTTCAGCAGGTCGACGAATTTCATCATGACGCGGGCGCGCCGCTGCGGGTTGGTCGCCGCCCAGCCGGGCTGTGCGGCCCGGGCGTTGGCGACGGCTGAGCGGACGTCGGCGGGGCTGGCAAGCCCGACGCGGGCGGCAACGTCACCGGTCATCGGCCAGTAGACGTCGCCAAAGCGGCCGGAGGTGGCAGGGACCGGCTTGCCGCCGATGAAATGAGTGAGTTCCGTGGGCATCGTTTTTCTCCCGCTTGCCGGTTGCGGCACCATCTGGCCTTGACGCGATCTGCTAAATGTCTTGCGCCCTTTGACGGTTTGCAGCAATTCCTATAAATCCACGATCCGTTATGCAAAAATCAACATACGGGTTCGATTGGGATCAGCTGAGGATTTTCCTCGCCGTGGTGCGCGCCGGGCAGTTTCTGGGCGCCGCACGCCGACTTGGCGTTGATCAGGCGACGGTGACACGCCGCATCCGGGCGTTGGAAAAGAACTTAGGCGTGCGGCTGTTTGATCGCTTTACAACCGGCTCGGTGCCGACGAGCGCGGGGCGGGAGCTAATTGCAAGGGCGGAACGCATCGAGGCGGAAGTGCTGCGGCTCGAAGCAGAGCTGTCGCAGGCGGGCGATAGCGTTGAAGGGCGTGTGCGTGTGGGTGCGCCT
>JAXGRZ010000213.1:0-4170 GCA_040765305.1 Hyphomicrobiaceae bacterium | reverse complement strand
GTGACCTAGAGCATTTTCCGACGAAGTGGACACCGGTTCGTCGCAGAAAATGCGACCAAAACATGCATCCAGAGCGCTTCATGGCGGTCTGGCGCAGTTGCCATGATGCGCAAATCCGATGCTGGCGTAGATATGAGCCTTGTTTCTCTCAGGCCCGTCGAAGCAGACGATTGGCCGCTGATCCGCGCCTGGATCAAGCGACCTGACATCGAGCGTTGGTGGGGAAGTTCAACCGCCGCCGAAGCCGAGATGCGGCTTGTCGCCGAGACGGGCCCCGCGCTCGCGCGCATCGTGCTCGTGGCTGGCGTGCCGGTGGGCTATGCGCATGCCATCGATGCAGGACATTGGGGTGAACTACCTGATGGCATGCCGCCGGGAACGTGGGATGTCGACATCTTCATCGCCGAGCCTGAGCACCGCGGCAAGGGAGTGGGTGAGGCGGCGCTGAATGAGCTGGCCCGGGAAGTCTTTGCGACCACGTTCGCGTTGGCGCTGTCGATCTTCGTGTCCGTGGCGAACGAGCCTGCCGTGCGCGCTTACGAGCGGGCGGGTTTTGAATGGGCGCGCGTGTGGGAGGATCCGATCGTCGGCCCCTCCTGGATGATGTTGCGTCATCGTCCGGCGTGCTGAATTCAACTGTTTACCCGGATCTGACGCGCACCTTCAGCATCAACGCCATGCCGACAATGAGGAAGATGGCGACGGCGCTCATGCCCGCCCGCTCCGATCCCGTCGCGGCCGTGACCGTGGCGATCGCGAACGGCGCCATGAAGGCGGTGACCTTGCCTGAAAAGGCGAACAGCCCGAAGAACTGCGTTACCTTGCCGGGCGGCGCCAGCCGCGCCAGCAGGGATCGGCTCGCCGCCTGTACCGGCGCGGCGACGATGCCGACCACCATGGCAAATCCTAAGAACACGAGTTCTCCAATTGACGAAAACGGTCGTGAGCCGGCCGCCTTGGGGGCAACTTCCATGGTGTAGAAAATGTGGCTCTTGTCGATCGACAGGATGCCGAATGCGCCGGCGAGCAAAATGAGCAGCGAGACCATGATCACGTTGCGCGCTCCGATCCGGTCATCGAGCATGCCGCCAATGATGGCGCCGAAGACGCCGGTCAGCGTCAACACGATGCCGAAGATGCCCAGTTCCATGGCCTGCCAGCCGAATACCGATGCGCCATAGATGCCACCGAATGCGAAGATCGCGGTGAGGCCGTCGATGTAGAGCATTCGTGCCAGCAGGAAGAACAGCATGTCGGGATGCTTCGGTAGCCCCGAGATCGTATCCCACAGCTCGGCCAGTGCGGTGCGCTTGGCCTGTCCTGGCGGCGGCGGCTTGTGGGTGTCGGGCACGAACAGGAAAAAAGGAATCATGAACAGCAGGTACCAGATCGCCGCGAATGGCCCGACCAGCCGATCGCCCTCGCGCATGCTGGTGTCGAGTTTGATCACCGGGTCGAAGCCGAGCATCGTCTTGCCGCTGGTTGGATCAGCGACAATGAGGCCAGCCATTAGCGCAAGGCTGACCAGTCCCCCGGCATAGCCAACCGCCCAGCCGGTGCCCGACAGGCGACCGAGTTGATCTGCGGGCACCAACGTTGGCATGATCGCATTGGTGAAGACCTGCGTGAATTCGGCGGCCATTGTTGCCAGGACGAAGCCGGCAAGAATCAGCGCGATTGTCATATTATCGGCACCGGGCTTGGCGATCCACAGCGCTGCAAGTCCAGTCATGAACAGCAAAGAGAACAGCGCGATCCACGGTTTGCGCCGGCCACGCCCATCAGCGAAAGCGCCGAGCAATGGGCTGCAAATGGCGATCATCACGCCCGCGGACGCCGCCGCGTATCCCCACAGTGTTTGCCCGTGTGCGGCATCGCCGACAACCACGGTTGCAAAGTAGGGTGCGAACAGGAATGTCAGCACGAGCGTATAATAGGGCTGTGCCGCCCAGTCGAACATCACCCACGACACCAGCGCCCGCATCGGCGCCGACCTGACAGGCTCGCTCTCGGCTGTTGCCGCTGCATGCATGGATTGCCCCCACTTCCCGAATTGCGCCGGACTCTACAGCATGTTTAGCTGAAGTGTGCAGCGGTAGATCGGTGAAAATCATGTTTGGATCAAAAGACAGCATGTTGGGCTGACGTGTGGTCTGGTGCAGCCATGAAAAACATTCTGCAAACAACAGGTTGGGTTGTGTTCATGCGCTGAGTGAACAGGCATGTGATCGAGCGCATTTTCCGACGAATCGGCGTTCGGCAAGGAACCAGGCGTCACAGTGGGAACATGAGAGCCTGGACACTGTGGACACAACGACACGAAGTCCACGAGCACTGGAGCATTTTCCGACGAAGTGGATACCGGTTCGCCCTAAGAAAATGCGACCAAACCAAAGAGCTAGAGCGTCGGTTCCGATGCAATCGGATCGAAAAGTGCTCTAGATCCACGATGGACCGGATATGTTTGTCCGGCCGCCGTGTGAGCGAAGGAAGGCGTTATGACTGAAAACCAATCCTCGTCTCCGCACAGCTGGTCCAAGGGACCCGACAGGGTGATCGAGCTGACAGCAGGAAGCATCGAGCCAGCGGCCCGCCCCCTATTTGAACAGTTTACGCGCCTTTTGTTCGCCCGCCTGGCATCGGTGCGCACCATCGTGCTTCCCGATGAAACGCTTGCCGCCATCGCGCGCGATACCTTTCACCTGTTCGAACGGCGCTCTCCTGGTCCGGCGTCCATCAGCATCGGCAAAGCCAAACTCCCTCCCGAAGGTGCGCGCGACGCAACGGCACGCGTTCCCCATGAGCTTTGCGTGCTGACCATCATCAATGATGACAAGCCGTTCCTCGTGTCGTCGATCATGGGTGAGATCCAGGCGCGCGGTCTGAAGACGTTTCTCGTACTGCATCCGGTTTGCGTGGTGCGCCGTGACCAGACCCATCGGCTGACGGGCTTGGATCAAGAAACGCCACCTGCACCGCAGGGTCATGGCGAAGGTGGGGTTGGAGAGAGCATCATCCTGGTCGTGACTGAGCCGCTTGACGATTCTGGCGCCCAGGATCTGCAAAAATCCCTGCGTGCAATTCTTGATCAGGTTGATATCGCGGTTCGCGATTGGCAACCGATGATCGAGCGTCTTGACCGCGCCATTGCCGTGCTTGATGGGCAAAGCGGCGGTGAACATGCCGGCCTCATTGCCGAGACCGTTGCCTTCTGCCGCTGGATGCGCCAGGGTCAGTTCGTTTTTCTCGGCATGCGTGAATATCGGATTGATGGCGAACCCGAATCGGGGGCTTTGCGCGTTATCGAAGGTTCGGGTCTTGGCGTCCTTGCCAATCCCGACATCCACGTGTTGCGGCGTGGCAGAGTTCTGGTTTCTCTGAACGACGAGATCCGACGCTTCTATCTCAAGCCGGCGCCGATCATTATCACCAAGTCCAATGTGCAAAGCGTTGTGCACCGTCGCGCGCATATGGATTACGTCGGCCTCAAGATCTACGGCGATGATGGTCGTCTTGCCGGTGAACTGCGCATGGTCGGGTTGTTCACGTCCGCGGCCTATACCGAACCGCCTGCCGAGATACCGTTTCTGCGCTTGAAAGTGGCGCGCATTTTCAAGATGACCGGCATCAAGCATGCCAGCCACGAAGGCCGCATGCTGCAAAACATTCTCGACACCTTTCCGCGCGACGAGTTGATTCAGATCGGTATCCGGCAATTGGCAAGCTGGATCCCATCGCTTCTGCAGCTGGAGTTCGAACCAAGGGTTCGCGCCTTCGTGCGTCGCGATCGCTTCGACCGCTTTGTCTCCGTCATCGCCTTTGTCCCGCGCGACCGGTTTTCCACCGAGGTGCGCGAGCGTATTGCAGCGATGTTGGCGGAGGTCTACCAGGGGCGCGCGGTGATCCAGCAGCCCTTCTTTACACCGGGCCCGCTCGTGCGCGTTCATTTCATCATCGGCCGCTATGAAGGGGCGACGCCCAGGATTGACGAAGCGGAACTGGAAGGGGCGATCACCGCCATCAGTGAAACGTGGCAGGATCATTTGGAACGCTGCCTTGCCAGCCAGCCTGGTGCGGTGCACCGGTTCGGTAACGCGTTCTCCAATGCCTATGCCGAAAGCTTCCCGCCCGAGCGGGCGCTGGAGGATATCGAGCGCATTGAACGCCTTG
>JAXGRZ010000212.1:0-4182 GCA_040765305.1 Hyphomicrobiaceae bacterium | reverse complement strand
CTCGCCATGCCTGTGTCCAATATCATGACCAGGGCCGTGATCAGCTGCGCGCCGCAGGACAGCCTTCAGGCGGTTGCCCAGGTCATGACCCGGCGGCGTATCCGGCATCTGCCGGTCTCCGATGGCGTCAAGCTCATCGGCCTCGTCAGCATCGGTGACGTGCTGAACCACCGTCTCGAAGAGGTGCAGCGCGAGGCTAACGTGTTGCGGGACAACACAATCGAGATCCGCTAACGACACCCATAGGCATAGGCACCGAGCCCGGAAATAGGCGCGCCGCCGCGCGCCATTGACAGGACATGCCGACACCTCATACCCAAGAGAAGCTGGCGCTCATTGCGAGCGCAGAACGGGCGGACCTGGTCTTAGAGGCACTCATGACAAAAGTACGCATCTACAAGCCGGCAAAGTCAGCGATGCAGTCAGGCCAGGCCAACACCGAGTTCTGGCATCTGGAATTCGAGCCCGAGGCCAAGCGCACGCCTGATCCGCTGATGGGCTGGTCGGGATCTGGCGACACGCGCGCGCAGGTAAAGCTCACCTTCGACAGCAAGGAAGAGGCCATTGCCTACGCCACCAACAATGGCTTGGCCTATGCGGTGGTCGAGCCAAATCCGCGCGCGTTTGTAAAGAAGTCCTACGGCGACAATTTCAAGTTCGGCCGTATAGGAAGCTGGACGCACTAAACGCGGTGCTCTGGTGCGTCGGCGTGGACGTTGTCCTTGAAACCGTCGATGCGAAAGATATCTATCAGTCATGCCTTCCCGCTCGCTCAATCGCATTCTGTGGGGCATCGCCCTGCTGGCGATCGTCTATTTCGGCTTTAAGGCGCGTGACACGCTGGATGCTATTTTCATCGGTGTCGGCACGTTGGATGTGCGCGCGGATCCCGGAGAGGACACGGCTTATCTGACATGGCGCGGGCGGATCGCGGCGCCGATGGAGGCGCGCCTCAGGGAGGCGTTTGCGCGCTACGATTCTGCCCGCACGTTTGTTTTGGCGCTCGCCTCGCCGGGTGGCTCCATCGATCAGGGCGCTCGTGTCGTCGGGCTGTTGCGCCAGATCCGCGAGACGCATCAGCTTGAGACCGTTGTCGAGGCGGGCAAGCCATGCGCATCCATGTGCGTTCCGGTTTATTTGCAAGGGACGCGGCGCACGGCGGCGGCCAGCGCACGATTCATGTTCCACGAAGTCAGCTTCAGGGAGGAGGTCTCGAACGACGAGGTCAACGTCCCGGAGTCTGCAAAGAGTTCTGAGACGGATCGGCTGTTCGCCAGGTTCTTCGTGCCGGCCGGTGTTTCTCAGACGTGGATTGACAAAGTACGTGCCGAGATGACGGGCGGAAATGACATCTGGCTTACGGGCCGCGAACTGGTCGATCAGGATTCCGGTGTGGTACAGAGCGTATTTTAGAGCTCCAAAAGAAAAGGAGGATGGCAGTCTCCATCCTCCTTCTCGCTTTTCGCTAATTGCTTGCTAGATAGCGCGTTGCTTATCCAAACAGCGCCGCCGCCTTACCGAGCGTGTTCCACACGCCCCAAAGGAACGGAATGCCGACGCAGAGCCAGGCGATCAAGACTGGTATGGAGAAACCTCCAAAGCCGATCCCGTGCGAACCCGCAGGCGCCATGTGAGAGGTCTTTTCGGCTTGCAGTTTGGCCACTTCTTCCTCCGACATCATCCACTTTTCAGACACAGGCCGGATAAGCGCATTGGCGATGAAGCCGATGAGCAGGAAGCCGCACAGAATATACATCGTGCGATCATAGACCTGCGCGCGCGGGATACCCGCCGCAATCTGAGCATCGCGGATGTAGCCGATGACGAGAGGACCAAGCACGCCTGCAGTCGACCACGCCGTCAGCAAACGACCATGGATGGCGCCGACGAACTGGGTGCCAAACATATCGGCCAGATAAGCCGGCACGGTCGCGAAGCCGCCGCCATACATCGTCAAGATGATACAGAAGGCTGCAACGAACAAGGCGATGGACCCAATATGCGCCAGCGTTGGGGCTACGCCATAAAGCGCGATGCCCAGCACGAAGAAGCAGAAGTAAGTCATCTTGCGCCCAATATGGTCGGACAGCGAGGCCCACAGGAAGCGACCGCCGGAGTTGAACAGCGACAGCAGGCTTACGAAGCCGCCGGCGATGCCCGCGATTGCGGTGCGCTGCACATCGTTGAGCGCGGAGAACTTGATGTCGGGGAGGCCAATCAGGTGTCCGGCAAAGATTTCCTGCAGCATGGGCGAAGCCATCGCGAGGACGCCGATGCCCGCCGACACGTTCATGCAAAGCACCGTCCAGATCAGCCAGAATTGCGGGGTCTTGTGAGCGTCGTTGAGATGAACGTTGCCCTTGGTGATCATGGCATGGGCTTTGTCGTGCGGAGGCTCCCAGCCATCGGGCTTCCAGTTGTCCGGCGGCACGCGGTAGCCGAAGGCGCCTGCCAACATAAAGACGATGTAGATGACGCCGATAACGGCCATGGCCTGCCAGACACCGACCGAGGTGTCGTTCTTGAAGTGGTTCATGAGCAGGATGGCCAGCGGCGAACCGATCATCGCGCCGCCGCCAAAGCCCATGATCGCCATGCCGGTCGCCATTCCGCGCCGGTCGGGAAACCATTTGATGAGGGTCGACACCGGCGAAATGTAGCCCAATCCGAGGCCGATGCCGCCAATGATGCCAAGGCCAAGCCACAGGAGCCAAAGCTGGTGGATCTGCACGGCGAGAGCCGAAAGGATGAATCCGCCGCCCCAGCACAGAGCCGCGACAACACCGGCTTTTCGCGGGCCGGCGCGCTCAAGCCAGCCACCGAACATCGCCGCCGAAAGGCCCAGGAAAACAATGCCGAGCGTGAAAGTTACGAGAAGATCGCTAACCCGCCAATCGCAGGTGGTTGTCGTGAGCGCGTCAATCACCGTCATATCCGGGCACGCGATCGGTTTGCTCACGCCGAGCGCTTGGGAGAGCGGCAGCCAGAAGACGCTCAAGCCATAGCTCATGCCGATACACAGGTGGATGGCAAGCGCCGCCGGCGGAACCAACCAGCGATTGAAGCCGGCTTTCGCGATAATGCGCTCCCGGTCGAGTATGCCTGGCGATGATGCGTCGACTGCCGGATTTGCGGCGCCCATGAGAGTCTCCCCCTGAGTTCTCGTTCTGCGGTGAATTCTCGTTTTCAGTTGGAGCAGTTGGACTTTCGTCCAACGCTCAAAGTTCATTTGCCATGGCCCGGCCGTGACAATCAATCAAGGAAAAGGAAAAATATGCGCCTTGACGTGCAGAGACTTCGCCGCGGTGCAAAATTCTAGCCGCGTAGTTTCGACGACGGTGCGAAGCTTCAGACCGCATGTGGAGCGGTTAGACAGTTTTGCGCGCCGCAACATTACAGCATTTGCTATATTGGTGGTTTGTTGATGCGAGAGCCTTGGGAATGTCCGCCAGTTCCAGCACGATCTGAGTGGTGTTGGCGTTGCGCGCGAATTGATGAGCATCACGTTGCACAACGGGATTCGAGGTCGAAGGTAGGTCGATGACCGGCAGGCAGAAAGAGCGTGAGCGTATGGTGCGGACACAGATCGCGAGGCGCGGTGTGACGGACGCTCGCGTGCTGTCGGCCATGCAAGAGGTTGAGCGCGAACACTTCGTGCCGGCTGATGAGGCGGACCTTGCTTATGCCGACCGTCCATTACCGATCGGTGCAGGCCAGACGATTTCGCAGCCCTATGTCGTCGCCCTGATGGTCGAGGTCATGCAACTTGAAGGCGGCGAGAAGGTGCTTGAGATCGGCGCGGGCTCGGGCTACGCGGCCGCGGTTCTATCTCGCATCGCGCATGAGGTCTTCGCCATCGAACGTATCGAGTCGTTAGCGGCGATGGCGAAGGCGAACCTTGCTCGCGGTGGATATGGCAATGTCCACGTCAGACATGCCGATGGCACGCAAGGCTGGCCGGAGGAGGCTCCCTTCGATGCCATACTGGTTTCAGCTGGGGCGCCTGCCCTGCCAGATGCGCTCAAGGGACAACTCTCAATCGGCGGACGCCTGGTTATCCCCGTTGGAGATGATCCGTACAGGCAGACGCTCATCCGGCTGACGCGCACTGGACCCGAGGCGTACTTGCAGGAGAACCTGGGCGAAGTGCGATTTGTGCCGCTGATCGGTGCGCAGGGCTGG
>JAXGRZ010000211.1:0-4236 GCA_040765305.1 Hyphomicrobiaceae bacterium | reverse complement strand
TGGGCGTTCCGCACCGCCGACGACCTTTCCTATCTGTTGCAGCGCTATGCGCACGAGGAGCGGCGGCTGTCGAAGGCGGCGCTGGAGACGCTCGCCATCATCGCCTATCACCAGCCGGTGACACGTGCCGAGATCGAGGAAATCCGCGGCGTATCGACGTCGGCGGGCACCATCGACATCCTGTTGGAGACGGGGTGGATCCGCCCGCGTGGCCGCCGCCGCGCGCCTGGCCGGCCGGTCACCTACGGCACGACGGAGAACTTCCTCACCCATTTCGGTCTTGATACGATCAAGGATCTGCCTGGCCTTGCGGAGTTGAAAGGCGCCGGCCTGCTGGATGCAACATTGCCGCCAGGCTTTAGCGTGCCTGAGCCGCGCGATGTTGCCGCCCTGATGCCGGATGAGTTGCCCCTCGATGAGGTTGAGGAAGAGGAGGTGCAGGGGGCGCTGGCCTTCGACGAGGCGGACGCAGATGAGGTGGACGAAGATGAAGCCGCCGATGCGGTTGATGGCGTAACTGCCCAGGCGGATGGCGAAGTCGGTGATGCCGATACCCAGGCTCGGCCGGATGAGAAGGACTCGCGCAGCGAGCAGGCCTCTTGAGGGAGGGCAGAGAAGGGCTGGGGTTTTAAACACGGCCATCGATCGCGAGCCACGGCGGGAAAGAGGGCGCTTGGTTAAGGCCCAGCCCGTGTCATGTCCTGCTCGGATCGATGGGGTTGGCGCCCACAGGCTTAGCCGGCAGGCTTGCGCGGCTGGCGACCTGCGATTTGCTTGCCCCTCGCCGCCGTCCGGGCCATAAGGCCCTGGCAATAGGTGCGCACCATTCCGATATGAACGCACAAATAAGAGGCCGTCTTGCGGTGTGGCGTAAACGCCTGCATCGAGGGTGCAGCGGTACGTTGAGGTGAGACATGCCGCGAGGGCATGCGGTGGAACTGAGATTATGGATTGGAGCGTAAAGGGTTGGTTGGGACGCCGGGGTGAAGGCAGTGGTGAGGACGGTGATGGCACCGTGCCGGCCGCTGCTTTGGCTGCCTCGGTTGGTGCGTCGGGCGGTCCCGTCCTGCGCGCTGCCGCGACATTCGCTGCCCGGCTTACCTTCGAGAATGTTGTGCGCCGCTATGATGATGCCGTTGCGCTTCAGGGCGTTGATCTTGACATCGCGCCTGGCGAGGTCGTCTGCCTGCTCGGCCCCTCAGGCTGCGGCAAGACGACGTTGCTGCGCATTGCATCTGGGATTGAGCGGCCGACGAGCGGGCGGGTTCTGATCAACGAACGTGAGGTTGCCGGACCCAATCGCTTTGTGCCGCCCGAGGAAAGGAGCGTCGGACTGATGTTCCAGGACTTCGCGCTGTTTCCGCATCTGACGATCCTGCAGAACGTGGCTTTCGGGCTGAAGGCGCTGCCGGCGGATGTGGCGCGCCGTGAAGCCATGAGCGTCCTTTCGCGCGTTGGTCTGGAAAGCTATGCTTCTGCCTATCCGCACATCCTTTCGGGTGGTCAGCAGCAGCGCGTGGCGCTTGCCCGCGCCATTGTGCCGCGCCCCTCGGTGGTGTTGATGGACGAGCCGTTCTCCGGTCTCGACGTGCAGCTGCGCGACAGCATGCAGGAGGAAACGCTGTCATTGCTGCGTGAGACGCGCGCCACCTGCATGATCGTCACCCACCACCCCGAGGAGGCGATGCGCATGGGCGACCGAATCGCGGTCATGCGCGAGGGGCGTATCGTCCAGCTTGGGCGGGCGGAGGATCTTTACCATCACCCTAAGGAGCTGTTCGTTGCGCGTCTGTTCTCCGAAATCAACGAACTTGAGGCCCGCGTGCATAACGGCGGCGTCGATATGCCGTTCGGTCGGGTCGCTGCTGATGGGATGAGGGAGGGCGAGACGGTGATGGTCTGTATTCGCGAGCGGGGGATTCGCCTGCATCCGGCTGGCACGTGTGGACTTGCCGGGCGCGTGCTGCATGTCAAATTTCTGGGTGATGTTGGCCTGGTGGAGGTTGGCGTCCATGGATTTGACGAGCGCCTGCGCGCCCGCACGCGCGTTGCTGTTGGTGAGGAATGGAACAAGGGCGCGGAGGTCAGTGTCGAGATTGATCCCGCGCGTATCCTCGTATTCCCGAAGCAGGTGGCTGAAACAAAGTAGTTTCAAATAGTTGTGACGGCAACGCAAGGTCATGGGCTTGCTTGCCGCCCTACAGGCTTTCTGTAATAGTGCGGCTAGTCAAAGGAATAGACGCCGCAAGAGGCGAGGAGTCGAGCGTATGGGCGCAATGAGCATCTGGCACTGGATCATCTTGTTGTTGATCGTGTTGCTTTTGTTTGGCCGCGGAAAGATTTCCGAGGTTATGGGCGACGTTGCCAAGGGCATCAAGAGCTTCAAGAAGGGCATGGCGGATGATGACGATGTTGCCGAGAGCGGTGGCACGTCAAAGACGATCGAGCACAAACCCGCCGTCGAAGCCTCCAAATCCTCGGAGCAGACGAAAGCCGGTTGACCGGAAAAATGGCACACGGTGTCGTGCGCGGTGCTTGATGCAGGCGGCGTGCACGGCATGTGATCCTTTCCTGTAGCGTATGGGGTGTGGGCGAGCGGCTGGAAGTTGCCGCGTTGGTGCACACTGCCTAACCCAAGTTCAGCAAGACGTGGCATGTTCGATATCGGTTGGAGCGAGCTGTTGGTTCTGGGCGTCATCGCCCTGATCTTCGTTGGCCCCAAGGAGTTGCCCGGCGTGTTGCGGACAATCGGCCGCTATGTCGGCGTACTCAAGCAGCAGGCTGCCGAGTTCCGCTCGCATTTTGATCAGGCGCTGAAGGAAGCCGAACTCGATCAGCTCAAGAATGAGATCACGGGTTTCCGCAGCGAGGTGGAAGGGGCTGCGCGCGATGCCATGCGCGTTGCGGAGAAGCAGGCCGAAAGCGCCGGCCGCGCTGTTCATGGCACCAGCGTTAAGACGAACGCCAGCGGCGGCTCGGCCACGCCTGGTACGCCCATCGCCGAGCCTGATGCCTTCGCGGGTCCCGATATCACCGACGAGAACGGTATGCCCGTTGAAATGAGCAAGTCTGCCGAGCCGGTTGCTCAAAGCGCGGCTGCGCCCGCCCAGCAAAGTGCGCAGGCGTCTGTAAGTGAACCAAAGCCCGCCTCAGCGGTCGACAAGACCGGAGCAGGCGAGCCGTGAGCGAGATGACATCGCCCGATAGCCAGAGAAAAGAGATCGACGATGGCCGCGATGCAATCGACGCGTCGAAGGCGCCGCTGCTCGATCATCTGATTGAGCTGCGCCAGCGCCTGATCTATTCGGTTGCGGCTTTCTTCATCATGTTTCTTGCCTGCTTTGCCGTCGCCAAGCATATCTACAACATTTTGTTGTGGCCGTTCGTGCGCGTCGTCGGTACCGAGCATGCCAAGACGATCTACACGCACCTGCTGGAGAAGTTTTTCGTCGACATCAAGGTGGCGATGTTCGGTGCTGCCTTCCTATCGTTTCCGGTTGTTGCCGTGCAGATCTATAAGTTCGTGGCGCCAGGCCTTTATAAGAGCGAGCGCGCCGCCTTCCGACCGTATCTGATTGCCACGCCTTTGCTGTTTCTGCTCGGCGCCGCAATCGTCTATTTCATCGCCATGCCGTTGCTGGTGCGCTTTTCGGTCGGCTTCCAGCAGGTGGCAAGTGAAGGCCAGGCCTCGATCGAACTGTTGCCGAAGGTGAGCGAATATCTCTCGCTGATCATGACCTTGATCTTCGGCTTCGGGATCTGCTTCCAATTGCCCGTGATTCTGACACTGCTCGCCCGTGCCGGCGTCGTGACATCGCAAAGTCTGATTGATGCGCGCCGTTATGCCGTGGTCGGGATCTATGCCGCGGCCGCCGTGCTGACCCCGCCTGATGCCATTTCCATGCTCATCATGGGCACCCCCACGTGGCTTCTCTACGAGGCGTCCATCTGGGTCGTCAAACGCGTTGAGAAACAAGCGCCCAAGCCGGCGGCGTGAGGTCCTTTATTGATCCGACATCTGGACCGGTACGGATTGGCGTCCTATAGGTCAGGCCAGAAGTGCACAGGCATGGAGCCGTGCTAGAGCATTTTCCGACAAAGTGGACACCGGTTCGTCGCAGAAAATGCGATAAACCAATAGACAGAAGTGATGTTGCGATCCCATCGGATCGCACAGCACCCCAGCCATCTCGACTGAAGGGGGCCCCCGTGTTCGATATCAAATGGATCCGTGAC
>JAXGRZ010000210.1:0-4238 GCA_040765305.1 Hyphomicrobiaceae bacterium | reverse complement strand
TTATGACATCAAGCCTGGCGAAGTTTTCTGGGCAGCGTCCGATGTCGGCTGGGTGGTTGGCCACTCCTACATTTGCTATGCGCCGCTCCTGCACGGTGCGACCACTGTCGTCTATGAAGGCAAGCCGGTCGGCACTCCCGATGCGGGCGCATTCTGGCGAATGATCGCCGAACACAAGATCTCGGCGTTGTTTACGGCCCCGACGGCCTTCCGTGCGATCAAGAAGGAGGATCCGCGCGGCGAATTGATCGACAAATACGATCTGTCATCGATGAGAACCTTGTTCCTGGCCGGAGAGCGGGCGGACCCGGAGACGATCAAGTGGGCGGAAACAAAGCTCAAGGTGCCGGTCGTCGATCATTGGTGGCAGACGGAGACGGGTTGGGCTATCGCAGGCAATCCGGTTGGTCTTGGAGCCTTGCCGGTGAAGTATGGCTCGCCAACTGTTCCCATGCCGGGCTATCAGCTCGATGTGCTCAATGACAAAGGCGAACTCCTGGGGCCCAATCAAAACGGCACCCTTGCGATCAAGCTGCCGATGCCGCCAGGCTGTCTGCCCACCTTGTGGAACAACGATGAGCGCATGCGCTCCAGCTATCTTACCGACTTCAAGGGCTACTACTCGACCTCGGACGCCGGCTTCAAGGACGAGGATGGATATGTCTACGTCATGGCGCGCACTGACGACGTCATCAATGTTGCCGGTCATCGCCTGTCGACAGGGCAGATGGAAGAGGTCGTGGCCCAGCATAAGGATGTCGCAGAGTGCGCCGTGATTGGCGTTGCCGATGACATGAAAGGGCAGATGCCGGCCGGCTTCGTGGTTCTCAATGCAGGCGCCGAGCGCGATCCCAAAGAGGTCGAGGCCGAGGTGGTCAAGTTGGTGCGTGAGGTGATCGGTCCGGTGGCCGCGTTCAAGAACGTGATGATCGTCAAGCGCCTGCCCAAGACCCGCTCTGGCAAGATTCTGCGTGGCACGATGCGCCAGATTGCCGATGGCGAAAACTGGCGCATGCCAGCAACGATTGATGATCCCGCAATCATGGGAGAAATCACTGAAGTGATGCAGTCGCGGGGGCTTGGAGCCAAGGCGCAGCAGGCCAGCTGACCGGCGCGCTCAGCGAGCGGCACATGATGTGGGTAGGTCCGGACCGGTTCAATTTGGCTGCGGGCTGTGCGGCAAAGTTGCAATGTTCGCAGCGCCTGTTAGGGTCCCGATCCACTGCTATTGGGGCCGGGCCCCAAGCGTTGCGGTTTGCGGCAGTCGCGATCAGACACGCGTGTATGGATCACGTGTTACCGGTGAAACGACAACGGGTCAGATATGCTTCTTGCCAACAAGGTTGCGATTATAACAGGGGGTGCAAAAGGCATCGGGCGCGCCACAGCCGAGCGACTGGCGCGCGAGGGCGCCCAGATTGTCGTTGCGGATGTCGACGATGAGGAAGGCAGCAAGGTCGTTGCCGCCATCAAGGCTGCGGGCAACGAGGCTGTGTTCCGCTCTGCCGATATCTCCGAGCGGCTCGATGTCTTCAATCTCGTGGCCGCGGCGCGCGATGCCTTCGGCAAGGTCGATATTCTCGTCAATAATGCCGGCATCGTCGACGAGCAGCCGTTTCTTGACCTGGAGGAGGCGGAATTCGATCGGGTCATGCGCACCAACGTCAAGGGGGCATTCCTGATCAGCCAGTTCGTGGCCAAGCAAATGATCCGGCAATGCACCGCGGATGCAAAGTGTCCTCCCGGCTCAATCGTCAATGTCACCTCGATCAACGCCCGCTTTGGGCAACCCAACCATCTGGCCTATGCGGTCTCCAAGGGCGGGTTGGAACAGTTGACACGTTCGATGGCGCTGGCGCTGGCGCCCTATGGCATACGCGTCAATGCGGTGGGACCAGGAACGGTCGAGACGGCGATGGTCAGTCAGGTCTACGAGGACGAAAAGGCCCGGGAGGCGGCGTTGTCGCGCACGCCGCTGGGACGGTTCGGCACGCCCGCCGAGATCGCCGCGGTGATCGCCTGGCTTGCTAGCAAGGAGGCGAGCTATCTGACGGGAACGACGATTTGGGCTGATGGTGGACGCTTCTCGCTCAATGGCATCGTGCCGCTGCCCGACGCTGAGGGCGGATAAAGGGAGCTGCGGGGAAATTCATCGCGCTGAAGTCATCGCGCTGTTGTGTGCGACCCGCGCAATGACGGGTGTCTCAAACGGCCAACGCACAACGGGCGCAGCCTTGGCCGCGCCCGTTGTGCGTTGGCTCATATGTGACGACCCGGCCGGTCATTCCTTTGCCGGTTCGTCTTTCGTACCTTCGTCTTTCGTATCTTCGTCTTGTGTATCGCCAGCAGGCGTGGGCTCGGCGGGGGTGTCTGAGGCGTCCGAGGGTTCGAGTTCGGCCAACTGTGAGGTTTCGTTTATGGAAGTGCGGTCCTCGTCCTCGCCCTCTTCTTCCGTCGGCCCCTTCATCTCCTTGAGGCGTGCGAACATACGCGCCTCTTCCTCGGCCTCCGTCTCAACGTGCTCGTCGGCCTTGGGCGCGATGATCTGTGCCATCGGTTGAGCCGTGGTCTGTTCGGTTGGCAGCAAGGTGCCGGCTTTTTCGTCAATCTCGCCGCTGGCCTTGCGTTCGCGTTCGACGCGCCGTGCCGCCTTCTTGACCTCGGCATCCAGTTCAACCTGGGTCGAGATGCCCAGCGTCACGGGATCGTTGGCAACCAGGTTCGGCGAGTTCCAGTGACTGCGGTCGCGGATCTGCGCAATCGTCTGCTTGGTGGTGCCGACGAGACGGATGATCTGGCTGTCCTTCAGCTCGGGGTGGTTGCGCAACAGCCAGAGGACGGCGTTGGGCTTTTCCTGGCGCAAAGACAATGGCGTATAGCGTTTGCGCCGGACTTCGGGAACCTCGACACCCGCTTCGGCCACCCGCAGTTTGTGGTCGGAGTCCTTCTCGCCGCGTTCGATTTCCTCACGCGTAATCTGGCCGCGCGTAATCGGGTCGAGACCGCGAATGCCCTGGGCGACGTCGCCGTCGGCGATTCCTTTGACCTCAAGCACATGCAGACCACAAAACTCCGCGATCTGAGTGAACGTCAGCGACGTGTTATCGACCAGCCAGACGGCCGTGGCCTTCGGCATCAGCGGTGTGCGGTCGCTCATATGGTTCTCTCCTGTCCCCCGCCGCGGTCTCGCGCGAGGGTCTGATAATCGAATGCAAATTGGGGGAATAGGATTTCTTATAGGCGTCAGGTGCGGCGGGTGCAACCGAATATCGTGTGGGCGGTGCAGCATCGAACCCACTCTGTATGTGTGTTATCGGGGCAAAATTCGGAAAGTGCAGCGCAACAATTGCGTTGCGGCACCCGATGTCGGCGGCTAGTGTTCGGCCCGCCGCGGTATTTGGGGGAACGCGACGCGCACCCCCAGAATTTGCCGACGATCCGGTCACTGGCTCGTCGAAGATGGTGTGTTAAACCAAGGAGTTATGGCAAAGATCCAATCCATTGGATCAAGCCGCGCTCCAGATTTTAAACCTGCAGGAAGAGGATCAGACGGTATGTCGACACTGAAGGGCTACTGTATCGAGGACTTTACGGTCGGCATGGAATCGTCACTGTCCAAGACCGTCACAGAGGCCGACATCAACGCATTCGCCGAGGTGTCGGGAGATCGCAACCCGGTGCATCTGGATGCCGCGTATGCCGCCACGACGATGTTCAAGGAGCGGATCGCCCATGGCATGCTGTCGGCGGCTTACATTTCGGCGATTTTCGGTATGCAGATGCCGGGACCGGGCGCCATCTACATGTCGCAAACGCTGCGCTTCAAGGCCCCCGTCAAGATCGGTGATACGGTCGTGACCACAGTCAAGGTGACCGAGCTCATTCCCGAAAAGAGGCGGGTCAAGTTCGAGTGCGTATGTGCAGTGGACGGCGAGCCGGTGGTCACGGGCGAGGCCATGCTGATGGTGCCTTCGCGCGCTGCCTGAGGTAGCATTGCGCCGTGGCGTCGCGCCAAAGTATCGACGCGGTGGAAGGGGGCTGCCCGCGGACAAGTCCCTTCCACACATTTACACGAGGCGGCGATATGCGACCGCGATACTCCCGAGAAGATGAGAGGTCAGCATGCTGGTTGTCATGGGATCGGATACGGTTCCTGACCAGGCCAAGGGCGCGGTTCTGGCGATCGGCAATTTCGATGGCGTGCATCGCGGCCATCAGGCGCTGATAAAACGGGTGCG
>JAXGRZ010000021.1:0-20584 GCA_040765305.1 Hyphomicrobiaceae bacterium | reverse complement strand
CTATGTCCGCGCCCTGGTCCTGCTCGCCATGCTGCTCGTGCCTCTGGCAGCGATGGCAAACGTATCAGGCTTCACGTGGTGAGCGACGCAACACGTAGACATCCATGATCCAGCCATGCGCGCTGCGCGCCTTGGCTCGCGTCTCGACAATGCGCGCGCTGCAGTCCGCCAGGGGACCGGCGATGATCAACTCCTGTTCAAGTCCGAGATAGGCACCCCACCAGATCGAGATTCCATCTGGCAGCACGTGCACGAATGATGTTTCACCGTCGAGCATCACGACGAGTGTGTCTGCGCACTCAGGCCAGCCACCCTCTCGCAACTGCCGTCCTGTGGTGATCAGGACGCTCTCGCCGATTTCGTTCAACGGAATTGCGTGCGCGGCCGTCAGCACCTGGATCGACGTCAATCCAGGAATCACACGCACCTGAAGATCCATCGCTGCCCGCAAGCGCTCAGCAATGCGCAGCGTGCTGTCGTAGAGCGAAGGATCACCCCAAACCAGCAACGCAACGCGCGCTGGTATTTGGGAGGCGCGCGTGCACCACGCCTCGATCTCACGCTTCCAGACCGCCGCAATCGCCTCATGCCAGCGCTCGACGCCAGCGCGATAGTCGGGATCTGCCGCATCACGGACCGGCATCTTGAATTCGACAATCTCAGTTTGCGCGCTGTCGACATGCTCGCTGAGAATTGCCCGGCGCACCTTGGCAAGATCGCCCTTTGCATCGCCCTTGAGCGGCACCAGAACCAGACCCGCACCCTTGAGCGCCTTCACCGCCTCCAGCGTCAGATGTTGCGGGTTTCCCGTTCCGATACCGATAAGATCGAGCTCGATCGAGGGTCGCTTCATAAGCCCTCCGCGACAAGGTGAAAGAAGGTTCCAGTAACGTTGCTGCGCCGCGAGCCGCTCCCCGCAACGGGATGGCCCATGGCATCTGTAACGCGCGCCAGCGGTTCGTCACGCTCCTCGACAAGTGTCGAATAGTGGAACTCGTGACCGCGCAGGGTATTTCCCACGTCATAGCCTGGCATCGGTGCAAGAAGCTCGGCAGCGCGATAGCCCAGATGCAGCTGGCGGCGTTCATAGGATGTGACGACCCGCAATAGACCCGCCATCGCGTGCGGCACGCCTTCCTTATCGATCAAAGTTTCGCCCAGCACCATGTAGCCACCGCATTCGCCATGCACTGGGCGCGTTTGCGCAAATGATCGCAAGCCATCCATAAAGCACATTGCGCCGGCAATCGTGCCGGCGTGCAACTCCGGATAGCCTCCGGGAAACCAAACGACATCCGCGTCAGCAGCGGGCGCTTCGTCGGCAAGCGGCGAAAACGGAATTATTTCGGCACCAGCCGAGCGCCATGCCTCAATCATGTGGGGATAGGTAAACGAGAATGCCGCGTCTCGTGCGAGAGCGATGCGGGTTCCGGGCGGGCGTATCGCCTGAACGATCGCGGGAACAGCCGAAGGCGCAAGCAACGAGGGCCGCGCCGCCGCAACGATCGCATCAAGGTCCACATGCGCCTCGACAAGCCTTGCCATCACATCGAGCACCTCATCGAGCGCAGCTGTCTCCTCGGCCTGAACGAGACCCAGGTGCCGCTCGGGCATCGCGATATCCATCTGCTTCGTCACGCATCCCAGAACAGCCAGATCTGTTTCCTTAAATCCATCGGCCACCAGATTCGCATGCCGCTCTCCCGAGAGGCGATTGAGAATCACGCCGCCAACATCAACACCTGCGCGAAATCGCGCCAAGCCGGTGGCCACTGCCGCCGCCGTTTGCGCTTGCGCGGCACAGTTGAGAACCAGGATGACCGGCCAGCCGGTAAGCGCTGCGATATCCGCACTCGATCCGTTTCCCGCGCCTCCCACGCCAGCAACACCATCGAACAGTCCCATCGCGCCTTCGGCCAGCACGAGATCGGCACCCCGCGCGCGCGCAACGAGCGATGCGATCGTCTCCTTGCTCATGGACCAACTGTCCAGGTTGAAGGAACACCGTCCCGTTGCTGCGCGATGAAATGCCGGATCAATGTAATCAGGGCCGCACTTGAATGCCTGCACCGTGAGGCCGCGTTGCGTCAAAGCGCGCGCCAGCCCCAGGGTCAGTGTCGTCTTGCCGGCTCCAGAAGATGGCGCCGAGATAATCAGCCCCGGCGGCAATGAAGCTGTGGCACCCGGCATTATTCCCCCTCCGGGAATCTGGGAGAGGTTCCGCGCGGCCGGTAGCGACGATCGTAGTCATCGGCATAAAGGCGGCTCTCGGCGAACTCACGCGCGCCCAGCGTATGGCCGACCAGTATCAATGCGGTGCGCCCGCGCGCCTCGCCAACGTCCGCAAGAACGTTGCCCAATGTGCTGCGGACGATGCGTTCATCGGGCCAACTCACGCGCCACATGATCGCAACAGGGCAATCGCCTCCATAATACGGCGTCAGCTCCGCAACCAAACGGTCAAGGACATGGATCGATAGGTGGATCGCGAGCACCGAGCCCGTTGCGGCAAAACGCGCAAGGTCCTCTTTCGCGGGCATTGCCGTTGCCCGTCCGGAGGTGCGGGTCAGCACGACGGACTGCGCCAATCCCGGCAACGTCAACTCGGATTTGAGCGCCGCCGCCGCCGCCGCAAACGAGGGCACACCCGGCGTTACATCATAGGAGATGCCCAGCCCATCGAGCCGGCGCAACTGTTCGCCCATCGCCGACCAAACTGAAAGATCTCCCGAATGCAGACGCGCCACGTCATGTCCTTCGCCATCGGCACGCCGGATCTCATCGATGATATCGTCGAGCGACATCGGTGCAGTGTTGATGATGCGCGCACCCGGCGGGCAGTGCGCCAGCACGCCCTCGGGCACCAGCGATCCGGCGTAAAGGCAGACCGGTGAGGCTGCAATCAGGTCGCGCCCTCGCAGCGTCAGGAGATCGGCGGCGCCCGGACCAGCGCCAATAAAATGAACGGTCATGTCGTAACGCTCCACTGTACGATCGGCCGCGCCGGCGACCAGCCTCGCTTTTTCCCCAGCGGCGTGGCGTGGGCAAGCTCGATGCGCAAAAGCGCGCCGCCATGCACGCTGGACCACTCGGTCAGCAGCGCCTCGGTCTCCATCGTGACGGAATTGACGACGACGCGCGTTCCTGCCGGCACGCTATTCCAAATCGCTTCAAGCAGGCCCTCGCTGGCGCCACCACCAACGAAGACGGCATCCGGGCGTGCAACACCAACAAGTGCGGCGGGTGCTTCGCCCTCGATCACCGTGAGCCCATCGGCGAGCCCATACATGGCGCCATTGGCGCGGATCCTGGCAGCGCGATCGGCGCGTCGCTCGATAGCGATCGCCTCACCACGCCCCCCTGTTGCCAGCAACCATTCTATGGCGATCGAGCCTGAACCCGCCCCAATATCCCACAGCCGCTCACCAACGCGCGGAGCCAGCATCGATAACGTCACCGCCCGCACCGGCTGCTTGGTGATCTGGCTGTCACTGTCAAATGCATCATCTGGCAAACCGCTCGAGCAGATACGCCCCTTGCCGCCGCGCATATGAAGAGCAACCGCCACGAGCGGACCGAATTCACCATGCGCGAGTGCCCCGGCCTCGCAACTGTGAGAACGCTCATGCGGCCCGCCAATCGCCTCGAACACACGCGCCTGGCTGGCGCCAAAGCCCTTGTGCGATAGCCATTCACCAAGCTCGCCGACAGCAGAACCATCGCGCACCAGGCAGATCACCTTGTTGCCATCGGCAGCATGCACCGCGAGCCGATCAAAGGGTGCAGCGTGCAGCCCCAGGCAATGCGTTTCCTCAAGCCGCCAACCCAGGCGGGCCGCAACCAGCGAGAATGTCGATACGCCAGGATAGGCACGCCATTCATTCGGTTCGATATGGTGCGCAAGCGTACCGCCAACGCCGTACCAGAAGGGATCTCCTGAAGCCAGCACTGCTACTCGCTTGCCACGACAGGCGAGCACCGGCTCAACCGAAAATGGCAGCGGCCACGGGCGGCCGCGCGCACCCGCTTGTGCAAGCTCCAGATGACGTGGTCCGCCAAATACGATATCAGCCTTGTCAAGAGCGCAGCGACTGGCAACGCTGAGCCCTTGAAGGCCATCCTCACCAATGCCGATGATTGAAAGCCAGGGTTTCATGTTCTACCAACCAGATAGGTGTGCAACGTGATGCGCGTACTGCTGCTTGGCGGCACAAGCGAAGCGAGCCGGCTCGCGGCTGCGCTGGCCAAAACACGCATCGATGCCATTTTCTCCTACGCCGGGCGCACCAACGACCCCATCGCCCAGCCGCTGGCGATGCGTATCGGTGGCTTCGGCGGCGTCGAAGGCCTTGCCACCTACATCGCATCCGAAGGTATCACGCATATCATCGATGCAACCCACCCCTTCGCCGCAGGCATGAGCCGCAATGCAATTACCGCCGCGACGATGACGACAACACATCTTATCGCGCTCGAGCGCAAACCCTGGATGCAGCAGGCCGGCGACGACTGGCGGCACGTCGCCGACGTCGAAGCCGCGATCGAGAGCCTGCCGCCGCAACCAACGCGCGTTTTCCTCGCCATTGGTCGCCAGAACATCGCCGCCTTCGCCGCCCGCCCCGAGCACCACTATCTGCTGCGCTTCGTCGATGAACCACGCGACCTGATCGCGTTGCCGCACCATGATGTGGTGATCGCGCGCGGCGGCTTCAAAATCGACAGCGACATGGAGCTGATGCGCGCCCACGGTATTGGTTGGGTGGTCTCCAAGAATGCTGGCGGCGCCACGGCCGGCGCCAAGATCGCGGCGGCACGCGCGCTGCATCTGCCCGTGACGATGATTGCCCGGCCGACAATCCCCCCGCGGACCACCGTCGAAACCGTCGAAGAGGTGATGGCGTGGCTTGCGCTCGATCATGATCATGATGCGCGTCTCGGCGTATAGACCCATCGTCCCACGCGCGTCGTTGCCGAACTTCCGACGATGACCAGCGTGCGCATATCAATGCTGTCCACTTCGATCTCATTGAGGGGACCGCTCATCACGACCTGGTCAGGAAGGCCGGCGTTTCGCACGAGTATGACGAGGCGGTCAGCGCCACCAGCCCGCGCGATCACATCAAGTGCAGCGTTGAACGTTTCAGGTCTGGACTTGGAGCGTGGATTATAGATTGCAATGGCGAAATCCGCCTCCACGGCAAGAGCAAGACGCTTCTCGATGAGGCGCCAAGGTTTCAGATTATCGGACAGGTTGATGGCGCAAAAATCATGACCGAGTGGCGCACCTGCCGCTGCCGCCGCCGCAAGCATGGCAGTCACTCCAGGCAGAACCGCAACATCGAGGCGCTGCCAATGCTCGTTGTCTTCCATCGCCTCGAAGACAGCAGCCCCCATCGCAAAGACGCCAGGATCACCACTCGACACAATCACGACGCGCCGCCCGGCCGCTGTTGCCGCAAGCGCAGCGCGTGCCCGCGTCAGTTCCTCGCGATTGTCCGAGGGATGCACGACCAGACCCGCACGCGGCGCGATCCGCTTCACATAGGTTGCATAGCCATAAACGTCGCTCGCATCGGCAAGAGCTTCCCTCACCTGCGGCGTGATCATGACATCGGCGCCAGGGCCAAGCCCGACAATTCTAAGCCAGCCGGTCATTCGCCCACCGTCGGTCGACGACCATTACCGGCAACGATAACGGTGGCAAAGTAGGGGCAGTCGACCGTATCGGTATCGACAAGACGCACGACCCGCTCACCCATCATGGTGCCTCGCTCCACCAGCCACGCCTCCTCCAGCCGACCCGCAGTTGCAAGCGCGCGACGCACCTTTGGCAGGTTGCGGCCGGTCTTCATGACAACGATCGTGTCCGACATTGTCATGTGCTGCGCCAGCTTGTCTTCGCCCAGTGTGCCCATCAGCACCGTGCACACGTCATCGCCCCAGGCTACGGGCAACCCTGCTGCATTCCAGCAGCCGGTCATACCGGTGATGCCGGGAATAACCTCCACTTCGACCTGTCCTTGCAGGCGGATATAGAGATGCATGAAGGATCCGAAGAAGAACGGGTCGCCCTCGCACAGCACGACCAGGTCTTCACTTTGCACCAGATCGACAAGCCGTGCGGCCCAATGATCGTAGAAGTTCGCCAGCGCATCGACGTAGCGCGGATCGTCAAAAGGAATCTCGGTCGTAACGGGATATTCCATGGCATGTTCGATGCAGCCATCTGCCAGGAGCCCCTCGCCAATGCGCCGGGCATTACCCTGCCGCCCCTTCTTGCGGAAATAGGCAACCTGGCGCGCGGCGCTCACCGCACGCGCTGCCCGCACGCTCATCAGGTCGGGATCACCCGGACCAAGCCCGGCACAAATCACTTTGCCCATTCGCGCGATCATTCCTTCTGACTGGCAAGTGCATTAACGGCCGCAACGGTCACCGCCGAACCACCAAGACGTCCCTCGACGATCAATGCGGGTGCGGGCGGATCGGCCCATAATGCCGCCTTCGATTCTGCCGCACCAACGAAACCGACCGGGCAGCCAATGATCGCAGCAGGGCGCGGACAGGCCGGATGTTCCAGCATGTTGAGCAGGTGGAACAGAGCTGTTGGCGCATTACCAATGGCCACAACGCTGCCTTTGAGGTGTGCCCGCCACAGCTCGAGCGCCGCGGCGCTGCGGGTTGTCCCAAGCTTTTGCGCAAGCTCGGGGACGGCCGGATCGTGAAGCGTGCAGATAACCGCATTATCGAAAGGTAACCTCGCCCTGGTGATGCCTTCCGAAACCATGCGCGCGTCGCACAGGATCGGTGCACCCTGGCGCAGTGCGACACGTGCTGCAACCGCCATGCCTGGCGTGAAGCGCACGAACTGCTCCAAGCTGACGAGGCCAGCGGCATGGATCATGCGAACAACCACCGGCTCTTCATCAGGCAGGAAGCGGGCAAGGTCTGCTTCGGCGCGAATGGTCGCAAACGATTGGGCATAGATCTTCGCCCCGTTCGTTTCATAGCTGTGGGGCATCAGGCGGGCTCAAAGACGAGTGAGGGATTGGCGACAAGTGCATCGCCGGCAAGATCAGTACGCACCGGCTCAGCCTGTGCCGAGCCGTTCAAGATCAGCGAGAACGCGTGCGGCGTTGCCAGCAAGGTGAACGGTGCAGCACCCGGCATCGCACAGCCTTTCGCACACCCCGTCACATGCAGATGTGCATTGACCGGCACGAACGGTGCGAGAGAACGGGCAAGGTCACGAACCGGCGCCAGCGCCTGGGGGCACCCGGGCGCGCCCGTGCAGGCGGTCACCCGCAAGCGCGGATCATCGGGCACGGTCATCAGATCAGCGATGCCGAGCGGATTGACAGCATCGACAAGCAGCAGCATGCGCCACGGCGTAACACGCAGCGCGCTGCAGCGCCGAGCCAGCGCCTCAAGCGTTTCAGCCCGCACCTGACCGAACTCGGCCCCGACCAACAGACCCTCACGCACGCCACCAGGCTGACTTGGGGGTTGGGCAGCGGCAGGCTCAACGCTTCCCGACAGCGCACGATCAATCTGGGCACCCCGCTTCAGATGCCGCGCCATACGGCCCCGGCCTTCGCTGACGCCACCACTGTCAACGAACCAACGCGCCAGCCTCAATGCAATTTCGGCGGCATCCTCAACCGTCACGCTGCGGCCAGTCGGTGCACCGTCCGCACGCACGATAAGCCCGCCCCAACCGTCACGCTCGATGCGAATATCGGCCGATGTCAAGGCCAGAACGCGCCGCTCTGCGGTGTCGATGGCGAAACCAAACTTGCCCGGCAGGGATGGAGCGCTGGCCAACGCGGCTTCGAGACTGGCGGCGATGGCAAGCGTTTGCGCGCGCACCTCTCCCGTCCCAAACGGAGTTACGACAATGTTACGGCGCGTTTCCAACGCGACGTCCCCATCAATCAGGCCGGCTGCCGCCAGGTGTTCGATCAACGGACGATGCGTCGCTTCGCTGATCCCGCGCAATTGCACGTTGGCGCGCGATGTCAGGTCGATGAGACCGTTGCCGTAGAGCCGGGCGCCCGTGGCGATGGCCGCAGCTTCAGCGGCTGTGAGCGTACCCGCATGTGGGCGAACCCGCACGACGAACCCGTCTCCGCTCTCCATTGGACGCAACGCACCAGGGCACCACCCCTTGATCTCGAATGGACTACTCACCGGTTATCCTCCATGCAGGCGACAATAGAGTTGCGCTGCGTCGCCCAGAGCTGCGCGTCGTGTAAGCGCCGGAAAGTTGAATGAAGCGCTTCGAGCGCGGCAGGATTCTCACGCGCCATGAAAGCGACGACATCATCGCGCCCCAAGGTGGCTTCATGATAAAGATCGAACAAGTGTGATGGTACGACGCCGGCGAGGTGGGCGAAAGCGCCCATATGGTCGAGCGTCGCGGCAATCTCTGCTGCACCACGAAATCCATGACGCATCATGCCGTTAATCCAATTTGGATTGATTGCACGGGCGCGCACCACGCGGGCGATTTCCTCAGTCAAAGTGCGCGCCTGCACACGCTCTGGCCGCGTCGCATCAAGGTGATAGAGGCTGGCGCGCCGTTGGTTTGCACCATTGGCCAAGCGCGCCGCGGCAGCGGCAAACCCAGCTTCGTGCACCGCATAGTCTGACGCAAGCAATAGATCCGTCTCCGGCAGATCCTGGGTGTGAACGAACGCATCAGCCGCGGCTACGCGCGCTTCGATCGCATCTCTGTCCCGGCGCACGCTGCCATCCCTGCCGATCGCAAAGCTCGACGCCGCGATCCAAGCCTCACCTGCGGCCCGGCGTGCTTCCTCGGTGTAGTCGTCAATGAGCCCGCCCATGTCGGCACCATACCGGCCAGGCTCCGGAGCAAACACGCGCGCCTCACCACGCCTATAGGGATTTTCGCCGTCGGACTCGATACGTTCGCCAAGCGCATCAACACCAGCCTGAAAGAGCTGAGCGAGCCCGGGAAAGACATCGCGAAAAAGTCCCGACACGCGCAGCGTCACGTCAATGCGCGGGCGGCCCAGTAGCGCTGGCGCGATAACCTCAAACCCGGCGACGCGACCACTGCCGTGATCCCAGGTCGGCTTCAATCCGGCCAGATGCATGGCCATGGCGAAGTCTTCACCCGCAGTGCGCATGGTTGCCGAACCCCACAAATCGACGACGACAGCGCGCGGCCATTCACCGTGGTCCTGCAGGTGACGGCGGATCAATTCCTCGGCCAGCTTGACACCTTGTGCGTAGGCCGTTGGCGAGGGGACCGCACGCGGATCGATCGAAAAAAGGTTGCGTCCGGTCGGCAGCACATCCGCGCGGCCCCGCCAGGGCGAGCCGGCCGGACCTGCGGCAACACGCTTGCCGGCCAGCGCTGCGAGCAGTCCGGCACGTTCAGGCTCCCCGCCCTCCCCGCGTCCGAAGACGTGCAGGCCGCTGCCGATCTGGCTGTCCTTGATGTCGCAGACGAAGCGATCGATACGGGTGATCGCCTCAGCGGGGCTCGCATGCGGCTCCAGTCCAAGATCACGCTCGACGCCGACTGCGCGGGCCTCGTTGCGTATGCTGTCGACAAGACGTTTGCGTCGCGCCGGATCAAGCCCATCGGCATTGGAGTACTCATCGAGCAGACGCTCAAGAGGCGCCAGAACGGCTGGGGTCTCGGATTGGGTCAGCTGCGGGGGAAGATGACCGAGGGTGACCGCGCCGATTCGCCGCTTGGCCTGCGCAGCCTCGCCCGGATCGTTGACGATGAAGGGATAGATGACCGGCGTCGCGCCGATCAGCGCCTCCGGCCAGCACTGCGACGAGAGCGCCACCGCCTTGCCGGGCAGCCATTCGAGCGTGCCGTGTGCACCCAGATGTACCAGCGCATCAATGTTGCGCTTTCTGAGCCAGAGATAGAACGCGACATAGCTGTGGCGCGGCGTGCGGGAGACGTCGTGATAGTCAGCCTCGCGCGTGCGCGTTTCGCCACGCTCAGGTTGTAGCGCGACAATCGTATTGCCAGCTTCGATGACTTGGAAATGGAATGCCCCGTCATGGACCGCTGTATCGTCTTCGGGCGCCCCCCACGCCATATCGAGCGCTTCGCGAAGCGCCACGGGAAGCGCCTCGCGGGCATCCAGATAGCACGACACCGGCCATGCCAGCGAACGTGTCGCGAGTTCAGCTAGCGGCTGCAACGGTTGGGAAACAGCATATCCCTCACTCGCCAGATCATCGAGCAGCGCGTGCGTCGAAGCCAACGTATCAAGGCCAACCGCATGCGCCATCTGATAGCCGCGACCAGGATAGGTGGAGAGGACAATCGCAATACGACGTTCCTCAGGCGCAGTGGCCGCCAACCGCCTCCAGCCCAAAACGCGATTGACACTTGCCGCCACGCGCTCGCGATCGGCCCGATGCACGAACCTCGAATACTGGAGATCGGCGTCACGCGGCTCAGGTGACTTGAAGCTGATGACGCCCGTCAAAATCCGTCCATCCACCTCAGGCAACACCACATGCATGGCCAGATCAGCAGGTGACAGACCGCGCTCGGCTGCCACCCATTCGCGCTTTTGCGCCGACGACAACGCCACCTGGAAAATCGGGCAATCGGCCGTATCAAAGGGCGTTGCACCGCTCTCATCGCGTGCGGAGAACGCGGTTGTATTGACGATGGCAGCCGGACGCAATTTTCCAACAGTGGCTTGCAACCAGTTGCGGGCGCCGGCCGCCTTCAGCGAGGGCGCAAAGGCGCCATAAGCTGCAAGTCCACCATCGCGCAGCGCGCTGATGAGCGCATCGACCGGCGCCATATCCGCAGCCGTCAAATAGGCGCGGTAGAAAGCGACAAGCGCCAGCGGCCTGTCTCCAACCGTTATGTCGGCGGTTTGGATCGGACCGCGATCAGGATCATATAAGCCATACTCGGGAACTGCGGGCTCACCCGCCACCAGCCCCACGGCAAGGCCGGCGGCCAAGGCCAACTCGCTCAGCGCCACCTGCGCGGCGATGGCACCACCGGCATCGCAAAGCTCAGATAGACGCCGCAGCAGCGGAACTGGCAGGGTCGACAACGCATCAAGCCGCGCATCCACACGCCCATCGGCTGGAAGCACCGCCAGTGCGATACCCTTTCTTCTTGCCAGGCGATGAATCGATTCCAGTCCATAAGGCCAGTAGGCCTCACCACCGATGAGACGGATCAGGATCGCCTTCGCCCCGTGCAGCGTTTTCTCGATGTAGGTATCAACGGAAACCGGGTGACGCAGCGCCACGATGTTGGCAAGCCGCGCCGATGGCAGCGTTCCTGCCGCGCGCCGCCAGCCAGCCGCAAACGCCCCGAGGTCGCTGTCGGAAAAAGAAAGCACGACGATGTCGGCCGGGTCCTGGCCAACATCGAAGGGAACTTCTGTTTCTTCCAGCCCATGACGCTCACGGAAGACGACGTGCAAGGATCAGCCCTCCGTTAGCGCTCCGCCGAGCTGCCGCGCAATGGCAGAGGGATCGACATGATCGTGTTCACCAATACACACAAGGCGCGATAGGCGCTCGCCTGCCCCCCAGGGGCGATCGTACTGCCAGCGCACCCGCTCCCCGACGGCCTGAACCAGCAGCCGCATCGGCTTGCCAGCAACCGCCACATAGCCCTTCACACGCAGGATGTTGTGCTCGCGTGCGAGGCGCTTGATCTGGTCTGCGAGTGCCTCGGGATCATCAATCTCCGGCAGCACAACAATGGCGCTGTCGAAATCGTCATGCTCGTGCTCAGCTTCACCATCGTGGTGGCTCGGACGCGCTTCGATGTCATCCTCGGCCGCCGCACCCAGTCCCAGAACAATGCGCGGGTCGACAACCCCCTCAATCGCGGTCAGGATCGGCCGGGGCCGCTTCAGTTCCCCCTCAATCACGCCACGCGCGATCGCCACGCCATCTTCACCGGCAAGATCGGACTTCGTTAAAAGGATAAGGTCGGCGCACGAGATCTGATCTTCGAACACTTCCGACAGTGGGGTTTCGTGATCGATGCTCTCATCGGCTTCGCGCTGGCGCTGAACCGCCTCGACGTCGGACGCAAAGCGGCCCGTGGCAACCGCCTCCGCATCGGCAAGCGCAATGACGCCATCAACCGTGATCTGCGAGCGGATCTCCGGCCAGTCGAACGCCTTGAGCAGCGGCTTGGGCAATGCCAACCCGGATGTCTCGATCAGGATGTGGTCGGGTTTACGCGGCATCGCCATCAACTTCTCGATGGTCGGAATGAAATCGTCAGCCACCGTGCAGCAGATACAGCCGTTGGCAAGCTCGATGATATTCTCGGCAGGGCAGCTTTCATCGGCACACGATTTCAAAATGTCACCATCAACACCAACACTGCCGAACTCGTTGACCAGCACAGCAAGACGGCGCTCACCGGCGTTGCTCATGAGGTGGCGGATGAGCGTCGTCTTGCCCGAGCCGAGAAAGCCGGTGATGACGGTAACGGGCGTCTTGGCGAAATCAGTCATTCAGCGGCGTCCTTCAGGGGCGGAATACGCGCGATCGATTGTTTGCGAAAAATCTCCGGACGCTCCCGCCATGGCACGATTCCATCGCTGGTTGCGCCATAGCCAGCGGCACCGGCAAGCACATCAGCGGCGTCATCCTCGGTGAGATCGCCATAAACATAGCTCCAGCGCCCACGCGCGGAAAGGGCGACCGTCGCACCACGCGAGCAGGCCGAAAGACATTCAACGGGCACGATTTCAACGCCTTCAGGCAGCGGCGCGCGCAACAGTGCCGACAGCAACCGTTGGCCAGCACACGGCTCGCCCTCGATTACCGGCTGGCCCGCCCGGCATGTAACACAGACATGCAAAGTGGTGCTCATGTTCCTGTTTCTGTGTGAAGCCGCGATGAGTATTGCAGACAAGTTATGGGTGGCGCCCCCAACCGAAGGCGCCACGCCAGTTTCGTTCAGGCCGCGGCGTGATGCAGGCGAGCGGCAAACAGACCATTGCTGGTGAGGCTGCGCAGTTGCTTGGCGATGAACAGGACCGCCAGGTCAGCCAGCGGCTCGACCACAATGACGAGCATGTAGGCGCCGCCGAACATTGCCACCGACTGCAAGTTGGCGGCCTCGAACCCGCGCCCGTAGACGGCCCAGAAAGCAACCCAGGCGACAACGCCAGCCTGATATGCCGTCGAGAGCGCCAGCGTCTGCGTATACTTGAGGTCCACATAAGGCGTGTCGACTGCAATGATACGCTTAGCCAGAAGAGACAAGGCAAACAGCGGCACCAGCAGCGTCGTCACGTTCATGCCGTACTGCGGCAGGTCAAAGGGCGCAAAGAACACCCCCTGCATGAGCAGACCGAGCGCCAAGCCGATTGCGGCGGGACCTGCCCCAAACAACAAGAACAACGTCGAACCAAAGATGAAATGAACCTCCGACACGCCAACCGGATAGTGCGGCAAGATCTGGAAGAAGCAGAACACCAAAGCCGTTGCAGCAATGGCACGGCCAACCAGTGCCGTGACGCCCGCCTCACGCAAGCTATTCCAGGCGAGCTTCAAGACGCACCCACCGGCGGTCACCGCCGTTGCATAACTGAGGGCAATTTTGGAAGCATCAACAAGGCCGGGTTCTATGTGCATGACATTCTCCTTGGGTTAGGCTGAATGATGAGCTGTTTGGATGGGTTGGTTCAGACTGTGAGTAGGAACCTGATCAAAGCGGGCAAAGACTGTTTCTCGCGCACCCGAGATACCACCCGTTGCCGTCAGGCATGGCCGCTGCAGCTCTCCTGAAGATCGCCCCCGCAACCTGCGAACTGCAGCTTCGGCATCGGTGTCCACGCCACAAAAGTTTTGCACGCATGCATGCGCATCGCGATAACGAGATGTGCACCCGCTTGCGCAGCTCTAGAGCGCTTTTGTTTGGTCGCATTTTCCGACGAACCGGTATCCACTTCGTCGGAAAATGCTCTAGAGCCACCTATGCCGCAGATTTCGAATTTGGGAGAGAGGAACGGATCGACGCGTCGAATCGAATGAATAAAATCAGTCACAACGCGAGATGCCCTACGCCAGGGCTGTCCGGTCATACGGCTGACTGTCGTCGACAGGCATCCTGAACCGACTCGCAGGCAAGCCGTGCATTCCATAAAAAAACGCCCTCCGCGCGCTTGGATCGGGCGAAGAGGGACGTCGGCATATAACCAAAGACTGCCAGCGCAACTCTCCAGGACACCCCGCCCAGATAAAAAGTTTGGATGGCAGGTCTCCTGGCTTGCGGGTCGTAGCTTCCTTGGTCCTTCCCGGCCAGTCCTCAGGCCAGTGGACTTAATCAAGGTCGCTCACCGCTCACAGTTGCGGGGGCAGCCGTGGAATCGATGGCCTCGCCATCTCACCACATTCCCTATTAAACCCCTTGAGCCCAAACAGCTCGCGAGGCACCATCACAATAATCATACTTGATATGTCACAAGAGCACAATACACCGAGTTTTCAGAAACCGGGTCGGTCCGCCAATTGGGCGGAATAGCCCCCATCCAGACATGACATGACATGATCGTGTTAATGCCTGAAAAGAGAGCCCACCCGCCAGCGTCATATCCGCACTAACGGCAAGCCCGACACTTCACCGCAATCGCTCTTGCCAGCAGGGTTATTCGCGCGCGCAAGGCTTGCATGTCGGCGCGGCTCACACCTCATGCGCAGATGCCTGTCGGGACCCTTAACCACATCAAGGATGGCGCATCTGGGGATAGAAGTCGCGCGGCCCATCAATTTTGTTGAAGCGATCATTGCAACTCTCGCGATCCCAGTTCACTTGAAGGCGTGGTTTACAGATCCGCACTTGGGAACTCTAAAGTGAATCCCAACGATTTAGTCACGGGAGCGCCCGAGAACGTGCCACAATCCAGACCGCACTCATGCGCCAATTCGGAGGAACTGATGCCAGACGCGACCGATGCCGACGCCAAACACAATGCCAAGAAGGCCAAGGTCAAAGCCAGCCGCGACAAGATCATGGCCGAGAAGTTCGATGGGAAAGGGCTCATCATCGTTCATACCGGTACAGGCAAAGGCAAGTCGTCGGCGGGCTTTGGCATGATCGTCAGGTGCATCGCACATGACATGCCCTGCGCCGTCGTGCAATTCATCAAGGGAGCCTGGGACACAGGTGAACGCCGCTTGTTGAGCAGCACCTTCGGCGATCTGTGCCAATTTCATGCCATGGGCGAAGGCTTCACCTGGGAAACGCAGGACCGCCAGCGTGACATCGCAGCCGCGCGCGCGGGATGGGAAAAGGCGAAGGAACTGATCCGCGATCCAAAGATCCGCCTGGTTCTGCTCGACGAAATCAACATCGCGCTGCGCTATGATTACCTCGACGTCAACGAGGTGATTGACTTTCTGGCCGCAGAAAAGCCGCCGCTCAATCACGTTGTCCTCACCGGCCGCAACGCCAAGCCCGAACTCATCGAGGCCGCCGATCTCGTCACCGAAATGACACTCATCAAGCATCCGTTCCGCTCCGGCATCAAGGCGCAGCCCGGCGTGGAATTTTGAGGTCGGCAAGAGCGATGGCGCGCGCACTCATGATCCAGGGAGCGGGCTCCAACGTCGGCAAATCGCTGATCGTTGCCGGGCTATGCCGGGCCGCCGTCAGGCTCGGCATGCGCGTTGCCCCCTTCAAGCCGCAGAACATGTCGAACAACGCCGCCGTCACAATCGACGGCGGCGAGATCGGACGCGCCCAGGCACTGCAGGCGCTGGCTGCCGGACGCGAGGCGATCGTCGACATGAACCCTGTGCTCTTGAAGCCGGAAACCGACACTGGCGCCCAGGTCGTCGTCCAAGGCAATCGGATTGCAACACTCAAGGCCCGTGCCTATTGGGACCTCAAACCGCAGCTGATGGGCGCCGTGCTTGAAAGCTTTACAAGACTGAAGAGCACAGCCGACCTCGTCATCGTCGAAGGCGCTGGCAGCCCCGCCGAAATAAATCTGCGCAAGGGCGACATTGCCAATATGGGATTTGCCGAGCATGCAAACGTCCCCGTCGTTCTTGCCGGTGACATCGACAGAGGCGGCGTCATTGCGCAAATCGTCGGAACCAAAGCCGTGCTGGATCCCGCCGATGCAAAACGCATCGAGGGCTTCATCATCAACAAATTTCGCGGCGATCCATCCCTGTTTGACGACGGCTATGCTTATATCGAGGCGGCAACCGGTTGGCGCGGATATGGCGTCGTGCCGTTCTTCCCGCCCGCCGCCGATCTGCCGGCCGAGGACGCCCTCGACCTTGAGGCGCGCCCACGTGAAGGCGGTATCAAGATCGCCTGGCTGGCGCTCTCACGCATCGCAAACTTCGACGATCTCGATCCGCTGAAGCAGGAACCGGGCGCCAGCCTACATGTGGTTGCTCGCGGCCAGCCAATTCCCGCAGACGCGGACCTCGTGATCATCCCGGGAACCAAATCCACGCGTGGAGATCTCGCCTTCCTCAGGAATCAAGGCTGGGACATAGATCTTGGCGCACACGTCAGGCGCGGCGGTCGCGTCCTCGGCATCTGCGGCGGCTACCAGATGCTGGGCCGCACGATTGCCGATCCCGACGGCATCGAAGGCGCGCCGGGCACATCCGAGGGCCTTGGACATATTGATGTCGAGACCACGATGTGCGGCGACAAGCGGTTGACGCGAACGCAGGCCCGGCATGTGTCGAGTGGCCTCCCCATTGATGGTTACGAAATTCACATGGGGCAGACGACGGGCCCGGACTGCGCGCGCCCATTCGCGCTGATCGACCACCAGCCCGATGGTGCCATCTCCGCAAATGGGCGGATAACCGGCACATACCTGCACGGCATGTTCGCCAACGACGCATTCCGCGCCGCGTTCCTGTCGTCGCTGGGCGCGCAGACGTCCTCACACGCCTACGCCACCCACATTGAGGCGACACTCGACAGCCTCGCACTTCATCTGGAGACCCACCTCGACGTTGCCGCCCTGTTCGCCCTTGCAAGGTAGTGCTCAACGCCGAACCCAGCGCCTTGAGACATTGCGCTGCCAGTCGATGCGATGCAAAAGCGGCATGTCGTCT
This sequence comes from Hyphomicrobiaceae bacterium, assembly GCA_040765305.1. Lineage (GTDB taxonomy): Bacteria > Pseudomonadota > Alphaproteobacteria > Rhizobiales > Hyphomicrobiaceae > JAEUMD01. The sequence goes on along the minus strand of JAXGRZ010000021.1, from coordinate 3,496 downwards.
TCGTGCTCCGGCCTTCCGAGACAAAGATAGGCGGAAAAAACCCACGTCTCAGGGACATCAAACAGCTGCTCCATCCGGCGCCTATCCAGGATCGACACCATGCCGAGCCCAATATTCACGCTGCGCGCCGCCAGCCACAGCGTATAGATCGCCATCGCCGTCGACTGCTGCAACGTTTCCGGCATCGTCTGGCGTCCAAGCCGATGTCCTTCAGCCGGTGCGCACTCGGTAAATACCGCAAGCTGCACCGGAGCGATATCGATACCGGCGAGCTTAAGCCTGAGGTATTGGCGTCGGCGTTCATCGTCATAGCCCGCCGCCGCAGTTGCGTTGCAAGCTTCGAAGATGCCGCGAACCTTCGCCCGTAAATCCGCGCTATCGACCCGGATGACGCGCCATGGTCGCGCATTCCCAACCGATGGGGCAAGCTCCATATCCGCCTCAAGCTGATCGATGAGCTGTTCATCGATGGGTTCAGGCAGAAAATGCCGCACATCGCGCCGCCAGCGCAGCAGCTCCCTGAAGTCACACGACAGATCGGATTTGAATTTCATCGGCTTTCAAGAGCAAGCGCCGCTTGGAATTGGCGCCACTCGGCTTCGCAACCGGGAAGTCCGAGCCGCACCAAACTTTGCGACCAGGGAAAGATGCGAGACCAGACACCGCCCTTGGCCAGGCGCCTCTGGGTCGCGGAGGCATCGTTGCAATCATAAAGGCGGAACAAGTGCGTGCCGCCAACAAGCTTGAAGCTGGCTTGCTTGGCCAGTTTGTCCATCCGCATCACGTCGGACTGGAGACGTGATGCCGTTGCCGCCACCCACGCTGTATCAGCAAGCGCGATCCGCCCGATTTCGATGGCAGCACCCGAAACATTCCAAGGGCCAGCCAGTTCGGCCAGCCGCCTGATATCATCACCTCGGCCGATGACAAAGCCAAGACGAGCACCTGCCAGACCGTAGAATTTGCCGAACGAACGCAGCACGATCAACCGCTGATCATCGACCAAAGGTGCGAGCGATAACTCGGGCGTGGCGTCGATGAAGCTTTCGTCGATGACCAGGCGACCAACGCGGGTAGCAAGCTCGAGTAGGGCCTCCTTGGCATGCGTGCGGCCATCGGGATTGTTCGGATTGACGACGATCGCAAGATCCGCTCCGGCAAGTTCTTCAAGCCGCGCAACCTCGTTGACTGCCCAGCCTTGCGCCACCAATGCGGCGCGATGTTCGTTGTAGGTTGGACCCAGAACACGCGCACGCCCTTGCGGCAAAAGTCGGGGAATGAGCTGGATGGCAGACTGCGCGCCAGCCACCGCCAGCACGGCTGCATCAGTCCCATAAACACCACGCGCCGCCGCGGAAAGCTTGGCAAAATCGCTACGGGTCGGCAACCGCTGCCAGATTGAACAGGGCAGATCTGGAATGGGATAAGGAACCCGGTTGATGCCGGTCGACAGATCGACCCAATCGGAAAACTGACCGCCGAACGAGGCAATCGCTGCATCCAGGTTCCCCCCGTGATCGCGCAGCGCCAACACCTGGCTGTTATGAGCCGGCCCCGCACCCCTGGCAGCGAGCGGGCCATCGACACCACGTTCTGCGCCAAATCCTGAATATTGTGGCATGCGAGCTTCTCGATTTGTCATCGCAATAATTGGGACAGAAGGATCGTTGGACTACACACCCGACACTCTTAGTCGATCTTCCGTCAAAATTCACATCGAGAATTATCGCCAGACACATGACTTCGGGGCACACCCGGCCAGCGCCGAGCAGACTGGCGCCGAGCGTCCCAGCGCTACGGCCCAGCCAGGAGCGAAAAAATTGGCGCAATAGCATTCCGGCCCGGAAGGTCGGCGCACGGCGCTCTAGAGCACTTTTCGATCCGATTGAATCGGATCGGCGCTCTAGCTCTTTGGTTTGGTCGCATTTTCTTCGACGAACCGGTATCCACTTCGTCGGAAAATGCTCTAGAGCACTTTTCGATCCGATTGAATCGGATCGGCGCTCCAGCTCTTCGGTTTGATCGCATTTTCTTCGACGAACCGGTATCCACTTCGTCGGACAATGCTCTAGTAGGACGAAACGATGCGGGGGAAGTCGCGTCCATGATTGGACAGCGCTTCGCGAAGGCGCAGCCAATCATCGACCTCAGACAGGTTGGAACCACCCATCAGATCATTGAAGTTGCGCAACCGCCCGATCAACCGATGGTCTTCGGGTGTGTGGCCGTCATCGGGACCGGCAGCAATCTCAAGCTCGTCGATCAAATAGCGAATGAGGCCGGTTTCGGGAAACAGCATCATCGCCGGCAGCGCTTCGACGATGCGGGTGTTAACCCGGTCCAGAATCATAATCTTGCGGAAGTCATTCTCGGTACCACTCCTCAATGACCGATAGACACTTTCGAGAGCCTTGCGCTGTTGCTTGTGGGAAACCTTCATCAGCTCGGACAAGACAGGGTTGGCTTTCGCAGTCTGCTGCAGTTCATTCCACGCCGCTTCGGCAGCCTGCTCCACACCAGGCACCCCTAATCGAGCGCCAACAATGTCAGGATTCAATCCGAGTGCGCTGAGCAGCTGATCTTCATAAAGTGCCTCCAGATGCTCCTGTTCCTGCTGCGATAGTGGTCCTTGGGTGAGCTGGCGCGATTCGGGTTTTGACGAGTGCTGCACGCGTGGCATGTTGCGTGGTGGCGCTTTGTCGATCTGCTGCATCGCGGCGTTGAGTGAGCCACCGTGAAGTGGCCCATCAGGAGGGCCTTCCAGAGCCGGAACGCTGGCCGGTTGCGGCAGCATAGAGGCCGTGGCGGGCCTTACCGCATTGGCGGAAATGAGCGCGATCGTCTTATAGAGCTGACCGTGAACGAAATAGAGGTCCACAGGGTCGGCGGACTTGCCCTCGCGCCTGGGTTCGTGGTGCTGGACGTATTGCAGGGTCGCGCCTGCGTTCAAGACCCTGCGGACAACGGGCAGTTCTGCGGCAGACACATCCGAAAGGCGGATCTGCGAGGAAAAACCATGCGCTTCGTTGATCGGCATCATATTGTTGAGAACAATATCGGCGTTGCGTCCGATCTCGGGTTGCAGAGCCACGCTCACCACCTGCTTGAGTTCGGCAAGCTTGACGTTTTCCTTGTTCGATTCAAAGGAGCGCTTGGCGACCGATGACAGGAATTCGAACAGCTCCGGCCGAACGAGATAACGCTCGGGGCGATTGACGTCGCGATGCACCGCACCGATCGTCCCCGCGGCATTGAGCACTTTGACAATGCGGTGGCGGTCAACCGATCCATCGAGAGGTACGATCACTTCCTGGGTGAAGCCTTCGATGGGTGTTATCGGCTGCATGGCAGCGAGCACTGCATCGGCATTTGCGAAAGTGTCAGGCAGCAGGGCGTTCTCGATGATTGCTTCCAGCTGCTGAGCAGAACGCGCCTTCGATGTCGGCACATCGGAAAGGGGGGAGCGTACCGCATTGGCGCCGAACAGCCCTGACAT
>JAXGRZ010000209.1:0-4243 GCA_040765305.1 Hyphomicrobiaceae bacterium | reverse complement strand
ACGCCGGTTGCGCAGCCCAATGCGCGACAGCATTAGAACCTCCCGCGCCAAATCTCGTACGGTTCGACCACGGAAAGGTGTCTGGAGCGCGAGACGCGGCACGCTCTGGCGCAATTCCTCGCGCTCCTCACGTGTCCAATCCTTGACGAGATCCCAGGCACCGGCGAGCGCGGTCTCATCATAGAGCAACCCCACCCAGAACGCAGATAGAGCCACGATGCGCCCCCAACGCCCGCCATCGGCGCCGCGCATTTCGAGAAAACGCTTCAAGCGCACTTCAGGAAACAGCGTCGTCAGATGATCTGACCAATCATCGAGTGTCGGGTAGACGCCTTCGAGACCGGGCAGACGGCCGCCCATGAAATCCTTGAACGAGCGACCGGCGACATCAATGTAGCGGCCGTCGCGGTAGACGAAATACATCGGCACGGACAGGGCATAATCGACGTAAGCCTCATAGCCCATTGCCGGCTCGAACACGAACGGCAGCAGGCCGGTGCGGGCCAGGTCGGTATCACGCCAGACTTCAGAACGCATCGACTTGAAGCCGTTGGGGCGGCTCTCGGTGAACGGCGAGGACGCAAACAGCGCGGTTGCAACCGGCTGCAAGGCAAGCGATACGCGCAGCTTGCGGACCATGTCAGCCTCGCTGGCAAAGTCCAGGTTCACCTGGATCGTTGCGGTGCGATACATCATGTCAAGGCCGCGAGTGCCCACTTGAGGCATGTAGCGGGTCATCACCGCATAGCGCTCCTTGGGCATGCGCGGCGTCTCAGCCAACGTCCACTTGGGAGAAAAACCCACACCCAGAAAGCCGATGCCAAGCTGTTTGCCAACCCGCAGCACCTCGAGCAGATGCTCTTCGGTCTCGGCCGCCGTCTCGTGCAGATTGACGAGCGGGGCGCCAGACAGCTCGAACTGCCCACCTGGCTCCAGGCTGACGGTGCCGCCGATCTCGCCTTCAGGCCGGCGCAGTGCGATGATGTTGTCACCCTCCATGATCGGCACCCAGCGACAGCACGCAACCATCGCTTTCATCAGTGCACGAATGCCGCGCTCACCCTCGTAGGGCACCGGAGCGTGGGTCTGGGTGCAGAAAACGAACTTCTCGTGCTCAGTACCAATGCGCCAATCAGCCCGCGGCTTCTCGCCAGCGGCAATCCAGGCCACGAGGTCATTCTTGGAGCGCACGATGGTGCTTTCTTCGCCTGCAACGCGGGTCGACATCGATGCGGGTCTCGTTCTTCTGGTTGGCTCAAGATCACTTTGACAGGCGGGGAGGGCAAGTCGACACAAGTGTTCAGGCACGTCAAGCGCACGAACCAGCCTATCCGCGAATGCCGTTATGCGACCGGGCAGGGCGCAGCACAAGCCTCGTTATTGACCCGAACCCATGTGAGGGGAAGGCGGTAACGACACAGCGGGGCTTCGCACCCTTACGGTTCGCCTGGTTTTACTCGCTCGACCAACCATAGGACTTAATCTCGCGTGGCATCTCGAACGGCTTGCCAAGCGGCTTGAGCCAGGAAAAAAGGCCTGTTGCCTCCTTCTTTTCATCGATATTGCCACCAGCCCCAAGCTGTGCAGATGCGCTGGCGGGCACAGGCCTACTCGACGGCTTCATTGCCGAATTTGCCACCGACGTAGCGGGTTTACGCCCCAACTGCCCCCGCCCACCCCGGCTCGCTCCGCTGACGACATTGCGCTCCGGTAACGGCACAGCGGAGTCTGATTGGGCTTTGATGTGCTTCGCGGCACGATCCTTGGGTGGTAAAAGCGGTACATAGCCATAGGCAGCAGCAGCCGATAAGGATGCAGATGATTTGCCGGTCTTGGCCCTCGTTCGTTTGGATCCTGACGGCTCAACCGGCGTGGCCCCATCAGCCGCTTTTTCCGCAAGCGGATGGTAGGCCGCAGCACTGTTCACCACCCCCGAGTTGTTGGACGATTGTGACTCCGCGGCGAGGTCCGGGCCCTGAAGGGAGTTGGTGACAACACCCGCGGCGGGCATGTCGGCCTGAATGGGTAGGCCAGCCCGGTCGATACTGGCTGTCTGGTTTGACTTGGAGCCACCCAGGCTCATCAGACCTGGCAGTGGTTTGGGTGCGGGCCGCACGGCGGAGGCAACTGCCTCAACAACATCTGTCGCCTGCCGATTTTCCATCGGCGCATCAGGCGCCTGCGGCGGATCGAAGACACCTGCCTCAACGGGCTGTGATCCAGCAGGATTGCGGCGTGTTGGCAGAACCTTCACTGAGGAAACGGGCGCTGAGATCCGTTCGGCACTGTTGTGAGAGGCCAGTTTACCTGCACCACGGCCTATCTCGATACCCATAGCGCCGGCCTCGCCGCGTCCGAGGGCAGTGATCTGCGTGATGGCCGGCTCGAAAATCACCGGGCGCGATCGGGTGTCATCACGCGCCATCTTACGCGCCAGATCGGGATCGCCCGCCTGGCGGAAGCGGTCTTTAATCTCAGCAGCGCTGCGGCTCATCTCATCAGCCAGCGCGCGCGCCTCTCCAGCATCACGACGCGCGGCATTGAGCGTACTGCGGAACTCGGTCGTCGTCAGCTGATTGAGGCGATCTGTTACCAATTGAGGCGCGCCCAGAAGCTCTGGCGGCATCCCCTCTCCAGGGTGGTGGTTCGAAGCTGCGGCACCGAAACCGGGCCGATCGGGTGCTTCACCAGTGGTTCCCTGCGCTGTGTAGGCGAGTAGCGCCTGTTGCAATGGGCCAAGCTGCTGCTGGGCGATGAAGCGTGGCATTTCAGAGGCACGGAGCAGGCCAACACACCCACCGAGGGGATTAGTGAGGGCAAACACCGCCGTTGCCAGAGCCGCACAAACCGACAGCATCCGCCAAGTGGTACGCCTGGCATGCGCCAAGGCCCACAACGGCTTCGTTTCAACCACGCAAGAACGATACATGACGCACTACCAGATCCAGTTAGGCTCGCACCCAACAATTAAACGCGGGCGCGTGCTCGGGACCATGCCCGCAGAACGGGGAACCAGAGGCAAAACTCAATATGGTGCTTGAGAAAACACAACCCGCGGCAGTCGATCATCCTTCCGCCGCTTACACGCACCCCCTGCTCGATATCCCCCAATCAGTACAGCAGACAAGACCAGCAAAAACGGCATGCTGAGCGCTCATTTTGCACCGCTGCAGATTGAAGCCATGTTTGGCAGGCAGTGCGGCAGCATCATGGCGCTGATCGGAACAGATCGGCAATGCCCGCTACTGGCCTGACCTGCACAATATCAAATTTGAAATCGCTGCCCTGCTCATCCCGGATGCTCGCCAATTCAACGATCGGCATCTCATTCAATGCCAATCGCCTTTCAACGCCAATCTCCCAGCATCACGTTGACGAGGGTCAATGCGGCGACGGCTGCGGTGTCAGCTCGCATGATACGCGGACCAAGCGAGAGAGCCGTGACGAATGGCTGCCCTATGAGCAGCGCGCGCTCTGCCTCATCAAAGCCGCCTTCGGGACCAATCACGACGGCAACCCGCGAACCTGCCGGAGTGCGCGCGGCAAGATTAGACAAGGCATCGACGGGGTTGGCTCGTTCTGCACCTTCATCACAGAAAATGAGCGGTGTGCCGGCCGGCCAGTCTGCCAGCCGCGCCTCCAGCTTTTGCGGCTCATCAATATGGGGAATGCTCAGTATCCCACACTGTTCGGCAGCTTCGATGGCGTTGGCGCGCATGCGATCGAGATTGACGCGATCGGCAACCGTGCGGTGGGTCAAAACCGGGGCGAGACGACCGACACCTAACTCGACAGCCTTTTGCACCATGTAATCCAAGCGCGCGCGCTTGAGGGGGGCAAACAGGTAGATAAGTTGCTGCGGCGCCGTCTGGGGGCGCGTCTGGCACGCGAGGTGGAGGGTGCAGTCACGCTTACCTATCGTTGTCAGGCGGGCGCGCCATTCGCCGTCACGACCATTGAAAACCAGGATCTCCTCGCCATCGTTCAGACGAAGCACGTTGCGCAGGTAATTGGCCTGATCGCGTGTCACCGCGATCTCGCCGCCCTCGGTCAGGGCGGCTTCGAGCCAGAGCCTTTGGGCATTGAAATCATGAATGGCCATGGCTGCCCTCATAGCGGATTGGCAGACACGTGCAAGTATCGCGCGGGCGCATCGCCGAGGGCGATCTGCGCGCGCCAACAGCGACAACAATCCCCAACCATACTGGTGTCCCTATGTAAAAGCCGGTTCATCAAAGGTTTT
>JAXGRZ010000208.1:0-4297 GCA_040765305.1 Hyphomicrobiaceae bacterium | reverse complement strand
TGCGGGCCCGGTGCGCAAGCGGCGCAAGCTGGCGATCGTCGGTGTCGTGGTGGTGGCGATTGCGATGAACCGCAAGGGTTCAGTGTTGTGCGATCCGCAGATTGCGCTCGACGGCGTGCCCGAATACGACGCCGAGGGTGATGAGATGTTCGACATTGTTGCCGATGCGGTGGACGGGACACTGGAAAGTATGCCCGGTAAGAAGCTCAGAGAGGTTGAAGTCGTGCGCGAGGCCGTGCGCCGATCGGTTCGTGCCGCCGTCCATGAGGTCTGGGGCAAGAAGCCCATCGTCAAGGTACTCATCAATGTGGTCGATGGTTGAAATCCGCCGGCTTGGCGCGGGCCTGGTTCAAGTGCCCCACCCGGGCAAACCAATTTCCAAGGAGTAACAGATGATCGGACGTCTCAATCACGTCGCCATCGCCGTCAAGGATCTGGGAAAAGCCGTTGCGACATACCGCACGACGCTTGGGGCTCATGTGTCCGAACCGCAGGCCGAGCCCGATCATGGCGTCACGGTCGTGTTCGTCACGCTGCCCAACACGAAGATCGAATTTCTCGAGCCATTGGGCGCCAACTCGCCGATCGCGAAGTTTCTCGAAAAGAACCCTGATGGCGGCATCCATCATGTGTGCTACGAGGTCGACGATATCATTGCTGCACGCGATCAGCTCAAGGCTGCTGGTGCGCGCGTTCTGGGTGATGGTGAGCCGAAGATCGGCGCGCACGGCAAGCCGGTGCTATTCCTGCACCCGAAGGATTTCCTGGGCACCTTGACCGAGCTGGAGCAGGCGTGAGCGGCCGCATCAGGATCGGTGCAGGCGCGGCACAGTGCTCTCGCCAAGGTGACCGCGGGCAGGAGGCACGATGAGTTTAACGTTCGGGGTGGCGATCTACTTCATCATCTGGTGGCTGTCGTTGTTCGCGGTGCTACCCTTTGGGCTTCGCACGCAAGACGAGGCGGGAGAGGTTGTGCCGGGAACGCCCGAAAGCGCACCGGCCCGGCCGCGCTTGCTGCGGATCTTCATGATCAATACGCTGGTGGCTTCGATCTTTTTTGCCCTGTTCTGGTTGGGTGTGACGCAGGGTTGGCTCGATCCGGAAACTTTCCCTTTCCAAGTGCCCGTGCACGATCTTCCGCGCTCGTAAGGCTTGCCGCACCCTCAAGTCCACAACAAAAAAAGAGCAGGGCCAGTGCGCCGGCCCTGCTCTTTTTTCACCTAATCTCGATATTGGTTCGGACGTCCGCTTTGTGGTCGGTGCTGTCCGCATTGGTCGGCAAACCCCTCAATTGCGGGTTTGCTCACTCCCTAGACTTGAGCCAATTACCATACCGAACATGGTTTCGACCCTTTTCGTACCGTTGACGCGAGCACCATACTCAAGCTGCGCCACGCTGTCACGTCTGGAGAAGTTTTTTTCGAAGCCTGAACAGCCTTTTTGATTTTGCTTACCAAAGTTGGTTGATGCGGCCCAAAACGGCCGGCACTTCCCCCCGGGGCGAAGCTCTGCCGTAAATTCGTCTTTATGGACCCGTGGTGCGAGAAATGGCGACTCGATTGGCGCAGAGCCAAGTGCGCCTCGGGATCAAGATGCGCCGTGGAATGGCGTAACAGTCGCCTTTCATCAATTCTCGGCATGGTTTGTGGCGCATTTGCATTGGCAGGCATTTGCGAGCAGCGCGAAGGTATGGCCTTTGCGGGTGAAGTGCGCTTTCACTACAGCGAATTGGCCTTGTTGGTGCGCACCCAAATGCAGGGCCGCAGCCTCGTTGTCGCCTGTGGCGGCGTGGCGGGGTTGCCTGGGCGCTGCGCGGGTGGTGGATCGGTAACACTGTGGCTGGCACGAGGGGAGGACTTGGCTGATTCCATGGCCATGTTTTCCTTTGAAGCGCCCGGATTTTCAGCGCTTGGCGGGCGTTACCAGTTTCGGCCTGCAACGCCGTTTTCCCTGACTATTGACGTGCGTGCAAGAGTGCACGGCCTCGATCTGATGGTTGCCAGCCCAGAAGACGTTCAATTGGTGTTGGCGTGTGTCTCGGGCGCGTGCACATCTGAGGTATTGCTGCCACGGCTGGTCTGGCGGGCGCCGGCCCTGAGCGTGCATATCGGCAGTCCAGCAAGGGGTTTGGGGCGGGGGACAAACCCTGCGCTGATCGCAGGGGATGGTGCAGCCGCGGGCGATGGGCGGGCGCTCGAGATCCAGGACATAAGCCTTTCGGGTCGCTTTGATGTGGTGTGTCCGCAGGGCTGGGGGTTTGCTCCGATTGTCTGCATGGCCGTCAGGGCGGCGCTTGGTGACGATTTTTCGGCTCTGATGCGCATGGCGAGCAGGGCGATGCGCGTCAAGGCCAATGCCTTGGGGCTGTCAGTGCTCGTTGCATCCGCCCTCGGCGCGGCAGACGGCAAGGCTGCGCGCGATGGCGTGTGGGGTGCCTTGCGGATCGCGACGATGGAGAGCGATGCGGGCGGCGTGCGTATTTCGTTCTGTCTTTGGCCTGAGTGCAGGTGAATTTGCCCTGACCATCATCCCCTGCTGTTCACCGGGGCGCCATTGCCCGCCGGGACGATCTTCGTTAAGAGCGCTCGCAGGCTTTTTTGTTGCGGGGGCGAGGGCCTGCCAACGCCCATTCCGGGCGATGATCCCTGCCGCTTGCGTGCCTTACCGTTCCCGTGCCGCCAAAATCCGAGTGAAGCTGATGTGCCTTGACTGCCATTTCCCGTTTCTCCCGGGCGCCATGCCAAGGGGCTTTGCCGCCACAGCTCGCCAGCCGATCAACGAGGCCAATCGATGAGCAAACGCGCGCTCGCTGTCACCCGCGAAGGGAATTTCCCAGATTGGTACCAGGCCATCGTCCGCGATGGTGACATGGCCGAGACGAGCCCGGTGCGCGGCTGCATGATCATCAAGCCGTGGGGTTGGGGCGTGTGGGAGCGCGTTCAGGCCGAGCTTGATCAGCGGATCAAGGATACCGGGCACGAGAACTGCTATTTCCCGCTGTTCATTCCGATGAGCTTCATCGCCAAGGAGGCCGAGCACGTCGAGGGCTTCGCCAAGGAGATGGCAGTCGTCACCCATCACCGCTTGAAGAACGAGGGTGGCAAGCTCGTCGTCGATCCGGAAGCGAAGCTGGAAGAGCCGCTGATCGTGCGCCCGACGTCGGAGACGATCATCGGCGATGCCTTCCAGCGCTGGATCAAGAGCTATCGCGACCTGCCGCTGCTGGTCAACCAGTGGGCCAACGTCGTGCGCTGGGAAATGCGCACGCGCCTGTTTTTGCGCACCGCCGAGTTCCTTTGGCAGGAAGGTCATACCGCGCATGCGGATGCCAACGATGCGATGGGCGAAACGCTGAAGATGCTGGAAGTCTATCGTGAGTTCGCTGAAAACGTGCTGGCGATGCCGGTGATCGCCGGTGAAAAGCCAGCCAATGAGCGCTTTCCTGGCGCCGACAATACCTACTCGATAGAAGCCATGATGCAGGATGGCAAGGCGCTGCAGGCGGGCACATCGCATTACCTGGGCACCCACTTTGCCAAGGCCCAGAACATCCAGTTCCAAAGTGCGCAAGGACAGCTTGAATATTGTCACACGACGAGCTGGGGTGTCTCGACGCGGTTGATCGGCGGCGTGATCATGACCCACGGCGATGATGACGGATTGCGCCTGCCGCCCAGAATCGCGCCGCGCCAGATCGTTATCGTACCGATGCTGCGCGACAAGCCCGAAGACGCAGAGCTGTTGGCCTATTGTGCGTCGATCGAGAGCGAACTCAAGGCAGCGGGTCTTCGCGTCCTTGTCGATGCCAAGCCGGTCAAATCGGCCGAGAAGCGCTGGACCTGGGTGCGCCGTGGCGCTCCCGTCATCGTCGAGGTCGGCGGCCGCGACGTCGCGGGTGGTAACGTCACCTTCATGCGCCGCGATCGTTTGCGTGACGGAGACAAGGTCATTTCTGTGACCAAGGCGCGCACACAGTTCGTCGCCGAGGCCGGACAACTGCTGGCGGACATCCAGGCATCGCTTTACGCCGAGGCAAAGCAGCGATTGGATGACAACATCATCACCGGTATCGATACGTGGGAGGCGCTGGCCGATTACTTCGGCGCCGCGGCTGGCGATGATGAGGCTGGCGCTTTCCGGGGCTGGGTCAAGGTTGCCTGGTCACGGCCCGAAGGGCCGGAGCTGGAAGCGGTGGCCGATCGGCTGAAGGACCTCAAACTGACGATCCGCAACGCGCCGCTGATGCAGGAACCCGTTGATCGCAATTGTATCTTCACGGGGGAAAAGGGCAAGGAGT
>JAXGRZ010000207.1:0-4331 GCA_040765305.1 Hyphomicrobiaceae bacterium | reverse complement strand
GACCGGATTGTTGAAGTGTTGCTGGAGACAACGCCGCCCATCGGCGGGTTCACCACCATGCGGACCGAAGGCCACGGCCATGATTTTGCCGAGGCCACGATCAGCGAGCGCGTGCGCGGGCGTGTCTGCTGCGGTTTTCTCGTCGCCGCGATGACCAGGGATCGTGCCGACCGGTTGATTGCGGAACTGGAAGAGAAGTTGCCGCTACGACATCTGGCGTACTGGCTTGAACCGCTCATCTCGTTCGGGCGCATGGCACCGGTTCCGCTCACTGCGGGCAAAGCCCAAACGCTCGCTCCCGCCAGTGCCGACGCCAGCTTGGGCGTTCCACAAGAGGAATTAGAAACATGACCTGGTCATTTGTGACATTGCTGCTGACCCGACGTGTTGCCAGAACCGCATTGTGCATAACAGGCCTCCTGGCGGCGGTGGTGTCGATGGCGGCGGAGAGTTCGCGAGCCTGGGCTCATGAGATCCCTTGGCGCGCCGGCCAATCGCGTCAGGTCGGCTTTGGCAGCTGCGCCAAAGGAGCTTGCGCCAAGCGCACATGCTGGTCGGCCAGCCGGCCGCACCGACACGTTGGCGGCAAGGTCATCATGGACACGCATTGGAATTCGAGTTGTGAAAGATCGCGGCGGCGCAACAAGTGACATCACTCGAGTATTTTCTGACGAAGTGTACGCCGGTTCGTCGCAGAAAATGCGACCAAACACGAAACCAAAGCACCACTACGGCCTGTATCGCTCGCCTTCTGGATCGGCGCTTCGCTTGAGCAACAGAATTGGTTCCGATATATCGCACGGCGCTCTAATATTCTGGACGCAGGTGAACAGCCACACCCAATCGGAACGCCATGGCGTCGGGTCTTATTCGAAGACCCGCTCAACCGTATTGACCACCGCCTTCTGGCGCAGACCGGCAATGATGTGATTGAGGTGGGGCAGATCCCACACCTCCAGATCGATCTTCATTTCGGTGAAATCGGCGCCACGGTGCATCATCTTGACGTTATCGATATTGCCATCGGCCTCACCGATCACCTGGGCGATCTCGGCCAGCGATCCAGGTTCATTCAGCGCCGTCACGGAAATATGGGCGGGAAAGCGAACCGGCTGTTCAGGGTCGAGATCCCACGTCACATCGATCCAGTTGTCATGCTCGTGCTGTTGCAGGCTCGGCGAATGGATCTGGAAGATATGGATTCCATCAGATGGGGTCAGAATGCCGACGATGCGGTCGCCTGGAACGGCACCTCCCTCCTCGAACACCACGGGCATATCCGAGCGCATGATGCGCGAGGGTGCACCCCCCGAATTGGCAGCCTGCTCGCCCGTGGCAATATTGCCGAGTTTGAACTTCAGGCCCATGACCTTCGACAGATTGAACCAGCCTTCCTGGTTCTGGACGGTGTCGTAACGGTTGCGCGGACGGCGGGCTGGAGCCACCGGCTCGGGCAGCTGGGCATCAGGTGCGACGGCCTTGACGACAAGTGAAGGCGCCAGTTCGTTGCGGGCCACGGCGGCATAAAGATCCTCAATGGATTTCTGATTGAGACGCGCCATGACGCGGCGCACCTTCTCATCAGAGAACGCGACGTCGGCGGCCTCGAACTTCGACGCCAGCAGACGGCGGCCCAGTTCGGAATACTGCTGGCGCGCCGCCTCCCGCGCAATCTTGCGGATGGCGCCGCGCGCACGGCCGGTGACGACAAACTTTTCCCAGACCAGGGGCGGCCGGTGGGTCTTGGATGTCAGGATCTGCACCTCGTCGCCATTGCGCAGGATCGTATCGATGGGCGAGCGTCGACCATTGATATAAGCGCTGACCGAGGTGTTGCCGATGTCGGTATGGACTGCGTAGGCAAAATCGAGAGCGGTGGCACCGTGCGGCAGGGCAATCAGGCGACCCTTGGGCGTGAAGCAAAAAACCTGGTCGTGAAAAAGCTCCAGCTTCGTATGTTCCAGGAACTCCTCGGAGTTGGAGCCCTCCAGCAGTGTTCCGACAAGCTGACGCAAACGAAAATACGGGTTCTCCTCGATCTCGGGGGCGTGAGCATGAACGACGTGGGCGCCATTGGCCTGCGCATTTACGATCATCTGCGCAGAGATTTCCCCCTTATCAGTGACGACGCCCCGCGCCACATCGGCCACCGCCGAACCGAGCATCATGCCGTTCTTGTAGAGGGCATGTGCGGCGATGCCGTACTCGGCCACCTCGTGCATTTCACGGGTGCGGATCTGCAGCTCGACACGCTGCGCGCGCGGCCCGATCAGCGTCGTGTGCAGCGAGCGGTAATTGTTGCGCTTGGGAACGGAGATGTAGTCCTTGAATCGCCCTGGAACCATCTGCCACGTGCTGTGGACAACACCTAGCACACGATAACACTCGTCCGTGGTGCCAACGATAATGCGGAACCCATAGATGTCGGACAGCTGTTCGAGCGAGATCTGCTTGTTCTGCATTTTGCGCCAGATGGCGTAGGGTCGTTTCTCGCGCCCCCTCACCTCAGCCTCGACACCCATCTCGGCAAGTTTACGACTGAGCGAAAGGCGAATGTCCTCGACAAGGTTGACGTTCTTATTGCGTAATTCGGCAAGCTTGCCGCTCACCGCGTCATAGGCTTCGGGATAGAGCCAGCGGAATGCGTGATCCTCCAACTCGTCACGCATCGCCTGAATGCCCATGAGACCTGCCAAGGGCGCATAGATATCGATCGTTTCTTCGGACGTGCGACGGCGGCTTGCGGGCTTCTTGTGCTCGAGGGTGCGCATGTTGTGCAGGCGGTCGGCGAGCTTGACCAGCAACACACGGATGTCGGAGGAGATCGCGACGAGAAGCTTGCGGAAGTTCTCCGCCTGCTGCGCCTCCTTCGTGACGAGGTCGAGTTTCTTGATCTTGGTGAGACCATCGACAAGCGCACCGATCTCGCCACCAAACAGCTGGTCGATCTCGGAGCGGGGGGTATCGGTGTCCTCAATGACATCGTGGAGCAGCGCCGTCGCGATGGTCGCGTCGTCGAGCTTGAACTCGGTCAAGATCGCAGCAACTTCCAGCGGATGGGAAAAGAAGGGTGCACCATCGGCGCGCTTCTGGGTGCCATGTGCGCGCATGGCATACACATAGGCACGGTTGAGCAGCGCCTCGTCAGCCTTTGGATCGTAACTCAGAACCCGTTCGACGAGTTCATACTGACGCATCATGTGCGGGCGGCCTCCTTGACCACCGGCAAACAGCATGGAGAGCACTGCGTTTCAACGTGCCCGCCGTTGCCCCCCTCTTCGCGCGGCACGCCGCACCCAAGCAACCGCACACCACGACGTGCGGGGGCGTCATCGCCCCGCGATCAACGGCCGCGTTCGCGCGGACCGCCGCTGCCCCCGGTCGCCGAAGGCTCCGACGGCGTCAATGCCTCAAGGCCGCGCAGGAGCTGCTCTTCGGTCATGACATCGACAACAGTGTCGGTCGACTGGTCGTCGCGACCCAGCACCGGGGACCGGCGATCACTTGGCAGGAGTGGCGCGGCAACGGCCTCAGGCTCGTCCACTTCGACGTTCTTCTGGATCGAGTGAATGAGGCTTTCACGCATATCCTCAGGCGGGACCGTCAGTTCGGCGATCTCGCGCAGCGCGATAACCGGATTCTTGTCGTTATCGGGGTCGACCGTAATGGCACCACCACCCGCGATGGTGCGGGCGCGATGGGCTGCGAGCAATACAAGCTCGAACCGATTGGGAACCTTGTCGACGCAATCTTCAACGGTGACGCGAGCCATCAGCGGCGTCCTTTCGCTAGGGTGAAGGGCTAACGCATGCTATTTTGCAGCAGTACATCAAGGAATTGAAGGAATGGGATCAAGGCACAACTTAACGGAAGCGCGCGCGCCGCGCCTCTCACTCCAAGCCAATTTAGAAAAATCTCTCGCACGAATAGAGCCGATTTTCAACCTATCGCCGCGTAAGATACTAGTCCAAATACTCATCCATGAGGTATCGTCAGATAGAACGACACCGGCATATTCCGCAGCGATACCGTGCCATGAAGGAAGCGTCTTGCCTCAGCGCGCGTTCAACATTCTTTGTGACGCCAAACGTTGAGAGGCTATTGTGACACTAAAATGTCAGATGAGTTGCAGGACAAAGCCGCGGAGCTGCATCTGGAATGGTGGTGAATTTGTGTTGGGAGTCAATGAATTAGGACGATTTATGTCCGGTGGTTGGCGCATGGGCTAGCGAATAATTTATGGTACACCATTGAAATTCTGTTATTCGGAAGCTTACATTGCATACCTCGAAGCATGCACCCATATTCTCGAATAAATATGTGTGTGTGCT
>JAXGRZ010000206.1:0-4374 GCA_040765305.1 Hyphomicrobiaceae bacterium | reverse complement strand
GCCAGCGCGACCCGCAGGGCGGGGTGAACATGATGACAGTCTGCGTCGTGCCGCTGGCCCGATGCACCATATCGAACTGCGTGGCTCTTCTGGCCTGTCATCATGTTCACCTCCGTGCCGGCCATACCCTCGTGAGAAAGGCGGGCTCGGTTCAGCGCGGCCTGCTCCGGTTGGAGGGCCGCGCCTATCGCACAACGCGATCGTTACGTCAAAGGTTCGCTCGCTCGCCATCAGAGGCTCGACGTCAGTCGCTCGCCACCTTTTGACGCTTAGGCAACGGGCGGCGCAAAAACGCCGGTACGTTGTCGGCAAATCCGAGAGGTGCGCCGGTGCGCTGCTCGGGCTCGCGATGGCTCGCGCCTTTCGTCGTGCGCGGTGAGTTCGCCTGTTCGCCACGGCGTGAGCGCTCTGGTGAACTCCTGCGCGTGCCTTCCGTTGGTGGCTCCTGCGAATGCTTCGCGGCGGTGGAGCGTTCGGATCGGGGAGCTGCCCGGCTTTGGGAACGTTCCGCTGGTGCCTCGACAGCCGCGGCATTGGCTTGCTCTGGTGGTGCGGCCGCATCGCCGGCTTCGCGGCCCCGGCCACGGCCGCCACGACGACGGCGTCGCTTGGTACCATCGGCGCTAGCCTCGGGGCCTGCGGCTTCCGCGGCGGCCGGTGTCTCGGCAGGCGGCGCGAACTCAACGTCGGGCTGCTCGCCCAGTCCTGGCGGCAGCGGTATGGTCTCGCTCTCAACGGCAGGGCGGTGTACGCGATTACGCGGCACTCGCTCGCCATCACGCTCGGTGTTTCGCCCGGTGCCGCGCTCGGTGCGCCCACCGCGTGAGCCAGCCGCGCTGCGGGTGCGATCGGCGCCACGCATGCCACCCCGCCCGCGCCCACGACGTTTCTTGCCGGCGTTGGCGAAATCGTCCTCGGTTGGCGGCTCACCGATCCATTCGGTGGTGTCACCAGTGATCTTGCCGATATCGGCGAGCACCTTCAGGTCGTCGGGGGCAACGAGCGAGTATGCCGTTCCCAGTTTGCCGGCACGACCGGTTCGGCCGATGCGGTGAACGTAATCATCGGACTGCCAGGGCAGATCGAAATTGAGTACGTGAGAGACGTCGGGAATGTCGAGGCCGCGCGCGGCAACGTCACTGGCGGCCAGAATCTTGATCTCTCCGGAACGGAACTTGTCGAGTGTCTCCATGCGGCTCTTCTGGTCCATGTCGCCGTGCAGGGCGCCGGCGTTGAACCCATGCTTGGTCAGCGACTTCAGCAATATCGCCACGTCACGCTTGCGGTTGCAGAAGATGATCGCGTTCTTGAAGTTCTCTTCGGCGCGGATCAGCTTGCGCAACTCGTCGCGCTTGGCCCAGTCTTCGCCGTTGGGACAAAAGCGGAAGCGCTGGGTGATCGTCTTGGCCGTGGTGGCGGGGCGGGCAACCTCGATACGGATGGGATCTTTCAGGAACTGGTCGGCAAGCCGCGTGATCTCGGGCGGCATTGTAGCCGAGAAGAACAATGTCTGGCGGCGCGGCGGCAGCAGCCGGCAGATCTTCTCGATATCGGGAATGAACCCCATGTCGAGCATGCGGTCGGCCTCGTCGATAACGAGGATCTCTACACCCATCAGCATGACGCGACCGCGGCTGAAATGATCAAGGAGGCGCCCGGGCGTGGCGATCAGCACATCAACGCCACGGTCTAGCTTCTTGATCTGGTCGTCCATCGAGACGCCACCGATCAGCAGGGCGACGTTGAGCTTGTGGTTGATGCCGTACTTCTCAAAGCTCTGGGCGACCTGAGCGGCAAGCTCGCGCGTGGGCGCGAGGATCAAAGAGCGTGGCATGCGCGCCCGCGCCCGCCCGGTCTCAAGGCGGGAGATCATCGGAATCGTAAAAGCAGCCGTCTTGCCGGTGCCGGTCTGAGCGATACCGAGGATGTCGCGACCGGTCAGTGCTACGGGAATACCGTCGGCCTGAATTGGCGTAGGTGTGGTGTAGCCAGATGCCTCTACGGCAGCTAGCAGCCTCTGGCTGAGCCCCAGCTCAGCGAACGTCTTGGTCGTCAAATGCAATCCTCTCCATCTTCGTCGTTCTGGTCCTCAATCGCAGCCATACAACCGCCTGCTCGGCCATATGCCGGGGCGGGAGGAGCAAGGACACAGGACAAAGCGCAGGGGAGAGCTGTGCCGGAAAATCGGCAAAACAACTGATAAAGCGTCAAAAAGGGACTAAGTTGATTTAGTGTTCTGAGAGGACGGCTCTCAAGCCCCTGCGCTAACGCCAAGGACCTGCTGACATAGCTCGCCGGTAAATGCAAGTGTCAGACACCAATTGCCTACAGTTTGTGGCAGATCGTCGCGCCATAGGGTGGCGGGCGATCCGATGTGCGCCAGCTTAGAGGGTGTCATCGATCGCTTATCGGAGGATTTGAAGTCGGACCATCTGGTGTTGATCCCGGGTTTGCTCTGCACCGCGGCGCTTTATGGTGCGCAGATGGCGGATCTGTCTCGCGGCGCAACGGTTTGCGTCGGCGATCATCGTGGCCACGACACCCTTGGCGCGCTGGCCAGCTCCATCCTGGCAGATGCGCCCGAACACTTCGCGCTGGCAGGGCTGTCGATGGGCGGTTATCTGGCCTTCGAGATCATCAGGCAGGCCCCTCACCGGGTGGAGCGGCTGGCGCTTTTGGACACCAGTGCGCGGCCCGACAGCGCCGAGCAGAGCGAAAACCGCCACCGGCTCGTCACGTTGGCGAGAAAGAAGGGACTTGCCGTTCCGGTGCGCGAGATGTTCCCTAAGCTTGTTGCGCCCTCGCGCAGTGACGATGAGTTACTGAAAGCGTTGGTTCTGGAAATGGCCGAGGCGACGGGTGTTGCTGGCTTCGCGCGCCAGCAGGCGGCCATTGCAGGGCGCCCCGACAGCCGTCAAATGCTCTGCGCGATCGCCTGCCCGACACTTGTTGTGGTGGGCGAGGAAGACCAGCTGACGCCGCCAGAGTTTGCAACCGAGATGGCCAACGCGATCGTCGGCAGCCAACTCGTCGTGGTGCCGGGGGCTGGCCACCTGTCGACGCTGGAGGCACCCCAGATGCTCACCGATGCGCTGGTATCGTGGCTGCGTGCTTGATGGCGGCGATCTGATTGGCCCGCCCGCAGCATGATCGTCAGTCGGCATGATCATCAGTCAATCGGCGCTCGATTGTGACAACTGGCGATGCAACATGGCGATGATCGTATCGACTTCCCGCGGCGTCAGGCGGCCGTGGGTTTGCAGGAAGGTTGCAATATCGCGACCTGTATAGCGGGCGATGATTGTGCCATCGCGCTCCAGCAGATTGAGGCGCGCCAGATCTATTGCGCGCTCATGACAGACAATGCATTTCTGCTCGAATAAGAAGCCGGTTTTGAGCATGGCCTCGAACTGCTTTGTGAGTGCTTCTGCCTGGGGTTTGTCGAGTGGGCGCCGGGGGTGGCTTGCAAGAAAATCGATGAACCCGGTTCCATCGCTTTTAAGAATGAGGTTTCCCTGGCGCATGGTGAGTGTGTCCTTGACCAGTTCGCGCGCATGCGGGGGATGGCAGGCGGCACAGCGTTGTTCGTAGAGCTGATGGGGATCGATGTCCTGCGCCATGGCCGGAATGGCGACAATCACGCTCATCGTGACAATCACGCTGGCGGTGAAAATTGCCATGGCAGTGAGCGTGCAAAGGAGACTGCGCACGGATACGTCGGTGCGGGCATGGCGGAGCGTCATGAAATGGCGAACATTGCGCATGACAGTTTGCCTCTTTGGTTGTCGAGGGCATCGCGGCCTGCTGACCGCGGTGGCGTCGTGCAATAATAAAAATAGGCAATCGAGTAACGAACGGCATGGCGCGCATCCGTCTTGGCGGGCGCCGGCGAAACGTCGCACAGCGGGATGTTGTATCGGTGGGCAGGAAAATAGCGATTGCCTGAGTGTGCAGGCGATGCATCAAACGCAATCATGGCGGGCCGCCGGGACGCCCGCCATGATTGTAGTTCTGTGCTGGCTTTGATCACGGTTCAGGCATGTTTTTCACGCTGAACCGCTTTCCCCTTCAGTACAATATGCTTTGGCGACTGCGATGTGTTCGCAGGCGTGTGCGCTCTACTCATCCTGCAGCCAGCGTGAGAACAGCCCGCCCAGCATGCCGCCGAGGATCGGCGCCACCCAGAATAGCCACAGGTTTGCCAGTGCGGTGCCGCCGGCAAAAAGGGCCGGTGCGGTGGAGCGCGCCGGATTGAGCGAGGCATTGGTGACGGGGATCGAGGCCAGATGCAGCACCATCAGCGCCACGCCGATTGCAAGTGGCGCAAAACCAGCAGGAGCACGTGGCGATGTCGCGCCCATGATGACGATGACG
>JAXGRZ010000205.1:0-4401 GCA_040765305.1 Hyphomicrobiaceae bacterium | reverse complement strand
GTCAGGTACATCGTGACGCCCATCCAGCCGACGACGGCCGCGCGGTCGGTCCGGAATCCCGAGTCTCGCAGAGCCTCGAGCAGATTGTCGCGCTCGATATCCAGTGGCACGAAGGCGAGTGACGGCGGCACGGTGATGCCGGCATCGGACAGTAGCTGTCGCTTCCACCGCTGCGTGCCTGGGTGATCCACCTCGAAGACCCGCAAGCCCGCGTCGCCGAAAGGATGGCGATACGCGAACGTGTCCAGGCCGGCGCCCAGCACCACGTATTGCCGCGTGCCCGTTGCCACATTCTGGGCGACTCGATCCTCGACGAAGCGGCTGCGGGCAACGACTGCCGCGCGCAGGCCGCGCGACAACGGATCGTTCAGTGCCGATGGGTTGCTGCGCAAGGCCGCTGCTTCAGCTTCGCCCAGCAGCGGCAGCGCAACCGGGTCGCACAGCACCGGCCGCACGTCCAGCCACTGATGCGCAGCTCGAAGACGGGCCACCACCAGAGCCGTGCGGCTGGGTGTCCCCTCACGAACGACATTGACTGGCACGCCCGGGGCCTGGTCAAGATTGGGGGGCCTTGCATTGGGTGCGGCGGGTGGGGTGTCCATGGAATGCTCCTGAGAAGGCATCAGCCGAGGGCGCCACTATCTTCGGCGTGGTCGATTCTGTACAGTGCATTGATTGAAGAAATAACCTGCATATGGTGCATGTATGGACCTCAATCTTCTGACCGCCCTTGACGCGCTGCTGAATACTGCGAGCGTGGCGGAAGCCGCGCAGCGCATGCACCTGAGCCCGCCGGCCATGAGCCACACCCTCGCCAGGATCCGGGACGCCCTGGGAGATCCGATCCTCGTTCGTGCCGGCCGGAGGCTCGTGCCCACGCCGCGCGCCAACGCACTGCGCGACCCGGTGCGCAAATTGGTGGCCGAGGCCAAGGGCCTGCTGCAGAGCGATGCTGGCCCCTCGCTGGACACGCTCGACAAGGAGTTCGTCGTGCGCGGCCCCGAAGGCATGGGCATCATCTATGGAGCCTTCCTGCTGTCGAAACTGCGCGAGCGCGTCCCCTTGGCGAGGCTGCGATTCATCCCCGAGAGCGAAGGCGATGACTGGTCACTGCGGGAGGGCCGGATTGACCTGGATGTGGGGCAGCAACTCGCGCGGGCCGAGATCCGGGTGTCGCCGCTGTACCGGCAATCGATCGTCGGCGTCGTAAGGGATGGTCACCCACTTCTCGACGCGCGAATCACCCTCAAGCGCTTCCTCGCGCACGAGCACGTGGCCATTACCCAGCGCGGTGGTGTTCAGGAATCGATTGACGTCGCGCTGAACGACATCGGTGCTGCGCGTCGACGAGTCCTGACGGTACCCACATCCTTCGGCGCGATCATGGCCGTCGCACGTACCTTGATGGTGGCCTGTGTACCCGACACGATGGCCCGAACCATGGCGGCGGCGATGCCGCTGGCCGTCTTCAGGCTGCCCGTCACTGTTCCGTCCGAGGAAGTCGTTCAGGCATGGCACCCGCGTGACGAACTCGACCCGGCCCACCGGCACCTGCGTGAATGCGTTGCCGCACTTCCTAAAAGCACGACGTATGGCCCACTGGGTCGGATACGCGAGGAGGCGGCCCATCGCGCGTTGTTCGCATGACGCGCGCTCCTGGCTCCGATGCTGGATTTGGACACGCCCTCGAAAGACTCCGAGTTCAGCCCGACAACCCCCATACCGTCCTTGCCTTATGGCTGTTCCTGGCCACAACCAGCCCGTCCCAATCTACCACCGGCAGAAAAACAAGAAAGCCAACCGAATTCGGTTGGCTTTTTCCTTGGATGACCTGTCTGAACTTGCGTGCCGTGGAGCGGGCGATGGGAACAGCACCCGGTCGCTAACTCGTTTATTACGAACGTCTTTTCCGATCCAGGCGTCACGGAATGGACTCGATTGTGGACTCAAGTCTTCGGCCTGGTCAACGCAGGCCGTTGCGGGTGATCCAAAGCGAGCCAAGCACATCCATCAACAGCCAGAGCATCGGATTTCATACCGAAGTCTATCTGTCCACTGGCACATCACGCCACAGGCCGCTACGGACAGGTGAGCTGCGTCCTCAAAGGATTGACTCATCATCGACAGGCCCGGTCCCGCCCGCCTTTCGCCCGCTCGATGAACCGCTTCATGGGCTCCGAGGGTTCGCCCCGGCGGCGCAGCAGGTAGGTAGAGAGCACCGGTGGGCTGCCGGCCAAGGGACGAATGGAGATGTCCGGGCGCTGTAGCGTCTGCACCTGCGAGGCGATGGCGAAGCCGATGCCGTAGCCGGCACCGACCAGGGTCAGCATCACGCCCAGGCTGGTCACTTCATCGACCAGCTTGAGCGGCGTGCCTGCGTCCTGCAGCAGCGCTTGAATCTGATGGCGGCAGCCCGATCCCGATTCGGGATGGCACAGAACCAGCGGGAACTTCAGGGCTTCGGCCAGCGGCACCTGCACGTGTGCCAGCAAGGGGTGGCGTGCGGGCACGATCACCGACAGCGGATCGGTCCACACCGGCTCGGCGACGAGGCCATCATGTACCGCGTTTGACAACGCAAAGCCGATGTCCAGCAGATCGTCGTGCAGCGTCTTGAGCTGCTGCGCGAACGGCAGCTCGAAGACGCGAATCTCCATCTCGGGCTCCTCCTCGCGGCTGCGTGCCAGCAAGGTGGCGATGCGGGGCTGCGCCAGGCCGTCGCAGATCGCGATGCGCAGATGGCCCTGGTAGCCCTGTGCCGCCGCCTTGGCGCTCTTGACTGCCTGCTCCACGGTGGCCTGCACGCGCCGGCATTCGCCGAGGAACACCTGGCCGGCCCAGGTCAGCCGCGTCAGGCGTGTGCTGCGGTCGAACAACTGCACGCCAAGCTGGCTTTCTAGGTCGCGCATCGCACGTGACACAGGCGATTGCTCGATGCCCAGACGCTCGGCTGCCCGGGCCAGATGCAGTTCTTCCGCGACTGCGATGAAGTAGCGCAGCAATCTGAAATCCAAGGCCACCTCCTGTTCGTCTTCTTCTGGTTCGGCCTCTCGGGCGCCAGCATCTCCATCCACATCCCGCCCACTTACGCCCCGCCAGGCTTGCGATGTGCCGGCGCCCTTCCGCCAATGAGGTGCGGAGGGCGACGTTTGCGCCCGCTAGAAATCGACCGTTGGCAGCCGTCTGAGATAGCAGTTCTGCTGTTCATCGAGACCTCTTTTTCGTGCTTCCCCTCTTGCGGCCTGGCTGCACAGTGGTAAGATAGTAATAGATTACTCACTTTTTGGGATGCAAGCAATGAGCGGACGCTCCAGGCATCTACCGGCTGATGAGAGGCGCGCGGCCACCGTCGAGGCAGTGGTCGACTTGGCTGCCGAACAGAACCCCAGCGACATCACGACCACGGCCATCGCGCAGCGCATGGGGTTGACCCAGGGAGCACTGTTCCGTCACTTCCCGACTAAAGACGCAATCCTGCAGGCGGTGATGTCCTGGGTTACGGAACGCTTGCTGGCTCGAGTAGACAAGGCCGCAGAAGGTGCTACGTCCCCCCTCGCAGCTCTTGAAGCGATCTTCAAGACGCACATCGACTTCGTGGCCGAGCACCCGGGGGTGCCGAGGATGCTCTTCGGCGAATTACAGCGGCCGGGGGAGACCCTGCCCAAGCAAATGGTGCAGACCTTGACCCGTCAATATGGTGAGCGGTTGCGTCGACTGCTCGAAGCCGGTAAGGCGCGAAGCGAGCTGCATTCAGAACTGGATGTGGACGCGGCCGTCGTCTTGTTCATCGGCACAATTCAAGGGCTGGTGATGCAGTCGTTGCTGGCGGGCGATGTAGCACGCATCCGCCGCGACGCGCCAGCCGTGTTTGCCATCTATCTCCGTGGCATCACGCACACCCGATGAAACGCCTTCCATCCTGCCGCCACGCAGTTCCTCGGTCAGCCGAGAGGCACACCAC
This sequence comes from Hyphomicrobiaceae bacterium, assembly GCA_040765305.1. Lineage (GTDB taxonomy): Bacteria > Pseudomonadota > Alphaproteobacteria > Rhizobiales > Hyphomicrobiaceae > JAEUMD01. The sequence continues at coordinate 440 of JAXGRZ010000205.1, read as the reverse complement.
GGTCATGCGATCGCGTTGCGCCTCCAGCGCGAATCCGCGTCATTCAACACTCAGCCCGACCGCCCGGCGGAATGCACACGCACGCCGCGACGACGAAGGCCTGGGAGTTTCCCCGATCAAGTAAAGGCCATGAAGATGACCACTCATCCACAACGCAGCATCTGGCACTGGCTGATCTCCCTGCTTGCGATCGGCTTCGGTCTGCTCACTCTTCGGGAGGGCGGCGCCGTTCTGTTTGTCGACGGCGCGGCGCGCCAAGCCGCCGGCCACTATGTGCCCTTCGTGCTCTGGTTCAATTTTCTGGCCGGGTTCGCCTACATCGTCGCCGGCGTCGGCTTGTGGATGCGCCGGCGCTGGGCCGCGTGGTTGGCGATTGTCATCACGGTGGCGACCGCACTCGTGTTCCTGGCTTTCGGAGTGCATGTGGCTCTGGGTGGCGC
>JAXGRZ010000204.1:0-4421 GCA_040765305.1 Hyphomicrobiaceae bacterium | reverse complement strand
GCCCACAGGCCGGCATAGGCCACAATCATGCCATAGCCAAGGATGACAGCTGCGCTGTCAGACAGCTCAGGCCCGGAACGGAACGTGCGACGACGGGCCAGATGCGAAACGACGATTGCAGCGGCAGATATGGCGAGGCCAATGCCAACAACTGCCCAATGGGTAATGGGTCCGCCCATTATGTAGCCACTGACAATCAGCCAGGCGGAAAGCAGGATGGAAACGAGATGCAGCCCTGGCCACCATCTGTGAAATGCGAAGGCTGCGCCAAGGAACGCGGCCGCCACCAGCAATGGCCAATGCACCTGTTCGGATAGCCCCATTTCCCAGCCGCTCCAGATGCCAAACAGTATTGTCGCAGCCGCCAGTGCAGGATTGGATCGCACCAGGACGCCAGCACCGAGCGCCCCAATGGCCCACACCAAGATCGCATCGGGAGGATGGCCCTCGATATGGTACATCTGCGCGACCAGCATGATGCCGGCGCCAAAAACCGCGATGGCAAGCAGAATGGCTGCATGGGCAAAGCTCTCCATGCCACGGGCAAATAACCCTGCGGCGGCACCGTAGGCTCCCGTCAACCCTGAAAAGATGATCGCCAGTCTCACAAGGCGCGGCATGTCCTGCCAATTGGCGGCAACAAAGCTCATGGCCGCAAAGCCGAGCAGCACAACGCCCAGAATGGCAAGGACCGCCGGCAGCCCCGGTCCATGGCGCCGCTCGAGAAGATCATGACGAATGTGCGCTTCACCCTCCGCGCTCACCCAGCCTTCCAGCCGCCATCGCTCAAGGTCCTCGGCAAGCCGCCGTCGCGCGATCCACATCGGAGTCGAACTCCATTTCTGAACGTTGTATTGTATAAACTGATCATCGTTCAACGTCAATAGACACGCGGACTGTGCGCAGGCGTGATGGCGGTGTTGAGGCGGTCAGCCAAGGCAAATCAAGTCTGAGGCAGCTCTTTGATGGGTTGCAGCCACACTGGTCACGGGCAATGACTCGCCCCATGACGAGGTTGGGCACAACCGATGGCGCCAACCAACGTCATGAATCGTCATGAATAATGGGAAATCTGGCGCCTACTTTGTCGAGTCGGGCAGGCTGGCCAGATCAGAGATGTACCACTTCTCGGTATCGACAATGGCCGGGTTCTCGCCGTTGGCATAGATCCAGCTATCGACCGCAAATTTCCGGGGGCTATCGTTCTCTTTGAGCACCGCCGTCCAGTGAGTCCAGCCGGCCACGCCGCGCCAGAGCTGATCCTTGGCGAAGGGCGTTCCGACGGTGTGGTGCTTCAACAGCCCGTTGTTTTGCAGCACAAGCATATAGGATGTGGTGTTTGTCGCCTCGTCGACGCAATCCTGCTGGGTGGGATCGCCAGACGCGGCAAAGTCCATGCCCGGACGATCCTTGTCGGTTCCGATCTGTTTGCCGACGCGCGTTTCCATCCATCCGATGGCATAGGCAACCGCGCGACGTTCCTCGACGGCGCTATCGTCCTTGGCGGCCTTCTTCATGATCGCCTTTATCTCGGCGAGATCGGCATCGGTGAAGCGAAAGCGCGTCTGCTTTTTGCAGCCATAGGCCGAGCACACGTAGACGACGTTACCCTCCGGCCGTGTGACGCTGAAATCGTCATAGTGGCCGAGCGTTGGACCATCGCGCTCGTGCGTACACGCACCAGCCAGCACGGCGGTGGCGAAAACCAGAAGCAGTGAAATGAAGCGTTCAGCGGGCATTCTGCCTCGTCAGATGGTTTTAAATGACGACGAAAACGCAAAACCGACTGACGCGCGGCAACACCGCCCCAAAGGACACCTTCGCGCTTAACACTGCTTTGATTCGCGACCAAACACTGGAATTGAGCCTTTCCCCGCAATCCAGTAGCTTGACCGCCCCAACCCAGACTTGCGCGAGCCCAATGAGCAACACAGACGATAAAATCGAAGCCATCCATGTAATTGGTGGCGGCCTGGCGGGCTCGGAGGCAGCCTGGCAGCTGGCCTCAGCCGGGGTGCCCGTGGTCATCCACGAGATGCGCCCGGTTCGCCAGACCGACGCTCACCAGACCAACGGGCTTGCCGAACTCGTCTGCTCCAATTCATTCCGCTCCGATGAGTGGTCGACGAACGCGGTGGGGCTCTTGCACGAAGAGATGCGGCGCGCCGGCTCGCTGATCATGGCGGCAGCAGACACGCACAAGCTGCCGGCGGGCGGCGCGCTGGCCGTCGATCGCGACGCCTTCTCAGCCGAGGTAACGGAGCGGCTCGCAGCACATCCGCTGGTCCAGATCGCCCGCGAGGAGATCGCCGGCCTGCCGCCGGCCGCATGGTCGAGCGTCATCATTGCGACAGGCCCGCTCACATCGCCCGCCCTCACCCAGGCGATTTTGAAGCTTACCGGCGAAGATTCGCTCGCCTTCTTCGATGCCATCGCACCGATCATCCACTTTGAGACCATCGACCTCGACATTGCCTGGAAGCAGTCGCGCTACGACAAGGCGGGGCCGGGCGGCACCGGTGCTGATTATCTCAACTGCCCGATGACCAAAGACGAGTACGACGCCTTCATCGATGCACTTCTGGCGGGCGAGAAGACTGAGTTCAAGGAATGGGAAGCCAACACGCCCTATTTCGATGGCTGCCTGCCGATCGAGGTGATGGCCGAGCGCGGCCGCGACACGCTGCGGTTCGGCCCGATGAAGCCCGTGGGTCTTTCTGACCCGCGCAAGGAAAATTCGCGGCCCCATGCCGTCGTGCAGCTTCGCCAGGACAATACGCTTGGCACGCTGTGGAACATGGTCGGCTTCCAGACCAAGCTGAAATACGCCGAGCAGACGCGCATCTTCCGCATGATCCCGGGGCTTGCCCATGCACAGTTCGCGCGGCTGGGCGGGCTGCATCGCAATACCTTCTTGAACTCGCCCGTCGTGCTCGATGAATTGCTGCGGCTGAAGGCCGATCCACGGTTGCGCTTTGCCGGGCAGATCACCGGCGTCGAAGGCTATGTCGAAAGCGCCGCGATGGGCCTCGTCACGGGGCGACTTGCGGCGGCTGAACGGCGCGGGCGAACACCCAACGTGCCGCCGGCAACGACGGCGCTCGGCGCGCTCGTCAATCACATCACCGGCGGGCATCTGGTGCACGACTTTGGCGACGAGGCCGATGGTGAGAATGATGCGAGCGACAAGGCCGCACCCTCATCCTCATCAAAGCGCCGTTCATTCCAGCCTATGAACATCAACTACGGCCTGTTGCCGCCCGCCGAGGCTCCCAAGGTCGGACCGGATGGCAAGCGGCTCAAAGGCAAGGACAAGGGCTTTGCGAAAAAGCGTGCCGCCTCGGAGCGGGCGTTGCGTGACCTTGATGCGTGGCTCGCTGCGAACAATTTGAAGGCGGCGGCGGAATAGAGCACGACGTGGCTTCCCCCTCCTTCGGCGCTTCCGCCACCTTCTCCGGCAAACAAGATAAGGACGCAGCATCACTTGCACATGCGCCCGATCATGGGTTTCTCAGGCACGTTTTCGCAGCGGAAGCGCGCGGGAAGAGACGACAGACAGCCGCTGGCGCGAATGACCTCTTCCTTGAGCAATGGAACGGCGCCAATCTTGAAGCGGTGCGAACACCCTTTGATGAAGTCGTAGGCTGCAACGCAGATCGGCGATGCTGCCGGCATGGTCTTGGAGAAGGCATCTGCCTGAAAGGCGTCGATGACGCTCACCGCCCGCCCATCGGCAGCAACGATGTTTCTTGCCGCTTGCCCACCATCATCCGTTCGCACGGTCTTAGTCCCCAATTCGAACACTGCACTTGGTTCGTTATGTCCAGCAACAATTACAGGACCGGGAAGACAGGGGCGAAGCGCATTGACGGCGGTGCGGATTTCAGATGAAACCCACACCGGCCGCAACCCGGCGAAGGTCACCGGGATCGTCAGATTATTGAATGCAATCGCCATGGCGATGAGTGATGTGGCGGCCGCAAGACGTTGGCCGGTCAGCATCGCCTTGGTTGCAAGCATGGCTAGAGCAACCGTGATGAGGCCAAGCACGACGCCCAGCGGCGTGACCCACATCTTCACCACGAACGGCAACACCCACAAAGCGATGACAAGACCGATCACCAGCGCCAGCCAGCCGTAGGTTCCGATCCGGAACCAAGCGCGCAGATGAATCGTTTCGTGATCGCGATCGCCAGCGTTTGACGCGCCACCTGACCCGCCAACGAACTCGGATGCCGACACCGGTGCGCCCACAACCGAAGCCGGAGCCGGAGCCGAAGCCGGAGCCGAAGCCGGAGCCGCCGCCCCCTCCTCTTTCCAGCGCATTACCCAGAGCGCAAACAACACGGCAACCGGCGGCAGCATCGCCTGCACCATGTAGAGCGGCGTCTTGCGGGTGAAGAGTTCAAGAAACAACAGAT
>JAXGRZ010000203.1:0-4458 GCA_040765305.1 Hyphomicrobiaceae bacterium | reverse complement strand
GCAAACCGGTCCATGAACTGGCTGGTCAGCGCAATCTCCGGCAGCATGATCAGCGCCTGATGACCCTGTTCCAGCGTCCGCGCAACCGCCTCGAAATAAACCTCCGTCTTGCCCGATCCGGTCACGCCATCGAGCAGCGAGACGGAGAAATTGCGCCCATCGACCGCTGCCCGCAGCGTCTCGACCGCACGATTCTGATCTTCCGTGAACGTCGTCGTCGCGTGGCGGGGATCGAGGCGTGCGGGCTTGCGCTCAGGGATTGCCACCTCGACCAGGTTGCCCGACGCCACCAGCCCATCAACAACGCCACTCGAGCAGCCCGCCGCCTCGGCCAGAGCCGACTTCACGCGAATGAGCCCATCGCAGGCCACATCAAGCACCCGTTGCCGCGCCGTCGTCATGCGCGGAGGATCGGCGGCCTCGGCGACATAGCGCACGCCAAAGCGCGGCCGAACCGGCTCGAACACCGATTGCGCACTCATCATCATGCGCACCACCATGCCCAGCGGCGCCAGCGAATAACGCGAGATCCACTCGGCAAAACGCAACGACAGTTCCGGCAGCGGCGGCACATCGAGCCGGCAGTCGATCGCCTTCATCTTCTTGCGATCGACCGGCTTGCCCTCACCGACGGCTTTGTCCCAGACCACCCCGATCCGCCGCTGCGGGCCGAACGGTACCAGCACGAAAGCCCCCGGATGGATGCCTGCCGCCAGCTCGCCCTCCGGCAGCAGATAGTCGTAGGACTGGTCAAGCGCCACCGGCAGCACGACGGGCACCCCGCCCGCCGCTGGCTCGCGTTCTTCATCCAACTGGTCCAGAAGACTTTCCAAATGCCCCGCCGGCGGACTAGAAGCTACATCGAGAGAGAATCAAACCAACCGAACCGTTACCCTAGCCGCGCCACCAGGGCGAGCGCAGGGCAAGGAGCCCGATGCAATGAAATTCTTCGTTGATACCGCCGATGTCGCCGAAATCCGCGAACTTGCGGCCACCGGCTTGCTTGATGGCGTTACTACGAACCCGTCGCTTGTCGCCAAATCCGGCCGCGACTTCAAGCAAGTGATCGCCGAGATCTGCGCCATTATACCAGGCCCCGTTTCCGCCGAAGTGACCGCGCTGGAGGCTGAGGGCATGATTGCGGAAGGCCGCGAACTGGCCAAGATCGCCAAGAACGTGACGATCAAGGTCCCGCTGACGATGGAAGGCCTCAAGGCCTGCCGCACGCTGACCGGCGAGGGCACACTGGTCAACGTCACCTTGTGCTTTTCCGCCAACCAGGCCCTGCTCGCCGCCAAGGCCGGCGCCACCTTCATTTCGCCGTTCATCGGCCGTCTCGACGACATCGGCCTCGACGGCATGATGCTGATCAAGGAGATCCGCCAGATCTACGACAACTATCCCGGCCTCTCCACCGAGATCCTGGCAGCCTCGATCCGCACCGTGAACCACGTCAAGGACGCTGCCTTGATCGGCGCCGACGTCGCCACCATTCCCCCATCGATCCTCAAGCAGCTGGTCAAGCATCCGCTGACCGACAAGGGCATCGAGATGTTCATGGCCGACTGGGCCAAGACCAAGCAGAAGATCTTGTGAGGCAGGCTTGCCCGCGCGCTTCCAGCTCCCACGTCACGGAGAACAGATCGACCCGGCATTCCTCGCCTTGCTGACTCGGCTCGAACATGAATCGATCCTGCTCGACAGTCGCTTCTCCATCCCTGGAACTCGCATCCGCTTCGGCATCGATCCGTTGATCGGCATCATCCCGATCGCTGGCGACATCATCGGCGCCGCATGGAGCCTGCATCTCATTGCCATCGCACGTCAGCTTGGCGCGCACCCGGCCCTGATGCGCAAAATGCTGCTGATCATTGCTGCCGATTACCTCCTCGGACTGCTGCCCCTCGTCGGTCCGCTCATCGACATTTTCTATCGCAGCAACATGAAAAACCTCGCCCTGCTTCTTGCAGCCATCAGTCAGGCACGCGCTGCCCCAAGCACGTGCCCGCGCTCGTGCCCGCGCTCCTGAACAACGACCGCAGAGAACGCCAGCCGCCCAACCAGCGCCATGACCGCCCCCATAATCGCGCCAAAGTAAGTTGTTAAGCTTTTGTTAACCAAGTTGCTGCGTCATCAGTGGATCCTCACTCGAGCCGGGCACACATGCCGACCGCAGCACACCAACGCGCCAAACAGTTCTTCGCACCGGACGATCCGATGGCGCTCGACCTTGGCGCCGATCTGGCCGCCGCATCGGCATCCTGGCTGGACCATCTCGCCCACACGCGCGGCTATTCACCCCAGACACTGGCCGCCTACGAACGCGATGTGCGCCAGTTCGTATCGTTCCTCGGCATGTATCTTGACCACACGCCCTGCCTTGCCGATCTCGCCTGTCTCGACGCCAAGAGTGTGCGCGCCTTTTTGTCGGCACGCCGCAAGCAGGGCACGGTGAGCCGCTCACTTTCCCGCACGCTCTCGGCCTTGCGCACGTTCTTTCGCTGGCTGGAAGCGGAAGGCCACATCAAGAACCGCACGCTGCAGCGTGTGTCGCTGCCGAAGATCCCCCACTCCGTGCCCAAACCGCTGACCGAAGCGCACGCCGCCCGGGTCGTCGAGGGCGAAGACATCAGTGCAGCGCCCGACACGTGGATTGCCGTTCGCGATAGCGCTGTTCTGCTGCTGCTTTATGGTGCCGGACTGCGCATCTCCGAAGCACTCAGCCTCACCCGCGCCAACGCGCCAATCGGCGGCCGCGACGTCATCGTTATCGCCGGCAAAGGCGGCAAGCAGCGCATGGTGCCGATCCTGCCCCTCGCAAGCCAGGCGATCCAGCACTACCTGAACCTGTGCCCCTATTCTCTACACAATGATGATCCGCTGTTCGTCGGCGCCAAGGGCGGCCCCCTGTCGCCCCGCATCATCCAGCTGGCCATGCAGCGCATGCGCATTAACCTCGGCCTGCCCGACACCGCGACGCCACACGCGCTACGCCACTCGTTCGCCACCCATCTGCTGGCCGCCGGAGCCGATCTGCGCCAGATCCAGGAGTTGCTCGGTCACGCCTCGCTCTCCACCACCCAGATCTACACCGCCGTCGACCGTAACCGCCTTCTGGCCGTCTACGAAAAGGCCCATCCCCGGCACCACGCTAGAGCATTTCCCGACGAAGTGGACACCGGTTCGTCGCAGAAAATGCGACAAACCAAAGATGTCTAATGCATGTCGCGCAAAAGTGCGCAGCGGTTTTGCGATGACGACATGCATAAAAACAAAGACTTAAAGCGTGAAAAGCGAATCTGAAAAATCGCGACACGCTTTAGGGTTCCGGTCTGACGTGTTGCGGCCCGACAGGGAACCAAGCGTCAGTGTCGGAACACGAGCCCTCAAGAATAACGGGGATTAACCCTTTTCACACATTTCGGATCATCCTAACCTGCCCGATCAAAGATCGTTGGGCTGGTCTTAGGCGATTGACATCATTATCGATCACGATGGTGTCGCGTCCATATGCGCGGACCACATGCACGGCCCACTTACACGATGGGTGCCCTACTGGGACGGGAGGTATTTGGCTCGATGCGTAACGCCGGGTTTCGATCCCTCGCTCGATCAGGCTTGGCGGCTCTTGCAGCCGCATGGGTCGCGCTGACGCCGGCAAGCGCCAATGCCGAAGCGAATGCGACCGCTTCACAGCCAGGTTGCAAAGGCATCAACATGCTGCCCGAGTTGGCGGCCACCTCACCCCAAACCTATTCTGAAATCCGCTCTGTCGCCGATGCAACCGAGAATGCACGGGCGGTGCTGTGGAAGATCGAGCGCACGGGTGTGCCCGATTCCTACCTTCTCGGCACCATTCACATGACCGATCCGCGCGTCACAGCCTTCTCGCCCCAGCTCAAAACCGCATTGGCCAAGACCAAGACGCTCGCACTCGAGGTCGCCGACATCTCCGCCGACGCCACCAATGCCGCCATCGCCAAGGCCGCACAGCTGGTGCTGTTCACCGACGGGCGCACACTCGACGATCTGCTCTCGCGCGAGGAATACAACAAGGTCAAGGCAACGCTGACCGACGCCGGACTGCCCGGCGAAACGGCGGCAATTTTTCGGCCCTGGGTCGTCTCGATGATCCTGTCAACTTCTTCGTGCGAGCGCCAGAAGGTCAAAGATGGCTTACCAGTTCTTGACCTGAAACTGGCCAACACCGCACGCCAACGTGGCCTCGACGTGGTCGGCCTGGAGACCATCGATAGCCAGCTCGCGGCCATGGCAGCGGTTCCAGACGACCAGCAGATCGCCATGCTGCGCGCCAGCCTCAAGTTCGTCGATCGCGCCAACGATACGATGGAAACCCTGCTGCAACTCTATCTCAGCCGCGACATGGGTTCGGCATGGCCATTCCATCTTGCATTGGCCCAGCGCGCCGGCATCAGCCGGCAGTTGTTCACCGATTTT
>JAXGRZ010000202.1:0-4519 GCA_040765305.1 Hyphomicrobiaceae bacterium | reverse complement strand
GCCACAGTCCGAGCAGCCGCCTGGCGATGCGCTCGATTCGGCCGCGCAATCGCCCCCGCTCCCGGCAAGCGAATCGTCCGTCCCACCCCAGGCACAGGGCTCGCAGCGCTTGGAATCGCCGCCCGACACGCAAACGCCGCCACAGCCATCGGCCTCGCCGGCAACGGAGCCCGGCGTCGCGACCGAAGATCCCCAAGCGAGTGCTGACTCGGGGGGCGGTTATCCGCCCCCCGAGAGCGCATCGGCGAGCGGCGTCGACGCCCTAACCCGCGACGACTCGGATAACGAGGAGCATCCGCGCTATGAGGAGGGTGAGAGTTCAAGCGCCAAGCCAATGCTTTCGCGCGGTGGCTCGGGTCCGCAGCTTGACCCAGAGCGAGCGCCCGCCGTCGAAACGGATCTGAGCGCGCCCCCTCGTCACAGCGATCTGGCGCTATCGGGCGATCTGCAAGCGCTACGTCGCGAGGCCTGCCAAGCGGCCGTCGCGTTCGCCGCCGAAACGCGCATCGGCGACATTGTGATCCCGTTTCCCAACATGGGTCTGGGCTTCTTCGTCGGGCCGGCAGATGAATCCCTGGTGGCGATTTCCTCCGACGAGGAGGTCCGCCGCGTCATGGCCTCTTGGTGGAGCTTGGTCATCCTGAGCGAGCAATTCGCCCGCCACGGCGCGGCGATTCGCTACATTCCCGCCGCTTGGCGCTCGCGCCCCATCGGCGAGGCGATGCGTCACGCCCGCACGTTCCGGGTTTGGACTGAGGCCGAGGTCAACCGCACCGAGGAGGTCATCACCGAGATCCCCATCATCGGTATGCCGGAAATGGCCCTTGCTTTCTTGGGCTGCTCCGACGCCGCCTGGCGCAGCTGGACGCAGGTTGCCGCCAGCTGCCGCGCCATTCATCAGGCCACCCATGGCCATCCTTGGGTTTACGCGTGAAGGAGATTGTACGATGCCCAAAGAAGCTGATCTCACCCGGGCGTTTCTCGCCTATGTCAGCGCCTGTCTCGACGAGGGGGATACGAGTGCCCTGCGGGAAATCGGGTTCAGCGAACGCCAAGCGCACGTTGTGAACCAACTCTCCCTCGCGCAAATAAAAGGCCTCGCGCAAAAAATCCAGTTGCGCTTGGACCTTGACACAAAGGCGTTCTGGGAGCTGCTCGAGCAGATCAGCGACCAAGGCCAGCTCGAGCAGATGAAGTCCGAGCTTCTGCGGCGTGGGGCCCCCTTCGAGATGATGCAACAGGTCTTCGGCATGGGCTCACGCCAGTACACCAAACTGCGCAAGCGTTTAGCGGCCCCTGCCGGGGTTGGCCGCCCCAGGGGCGCTGATGAAGAAGACGTGCGCGCGCTCTGGTTGGCATGGGAGCGGATCGTCGGCGATGCCCAACCGAAGGCGGCGCAATGGCTGCGCCTTGCCGACGAAACCGGGATGCCGGTGCGCGCGATCTGGGCCTTGGGGCAAGGGTGGACCCAAACGTGCGATGAGGATCATTGCGAGGACCAGCCACAGCCAGTCATTCGCGTCGAAACCCCGAGCACCGCGCAGGCGGCGGCCGAATCGTGAACGGCTGCCTCCCCGGTCCACTGCACGCCCTGCAGGGACACATCGAGGCGGCCGTTGCGCAGCTCGCCGACTCGATCCCGGGGGGACAGAAAGAGGAGGTCCTGGACGGCCTCGTCCTGATGGGCGAGCTCCATGACAGTTACCCGACCTTACTGATTCACGATCCGAACCTCACCGACAGCGCCAAGGTCCTCTATCTGTACTTGCTCCAGGAGGCGCGCAGCCGACCGCGCGGAGCGGCACTGGTGATGCCGTCGGTGCAGCGCATTTGCGAGGTGCTGGGGCATTCGCGCCGCACCGTGGTGCGTGATCGTGCGCTGCTGCGCATTGGCTGCTGGATCAGTTGCTGTCGTCAAGTGCGCGACCCTTCCGGGCGCTTTCGGGGCCATATCTATGCCCTACACAGCGAGCCCTGCCCGCTGCTCGATGTGGTACAGCTCGATAGCGGCTATATGCGGCTCTTGCAGGAGTCCGCCGAGCGTCACTACGACCCGGGCGTGCGCAAATCAGCGACGGCCGCGCTTCACCTCATCGAAAGGGAGATCGAGGAGGGGGGCGACCCGTTGGAGCGGCCAGAGCCGGCAGCTCGACGGATGGAGGCGATACAGGCGATCCGCGATAGGGCAGGGCGGTTTTTCGGGTCTTTTGTTCACGAAAAGAGCGAAGCCGGGCCCTCCGCAGAGTTAAATGACAGCCAGGTTCAAAATTTGAACCTGGTGGATGTGCAAAATTTGCACGTGGCACCCGTTTCAAATTTTGAACCTGGTGGACAACCAATTGATTTTGTTGCCGGTTCAAATTTTGCACATCCTTGTAGTAGTAGTATTTATATAAAAACTACTACTACAGACGAGAGGCCGCGAAATTTTGAACCGGCGCCTGATTTGCGCTGGCCGCCGTCCTTCGACGACAACACGCGCCGCCTTGTTGCTCTCGCCTTGTCCCGTGAGCTCCCCGCCGGCGAGCAGCACCAGGACATTCTGGATGTGCTGGCGCACCATGCGGACGACACCCACAACCCGCTGCGCAACCCCGTCGGCTTAGCGGTGCGCCTGTGTCAACGCGCCAAGGCAGGGCGCTTCAACCCCCTTGGGCCTCCGCCCGGATCCACAAATGCCAACGGGGTCGAAGCGGGCGTCGCACAGCAACAACGCGCTGAGGCGATCGGCCTGCACAGCAGGATCAGCACACTCGAACGCCTCGCGAAGCACAGCTGCAACAGCGATCACCGCGAGTCGCTACAAGCTCAGATCCGCAGCGCGAAGGACTCGCTCGCGCAGTTGACGGCGACCGAGTGTCCTGCCTCTTGAGCCGAATCTCGATGATCGATTGCGGGAAAAATCCGTGCCAACAGGGATGATCCGGCGGATCATGGCGTTTGGCACGGATTTTTCCCGCATTTCTATCGCGAAGATGAGGATCGGTTATGTCAACCTCAAAGACTCCTGGCGTCCTGCGCAGCAGAGCCTCGCTACGGATAAACACGCGCAAAGCGCACGCCCTTATCCAGGGTCGCCGCCAGGAGCGCGACAAACCGGCCATCGTCGGCTTGGTGCGCTTCTCCGCGCTCACCGGCCCGATCTATTCGGCGGCGACCAATGATGACCCGTGGGCGGATTGGTGGCTCGTGAAGATCGAGCGCGAGATCACCAACGCCAAGGAGGGGTTAGCGGCCTTGCAGGCCCAAGTCGAGGCGATCCTCAATGGTCGGGAGGCCCTCGATGTGGAGGTCGCTTACTGCGAGGAGCCGGTGCGAGTGGAACTGCGATTTCGCAATCCCTACGGGTTCCTCGGTTCTTATCTCATTGCCGATTACGATCAGTTGGTGCTCGCGATTCTTACCGCTAGGCACACGAGCCTCCTCTCGCGCGCCGAATCAGAAAAACTCCTCGAGAGCGGTGGGCACCTCGTGCGGCGCGTCTTTCACGCCGTCCACGGCTACCGCTTCATGGGGGTCAGTCGAGAGGACGTGCGCCAGGGCACCGCCAAGGCCGCAGCCGCCGCGAAAGCGCTCGGTGAGCTGCCGCAAGAGGTGCTTGAGGGCAAGCTGCGAGCAGAACATGCGCCAACCATTGGTATCGGTGACACCGATACTGCACTGCGCGCTGCGCCAGAACCACCGGACGAGGACGACTGGTCCAACTGGGGCGAAGGCGGCGATAGTGAGGGAGCTGCAGCAGCCTCTTGACGGGGATGCCAGATGACATACAAGGCTCGCGGATTTGGTGACACAATTGCTCCCCTTATAAAGGGCCCTTTAAGGGTAAGGGGGAGCGGTGGCGAACACGCGGGGCGACGAATGGGAGAAGGTGCTCGATGCGCCTTCGATGCAGGCGGTGCGCAAGCGCTTGCAGGATATCGAGCAAAGGAGGGCCGAGCTGCTTGAGCTCGGGCAGACGATGGTGAACCAGTTTCGGCGCCTGTATCCGGATGCACCTTTCTATCTCATCAAATTCTCGGCCAAAGCGCTCAGTGAATTCCGCTGGCGGCGAAGCCAGAGTGCCAAACACGCGTGGCGCGGCGGAGGTAGTTCTCCAGGGGTCACGTTGGACCTGACATCCGAGCACGGGAAGACGCTGCTCATGGAGCTGCCGCAAGAGGTACGCGAAGACTGGCTGCGCTGGGAGAGTTGGCGGGTTTCTCTCAATCTTGGGCTTTCGCTTTGCACCTACGAGCACTTTCGTCTGAACGACTATGCAACCCGCAAGCGCCTCATGCGCGAGATGCAGTTGGAGTGGCAAGGGAAGACGAAGTAGGCAGTGTGTAAGGCCAGTGGGCGCGTAGGCGCCAGGAGGTGAAATGAATCGGGGGACAATGTACGCAACGCTCAGAGACTGCTACTGGCAACGCAAAGCTCCGCCCGTCGAGCGAGGCGGCAAGCTGCGTCTGCTTCGGCGCCGTTTGAAGTCCGGGAATTGGCATGAGCCGTGGGACTCCCTTTGGCTCTCAAGAGGCCG
>JAXGRZ010000201.1:0-4521 GCA_040765305.1 Hyphomicrobiaceae bacterium | reverse complement strand
TACCGATGCCGTCTCAGCGCAGCAAACGTCACATGTGCAGCCGCCCCTCACCCTAGCCCTCTCTCCATGCGTGGGGAGAGGGAATTGCTGTGGTGGTATGTTGCGCTTTCCCCCTCTCCCCGTCCTTCACGGGGAGAGGGTCGGGGGGAGGGGCGGCTGGGGTGTGCTTGCCCGCTGGGTCGCGACAAGTGGCCATGCAGGGTTGTAGTGGTGCCAGTCTGCGCTCACGAAGCCACCGGCTGCTAGAGCATTTTCCGACGAAGTGGACACCGGTTCGCCCTAAGAAAATGCGACCAAACCAAAGAGCTAGAGCGCCGATTCCGTTCCATCGGATCGAAAAGCGCTCTAGCCGGGTGTCGTTCACATCTGAGAGCATCGGATCGGCGCGCTTCGTGGTGCACGCAAACCGATGCGCCGTTGTCGTGTTCGCCTGTATTCCTGTTCGGTGAATGTCAGTTTCCCGGAGCTGCGCTGGCCTTGAGCCAATGTCATGCCAGACGCCCGCATGATCATCAGGCAGCGGTGAATAGACTCAACCGGCCAACTGTCCTTCGAGTGACAACGCGGGCCAGTTTCATGCTAACAAAAGTCAAGACGAGGTCTTCTGGTCTTTTGCATATTGGCTGTGACAGGCACGGCCGTGTAAATGGGCGCGGCGGGGCTGGCTTTTACTTTGCATCGTATTTGCGGGACGTTTGAAATGCACGATGCAGTCATGCGCCTGATTGCAGGTTTTGCGGCATTGCTGCTTGCGATATTGGTTCAGCATGGCGCGCGCGCGGCAGATCGCGCCGCCTTTGACCTGTCTGTTTTATTCCCCAACCTTGGGTCTGATCTGCGCTCAGGTCCCTCGTCGGGTTCGCCACCGGCGGTCGAGGTTTTTTCCGGCACGAAACTCATCGGCTATGCCTTCTCGACGCGCGCCGTCACTCAGTCGGTCGGATATTCAGGACGCCCCCTCGATATCCATGTCGGCCTGGGCATTGACGGGCGCATCACCGGAACGCGTCTGGTCGCGCACGAGGAGCCGATCCTGGTGATCGGCGTGCGGCCTGAGGATCTGGAAGCGTTCGTGATGGGGCTTGCGGGGCTCGATATCCGACTGCAGCCGCGCGAGCAGACACGGCCGAAGGGCGTGCCCGATCACGTCGCCGGTGCCACCATTTCAAGCACGGTGATCAAGGATGCGGTGTTGCGCTCTGCCCGCACGATCGCCCTGTCACGTGGAATGCTCGGATCAGCTTCCGGTCATCCAACCGTCGATCGCGCCTCGTTCTCGCAGAAATCCTGGGATGATCTGGTCGCGGAAGGGGCGATTGCTAAACGCGCCCTGACAGCCGGTGAGGTTGCCCATGAGTTGGGCGATACTGCGAGCGATCCAAATGCCAACTTCATCGAGTTCTATACGGCGCTGCTGTCGCCCTCGATGATTGGGCAGAACCTGCTTGGCATGCGTGGCTATGAACGGTTGATGGCGCAGCTCACACTGAATGGCAACGCCATCATGGTCGCTGGTCATGGTCTTTATTCGTTCAAGGGCGTTGAGTGGCGCCAGACCGGAATCTTTCAGCGTATCCAGCTGATCCAGGGTGCGCACACGCTGCGCTTGCGCAGTGATTTGTATGAGAACGTGGAACGCCTCTCGATTACGGGAGCCCCTGATCTGCGCGAGATCGGGATCTTCCGCTTGCCACCAGAGTTCCAGTTCGACCCCGCAGAGCCATGGCGGCTGGAATTGCTGGTCGAGAAAGACGTGAACGGCACGCCGCACACCGCGGTGTTCCCGCTCGAATACAAGTTGCCCGATAGCCTCATCGTGCCGGTTGGCGGCAAAGCCGCGCCAGGCTTGAGTGATAACGATGGCGCCGCTAAATCGCCTTCGACAGCTTCGCCATCGGCGGTCTCGCCTGCAACCACGACAGATGCTCAGCCATCCCAACCGGGGCAGTCCGGGCAACCCCTTTCCGTCGACCCGAGTGAAGGCATGGAGCCGCTGTGGGTTCAGATCTGGCGCGATAAGCGGCCACTGATCGCGGTTCTGGTGGTGATGCTGCTGACGCTATCGGTCATTTTATTCTTCCACGACATAATCACGCGTAACGTTGAATTGTACAGAATTACGCGCCTGACCTTCCTCGGCTTCACCTTTGTCTTCCTGGGCCTTATTTCTGGCACGCAGCTTTCGATCGTGAATATCATCACCTTCACCCACGCGCTGCTGAGCGGGTTTAGGTGGGACTTCTTCCTCATCGAGCCGATGACGTTTGTTTTGTGGGCCTTCGTCGCTCTGGCTTTGCTGTTCTGGGGGCGTGGCGTCTTCTGCGGTTGGTTGTGTCCGTTCGGGGCTTTGCAAGAACTGCTTAACGAAGGCGCACGCAAGCTTGGAATACGACAGATCGAGGTGCCATGGACGCTGCACGAACGGCTTTGGCCCTTCAAGTATGCAGTGTTCCTGCTGATCCTGGGTGTTTCGTTCCAGTCGACCATTTCTGCCTTTCGCATTGCCGAGATCGAACCCTTCAAGACGACAATCGTGCTGTGGTTCATGCGCCCCTGGCCCTATGTCATTTATGCGGTGGCGTTGCTGAGTGCCGGGCTGTTCATCGAGCGCTTTTATTGCCGCTATCTTTGTCCGCTTGGGGCGGCACTGGCAATTCCGGCAAAGCTCAGGATCTTCGAGTGGTTGAAGCGGCGGCCGCAGTGTGGCCGGGAATGCCGCATCTGCGCCTCGCGCTGCACCGTGCAGGCGATCAATCCGATCGGCCAGATCATTCCCAACGAGTGCATCTATTGCCTGCAGTGTCAGACCAACTACTACGATGCCACCACATGCTTGCCGTTGAAGCAGCGGGCGGCACGGCGGGGAGGCAAAAAGCCAAGCGAGGCTGGTGATGAAGCCTGAAGTGACACGACGGCGAGCCCTTGCCGTACTCGCGGGTTTGGGATTGGCGGCTGGTGGAGCACGCGCGGCGGCCAGCGCACCGGTGCTTGAGTGGCGAGGAACGGCTCTTGGCGCCGATGCAACGCTTGTCTTCGCCAACGCTGATCGGCAACGCGCCGAGCAGGCACTGGCGGCGTGCCTTGCCGAGATCAATCGCCTGGAGAGGATTTTCAGCCTCTATCTCGAGACTTCGGAAATTTCGCGGCTCAACCGGCACGGGCATCTCAATCAACCCTCGTTCGACATGCAGGTGTTGCTGAGCCAGAGCCTGATGATGCACCAGGCAAGCGAGGGTCTGTTCGATCCGACCGTGCAGGCGATCTGGGAGTTCCGGCGGGATCAGGCCGCGCGAGGATCTGACGCGACCGGCGCGCTTCCCGCGAGCGTTCTTGCGAAGGTCGGGCTGGGCAAGATCACGATTGATCCGGAAGAGGTGGTGTTGCCGCAAGGCGTTTCGATCAGCCTCAACGGCATTGCGCAAGGCTACATCACCGATCGGGTGGCCGATATCTTGCGCCGGCGTGGCTGGAAGGACGTTCTCATCGATCTGGGGGAAACGCGCGCCCTGGAGGGCCGCCCGTTCGACGTGCTGATTCGTGAAAGCGGCCGAAAAATTTCGATAACCAATGGGGCGCTTGCAACATCGAGTTCAGCGCCGCTGGCGGTTGGTGCACGTGGCGAGCTGCCCCATCTGTTTGATCCACGCTCGGGGCTGGCGGCATCGCGCGTCTGGAGTGCCGTCACCGTGATGCATGCTTCGGCGGCACATGCCGATGCGCTGTCAACCGCGCTCATGGCGTGCGGTGGTGAGGATACGCGCCTAGTGCGGCGGATCATGTCGCGGTTTGCCTCAGCGCGCGCCTGGATAACGCGGCCTGGCCGCGACGATCTCGTGATCGCGACATAATAGGGTCTGGAAAACCCCGGAGACGGTTTGGCGCTTGTGTGTGCCGAACGCTCGCGCGTGGGCAAAACCTTCAGGCGGACGCCAACGCCAGCGGTTCATTATACCGACGCGACTTGCCTTCGAAGTAGCAGCCGTTCTCAAGCGACAGATGCCGGTGAAATATATTGCCGTGCACGGAGCACGCTGTTTTCAATATCAATGTAACAGCATAGATTGCGCCGTTAACTTCGCCCAGGACGGTGACGGATCCGGCCAATATCGTCCCTTCGACGATGCCACGCTCGTTGATAACGACAGAGGCCGAGCGGATTTCACCGATCAGCGACCCCTCTATGACGACCGGACCGGGAAAGTTGATCGAACCTTCAAAGCTGGCACGGCGCGGTAGTGTAAATGTGGAAACAGTTGAATTCTGTTCAACGCTCATGGAACTTTCACCAATGGAACCAGGCAACGCAATGATTATCCAGGAAGCGTGAGAGCTGGCAAGGCCTAACCTGCCATTCTGTCGTGGCGCATTTACGGTCAGAGTGAGCAGATCGGCGCCAAGCGCTGCGGCGCTACGGCTCGGCCAGGATGCAAAGGAATTGGTGACAATGCGCTCACCTAGAGCGCTTTTCGATCCGATGGAATCGGATCGGCGCTCTAGCTTCTTGTTTGGTCGCATTTTCTT
>JAXGRZ010000200.1:0-4556 GCA_040765305.1 Hyphomicrobiaceae bacterium | reverse complement strand
TGATGATGAGGGCCTTGCCGATAGCATCGCCCAGAGATCCCAGAACAGGCTGGAAGACTGCATAGGGCAGCGTAAATGCGGACGCCAATAGCGCCACGGTCTGCGCGCTGATCGACAGATCGCGCGCAATGGCAGGCACAACCGGATCGATGATCCGCATGGTCATGGCGCTGACGAGGCAACTCGCCGCGAGCACGAAAAGAAGGGGCATGAGCTGAGAGTTCCGAACCGGGAGCGCGGATCAAGACTCTGCGCCCCGCGTCCCTATAACAGAAAACGGGGCGGACCGTGCACGGTCCGCCCCGCATGACAGCTTCACGCCTCAGGTCTCAGAACAGGCCCTGGATGAGACCTTTGTCGTCCAAACGGATCGAATCGGCTGACGGAACCTTGGGCAAGCCCGGCATGGTCATGATCTCGCCGGTAACCACGACGACGAATTCCGCACCCGCCGAAAGTCGAAGCTCGCGGATGGGAACGATATGTCCGGTCGGCGCGCCGCG
Organism: Hyphomicrobiaceae bacterium; assembly: GCA_040765305.1. GTDB lineage: Bacteria > Pseudomonadota > Alphaproteobacteria > Rhizobiales > Hyphomicrobiaceae > JAEUMD01. The sequence continues at coordinate 4,053 of JAXGRZ010000200.1, read as the reverse complement.
CTTGCTGGGATCGGTCGAGAACGAATACTGGGTCTTGGCCATGCAGACGGGCAAATTGCCAAATCCTGCCGCCTCAAGATCCTTGAATTGGGTCTCCACTGAACCGTCGCAAGAAATATCCGCGGCGCGATAGATCTCCTTGGCGATGGTGCGGACCTTTTCCTTGAGCGGCATGTCGTCGGGATAGAGCGGTTTGAAGTTCGCCTTACCTTCGGCAATGACGTCGACGACGTGCTTTGCAAGTCCCTCTGTTCCCTTGCCGCCGTCCGCCCAGTGCGTGCACATGAACGCCTTTGTGCCCATGCTCTCGGCGGCTTTCATCACTTCAGCAACCTCGGCGTCCGTGTCGGTGATGAACTTGTTCACCGCCACCACAGCCGGAACGCCGAACTTGTTGACGTTCTCGATGTGCCGCTTGAGGTTGTCGCAGCCCTTGGCGACGGCAGCCGCGTTCTCGTTCTTCAGATCGTCTTTGGCGACGCCGCCGTGCATCTTGAGCGCGCGCACCGTCGCAACGATGACAACAGCCGAAGGCGCAATGCCTGCCTTGCGGCACTTGATATCGAAGAACTTCTCAGCGCCAAGGTCGGCGCCGAAGCCAGCCTCGGTCACAACGTAGTCGGCGAGTTTCAAAGCCGTCTTGGTGGCGAGCACCGAGTTGCAGCCGTGCGCAATGTTGGCGAATGGACCGCCGTGGATGAACACCGGGTTGTTTTCCAGCGTCTGCACCATGTTTGGCTGCAATGCATCTTTCAGCAACACGGTCATGGCACCATCGGCCTTAAGATCGCGCGCGCGGATCGGCTTCTTGTCGCGCGTATAAGCCACGATGATGTTGCCGAGCCGCGTTTCCAGATCCTTGAGATCCTTGGCAAGGCACAGGATCGCCATCACTTCCGACGCAACAGTAATGTCGAAGCCGTCCTGACGTGGGAAGCCATTTGACACGCCGCCAAGCGAATTGACGATGGAGCGCAGCGCGCGATCGTTCATGTCGAGCACGCGCTTGTATTGGATGCGGCGCTGATCGATGCCGAGCGCGTTACCCCAATAAATATGGTTGTCGAGCATCGCAGCCAGCAGATTGTGCGCGCTCGTAATAGCGTGAAAGTCGCCCGTGAAATGGAGGTTGATGTCCTCCATGGGCACGACCTGCGCATAGCCGCCGCCTGCCGCACCACCCTTCACGCCAAAGCAAGGCCCGAGGGAAGGCTCGCGCAACGCGGCAATCGCCTTTTTGCCGATGTGATTGAGGCCATCGGACAGTCCCACCGTGGTCGTCGTCTTGCCCTCGCCGGCTGGCGTCGGGCTGATGGCTGTCACCAGGATCAGCTTGCCGTCCTTGTTGCCCTGAATCTTGTTGATGTAATCGAAGGAAACCTTCGCCTTGGTCCATCCATAAGGGATGAGCGCCTCGGCAGGGATGCCAACCTTGGCGGCCACATCGGCGATCGGCTGCTGCTTGGCTTCGCGTGCAATTTCAATGTCAGACTTGACGGACACGGCTCGGGTTCCTCCACGGTTCTTATGATTGCGCCCTCCGATCGCCTGCTGACGATGCAAAGGTTCGGTTCGACACAGCTTAAGACCCAGCCATGGGCCACGACTGCGCGAGACGCCGGGGATATTGTACTTTCGTGCGAGCCGAGCCAAGCACCCTGGACCAAATTTCGACCTCGGCGCGCACAAAGTCGCGGGGGCAGGCTTTTCGCCTCAGATGCGCCACGCTTGCACGCGCATAGCACTCAGCCCGAGAACAAAAAATAATTGTTGAATCAACCTATTAAGTCCTGATTTTGAGGCTTTCAACAGGACTGTGGCGGGTCACTGGAACATCTCCTGCCCAAAGCGGTAAAGTGATTGATGGGGTGATGCGCGGCGGAATGCTGCACGGCGGGGTCTATCGCAGTAGGGAGAGTTCGGTTGCAAGAGCACGTCTCAAGGACGGCGGAGGGAGTCCAGCGCCATTCTGGTTTGCGCCTAGCGGCCATTGCCTCCAAGGCAAACTTGCCCTGGCTTTCCAACCATAGCCGGACACTGCGCGCCAAAGTTTACGACGTGATCGAAGGCGGCCAGGGCGAAACGCGCGGCAGCCGAATCTTCGACATTACGATCGTCTCCCTGATCCTATTGAACGTTGCCGCCGTCGTGCTGGAGACTGTTCCGAGCATTCGCTCTGAATATGGGCACTGGTTGTCCAACTTTGAGCTCATCACGGTCGGCGCGTTTACAGTCGAGTACCTGCTGCGGTTGTGGACGGCCGTCGAGGTGCCGTTCCTGGCGCGCATGAAAGCCTGGCGCGCACGACTGACTCTGGCGCACAGCCCGGCCCTCATCATCGACCTCCTGGCCATCCTGCCATTCTATCTCAGCAGCTTCATGGCTCTTGATCTGGGCATGTTGCGCGTTCTGCGTCTGCTGCGCTTCCTCAAGTTGTCGCGTTACTCGCCGGCGATGCACACGTTGATCCGTGTTTTGCAGAACGAGAGCCGAGCGCTCTTGGGGGCCTGCCTGCTTTTGGCGATGGCAATACTGTTCTCGTCCACCTTGATGTATCACCTTGAAAATGCGGCACAGCCCGACAAGTTCGGTTCGATCCCCGAGGCCGCGTGGTGGTCGATCGCCACATTGACCACGGTCGGATACGGAGACGTCGTGCCCATCACTGCGATGGGACGGGTCGTGGGCGGTCTTACCATGATCATCGGCCTCAGCATCCTGGCGTTGCCGGTAGCGATCATCTCAACAGGCTTTGCGCAGGAGTTGCAGCGCCGCGATTTCGTCGTCACATGGTCGATGATGTCGCGCGTACCAATTTTATCGGGGCTGGAAGCAAAGCAGGCCGCCGAGATCATGCCGATGCTGCAGGCCCATAATTTGCCCGCCAACGCTGAAGTCCTTGCGCGCGGCTCGCCGGGCGATGCGATGTATTTCGTTGCCTCCGGCAAGGTCGATCATCTGCACGCCGAAGGAAAGACAAGCTACAAGACCGGCGAATTCTTCGGTGCGAATGCCATGCTTGAGAACAACGTGCATTCAGGCTCGTTTATAACGACGTCGAGAACGAGACTTCTGAAGCTGCACAAAGAGGACTTCCATCGGATCGAAATCCAACATCCGAACGTTGCCGACCACATTCGAAAAGCCGTGCAAGCAGGAATACCGATCCCGCCGCAGAAGGATTGACGTCTGGGCTAACGGATTGGTTCGGCGCGCTGTCCGATCAAATCGGCCAGGGTTCAGCCTATTGCGTGAACCACGAGTACAGTGGCGTTGTCTTGATAGGGTTCTCGCAACGCCTCAACGCCGCGAATGAGCGCCTTTGCGACGGCTTTAGCCCCATCAGCTGCGTAACCTTGAATGATGCGCGCGATTTCAACTGCATCAAGCGTTTCAACGCCATCACTCGCCAGCACGACGTAATCACCCGCTTCCAGAGCAAGCGGCCGTTTCGATGTGTCGATCATATCGATCTCGTCACCCGTCACGGCGGAACGCAACATATGTCGCCGTGGATCGCGCCGCGCCTCTTCCTCGGTCAACCGCCCCGCCGCCACCAGACGATCGAGTTCCGGCGCCAGCGAATGGTCCTCGTTGAGAACCGCAACTTCACCGCGGCGGTAGAGGTAGAGTGGACTGTCGCCCACACTGATCCACTCCAGACCCTTGGCAGAGAGCGCCACACCCACAAGCGTCGATCCCATGCCCGATAACAGAGGATTGTCATCGACTTTCGCAGCCAACGCTCCGTTGGCGGCTTCGAGGCCGGCCTTCAGACGCGATGGCAGGTCGAGAGCATCGGACTCCGGGCCTGATGCAGCCGCCAGGAATTGCTCGCACACCATGCGGCTGGCCAAAGCGCCGCCCGTGTGCCCGCCCATACCATCCGCCAGCACGGCAAAGCCGCCGTCTCCATTGGAGAAGGCGGCCTCATCCGCAAGCTCGGACAGAAAATCAACAGGCTCAGCCGCCCCAAGCGGCCGAAACGCAGCTGTATCTTCTTGATAATCCCGCGATCCTTGCGTCGCGGCGACAGCACACTCGTATGACGTC
>JAXGRZ010000020.1:0-20774 GCA_040765305.1 Hyphomicrobiaceae bacterium | reverse complement strand
GCTTTGTACCCGGTTTGAGCACTGGTTGGTCAAAGGAGTGAGCCCGAGCGCCACGGTTCTTGCACCGGAAATTGCCTTGCGTATTCAAGAAATGGCAGCGAATCCAAGGAATGGATGGTGCGCAGTGGCTGGGGTGGCAAGCAAGGTGCGAGGGAATTGATGACTGCAACTCCATTGATGATCGTCGTGCTTGGCGCGGGTAAGGGCACGCGCATGAAATCCGACCTGCCGAAGGTGTTGCACGCGGTCGGCGGACGCTCGATGCTGGCTCACGTCCTCGATCTGGCCAAGGCGGCCCAAGCCGACCGTATCGTGACCATCCTCGCTCCGGGCATGGACACCGTCCGCCAAGCGGCCCATGCCATAGTGCCCGAAGCGGAGGTTTTCATTCAGGAGAACCAGCTTGGGACGGCGGACGCCGTGAAGGCAGCATCCGAGGCGATTGCGGCGCACACCGGTGACGTCATTGTTCTTTACGCCGATACGCCACTGATCGAGCCGGCGACCATCGCTCGCCTGCGCGAGGCACTGGATGAGGGCGCTGGGGTGGCGGTTCTGGGGTTTGAGGCCGCAGATCCAACTGGATATGGCAGATTGCTCACCGACCCGGCAGGTACACTTCTTGCGATTCGGGAACACAAGGACGCCAGCGAGACTGAGCGGGCGATCACGCTGTGCAATTCGGGCGTGATGGCCTTCCGTGTTGCAGATCTTGGCGGCACACTAGCGCGCATCGGTAATGCCAACGCCAAAGGCGAATACTATCTGACCGACGCCATCGAAATTGTCCGCGCCGACGGTGGCGGGGCGGCGGTTGTCAGGTGTGCGCAAGAGGAGGTGTTGGGCGTCAACTCGCGCCTCGAACTCGCTCAGGCCGAGGCGATATTCCAGGCCCGCCGCCGCCGCGAGGCAATGGAAGAAGGCGCAACACTGATCGCGCCCGAAACGGTCTGGTTCAGCCATGACACGGTGATCGGTCGCGATGTCGTCATCCAACCCAATGTCTTCTTCGGTGTCGGTGTCAGCGTGGAGGATGGGGCGGAAATTCTCGCCAACTGTCATTTCGAGCAGGCGCACATCGGCAAGGGCGCGCGCGTTGGTCCGTTTGCGCGTTTGCGCCCGGGGGCCAGGCTGGGTGCCAACGTCCATGTCGGCAATTTCGTCGAGGTCAAGAACCTGGACATGGGCGAGGGCGCCAAAGCTAACCATCTGGCCTATCTGGGCGACGGCGAGGTCGGTGCAAAATCCAATATCGGCGCCGGTACAATCTTTTGCAATTATGACGGCTTCTTCAAGCACAAGACGGTTGTCGGCGCGGGCGCCTTCGTTGGCTCCAACTGCTCGTTGGTGGCGCCGGTGACGATCGGCGATGGTGCCTATGTCGGTTCGGGCAGCGTCATCACCAAGGACGTATCGGCCGGCGCCCTGGCGCTGGAACGCGCAAGCCAGGAAGAGCGGCCCGGCTGGGCCGAGAAATTCGCTATCGTGATGCGCAAACGAAAGGCGGCAGCCAACAAGCGCTGAACGCAAACCACAACACGCGCTTGCCGGTCTCGTGGCCGGCGCGGGCGACAACGAAAATGAGCTTGAGAGCATGTGTGGCATCGTTGGAATAATCGGGAACAAGCCCGTCGCACTCGATCTTGTCGATGCGCTGCGCCGCCTGGAGTACCGCGGCTATGACAGCGCCGGCATTGCGACTGTCGAAAACGGCAAGCTGGGGCGCCGGCGCGCCGAAGGAAAGCTGCGCAATCTGGAAAGCCGCCTCGTTGCTGAGCCGCTGAACGGTCACACGGGCATCGGTCATACGCGCTGGGCAACCCATGGCCGCCCAACCGAGCGTAATGCGCATCCCCATATGAGCGCGCGCGTTTCCGTCGTCCACAACGGCATCATCGAGAATTTTCGCGAACTACGCGATGAGCTGAGTAAGGCTGGATATGTGTTCGAGACGGAAACCGACACCGAAGCCATTGTCCATCTCATCACCTCGCAGATGGACCAGGGAAAGGCCCCTGTCGATGCCGTCAAGTCCGCGTTGAAGCGTCTGCAAGGCGCCTTCGCGCTGGCCATCATCTTTGCCGGCGAAAACGATCTGATGATTGGCGCCCGCTTGGGCAGCCCGCTCGTCGTCGGCCACGGCGAAGGTGCGATGTACCTGGGTTCGGACGCCATCGCGCTGGCGCCTTTCACCGATACCGTGACCTACCTGGAGGAGGGCGATTACGCGATCCTGCGTCATGGTGGCGTCGAGATCTTCGATCGGGCTGGAAAGCGCGTCTCGCGCGCGCCGATCAAGTCACAGGCGAACGCCCTGCTGGTCGACAAGGGCAACCACCGCCACTTCATGGCCAAGGAAATCCACGAGCAGCCGGAAGTCATCAGCCATACGCTGGCCAACTATCTCGATATGGCCGAGGGCCGTATCCGTCTGCCCGACATCGGCATCGACCTGTCGGCAATTCCGCGGGTGACGATCTCGGCGTGTGGTACGGCCTATTACGCGGGCCTTGTCGCCAAGTACTGGATCGAGCGTTACGCGCGCGTCCCGGTCGAAATCGACATCGCCTCCGAGCTGCGTTACCGCGAGGCGCCATTGCCGGAGGGTGGGCTTGCCATCTTCGTTTCCCAGTCGGGCGAGACCGCCGATACGCTGGCAACGCTGCGCTATTGCAAGGAGAACGGCCAGCGCATTGTCTCCGTGGTCAATGTCCGCACCTCGACGATCGCGCGCGAGAGCGACGTTGTGCTGCCGACCCTTGCCGGACCCGAGATCGGCGTCGCCTCGACCAAGGCCTTCACCTGCCAGCTCACCGCGCTGGCCTGTTTCGCTCTGGCGTTGGGTCGTGCCCGCGGTACGATCGATGAGGATCTGGAACGTGCCTTGGTCAAGGAATTGATGGAAGTGCCGCGCCAGATCGCCAGCCAACTGATCGACGAAACGCAATACGAAACCCTGGCGCATCAATTGATGAAGTCGCGCGATGTGCTTTATCTGGGGCGCGGCCAGTCCTTCCCGTTGGCCATGGAAGGAGCGCTGAAGTTGAAGGAAATCTCCTATCTGCATGCCGAGGGATATGCCGCAGGAGAGTTGAAGCACGGGCCAATCGCCCTGATCGATGAAAACGTGCCGGTGATCATCGTCGCCCCAACCGATCCACTGTTCGATAAGACGGTGTCCAACATGCAGGAAGTAGCCGCGCGCGGCGGCCAGATCATGATGATTTCCAATGCCGATCCGGATGCCGCAGGCTGCTCCTTGGCCGCGCATATCAAAATGCCCGACGCGCACGACTTCACCAATCCGATCATATATGCGGTGCCGATACAATTGATCGCCTATCACACGGCGGTACAGATGGGCACCGATGTCGATCAACCCCGAAATCTGGCTAAATCCGTCACTGTGGAGTAGCCTGATCGTCCACAGCTTGAGCCTTGACCGCGAGCCTTGGAATTGCCTCGCGAGGCTGCTTAGCTTAGGTTTGTGTCCGGTCTACGGGGGTGGACCCAGCCGTTCGACATGGTTTTTCGACTGGGCGATTTTGTGAGACCTGCTGTGCTGGCGCCCGCCGTCAATTTTCGGACACCTCCCAATGGGCGGGCGAACGGGCGGGGGCGAAAGAAGCTATGGGATTGGTATTGCACGGAAAATTTTTTACCAGCGGGGGATCGCGGGAGCGGGCTGGGAGAGGGGCATTGACGATCATGATCAGGAAAACGATCGGCGCGCTCAGTTTCGCAGTGACCATGGCGATGCTGTTGACGTTGGCGGGCGCCATGCTCGCGGCCACACCGGTTGTGGCGCAGACCGACGCAGCCAAACCGAACACGCCGCCCAGTAAGGCCGAACAATCACTTAACCGTGGCATTGCGGCTTATAAGAAGAATGCGTTGGCCCGCGCCGTTGGCGCCTTCAGCTCGGCGCTTTCATCGGGCGGACTCGATACTGCGGGCACGGCGCGTGCCCTATACTATCGGGGCATGGCCTACCGCCGGCAAGGTCTGACGGCACTGGCCATAACCGACCTGACCAATGCGCTGTGGCTGAATAACGGCTTGAACGAGACCGAGCGTGCCGATGCCGTGACGAATCGCGCCGCCGCCTACAAGAGTGCGGGCATAGCCGATCCGGGCGCACCGCAGGCCGAGCCCGCATCGGCACCTGTCATGGCAACCGCGGCGGCGCCTTCGGTCGCATCGGCTCCAGCACCAAGTGCCGCTTCACCCACGGCCACCGCCGCACTCGCACCAAGCGAGGCGGCGCCAGCGGCAACGGGAAACTCCAATCCGTTTTCTGGTATCGGCAGCTTCTTCGGCAATTTGTTCTCGGGGGGCTCATCCTCGTCCGGATCATCCCAACAGGCTGGAGCGTCCAAAGCGTCGTCAAGTGAAATGACCACCGCATCGACAGGCGCCGTGATGGCAACTTCATCATGGAATTCGAGCACCCAGGTGGGTGCGACGGCGAACCTGGGTGCTGCCACGTCTCGGCAAAATCTCCAGCATACGGCCGCGCTCAAGGATGCACCGGTGGCGACCGATGCGACACCGGCGGGCCTCGCCGCACCCCTCAAGGGGAAGTTCAAGCTACAACTTGCGGCCGTGCGCTCGCGTGCCAAGGCCGAAGAGCTCGCCCAGCGCTTCACGACCGAGCATGGCACCAAGTCTGGCGGGCGTACGCCGGTGATCGAGGAGGCCGTGTTTGGCAATATGGGCACGTTCTACCGTGTCAACATAGGTCCGTACGCATCCGCTGCCGAACCCGACAAGCTGTGCCATTCCCTGCGCGCTTCAGGTTTTGATTGTCTGGTCGTCACTCATTGATCCAGTCGCCGTGCGGATGAATGGTTGGGGGGCGGGTGGCGCACGTCAATTGCTGGTCTTCGCTGCGCCTTGGCGAGTTCGGTAAACGCCGAAATTACCGGTCACAGTGCCTGCCGTCGGACTGTAATTTAAGCCTGATGCGAAAGTGTGATGCTGATCGGGTCTTTAACTCGTCCTTGGCTCATGAAAGACTAGTATTGTGGATCTGAGGTTATAAGTCCTGGGTGCAGATCATCAATCGGCTGTTGTTCCAGAACACAAACCTTTAAATATCGAGGGTTCAGGGCTGACGTGTTGGGGTTCGAAAGGGATCTCAGCGTCACAGTTGGAACATGAGGTCGCCAGTAAGCGCCAGGTCACGACCGATCCGGCAACTCGGATTTTGAAATGGGCCTCCACGATCAAGTTCCAAGGCGAGGGTGGCGCAGTCCGTTGGACGGAGCATGAGGGACAGATCTTTCGAGAGTTCACGTGGCGAGCCACAGACACCACGTGAAAAGCGTGAGGCAGAATTACGTGCCGGCCTTAAGCGGCTCGCCGAGGAAGATCGCGACTTCGGCTGGCATCTGGGCGCGCGCCTGCGCAACTATTTTCTCACAGGTCTCATCATCGTCGGTCCCGTCACGCTGACGGTCTACATCATCTGGTGGCTGGTCAACGTTGCCGACGCCTGGTTCAAGCCCTTCGTTCCCAGGCAATACCTGCCCGACACGTATCTGCCGTTCGCCGTGCCCGGCGTCGGCCTGGTCTTCGGCATCGTCTCACTCACCATCATCGGCGCATTGACCGCCAACCTGTTGGGTCGCACGCTGATCAGCTACGGCGAGCTGATGCTCGGTCGCATGCCGATCGTGCGCAACGTCTACCGCGCCCTCAAGCAGATCTTTGAAAGCGTGGTGACGGCAACCGATCCCAACCAGTCGGTGCAGAAGGTCGGCCTCATCGAATTTCCATCGAAGGGATTGTGGTCGATCGTCTTTGTGACGGGCGAAGTGAGCGGTGAAATCGCCCGTGTCGAACCAGGCGGCAATCGCGACCTTTACACCGTGTTCATGCCGACCGGTATTGTTCCACCCACGGGCTTCATCTGCTTTGTGCCGAAAGCCGATGTCATCTTCCTCAACATGAGCATCGAGGACGCCGCCAAGATCGTCATCTCCGGCGGCATGGTGGCGCCCAGTGACGCGCCCTCTGGTAAGGTGTCGGGTGAGCGAGGGTTCCGTCCCGGTGCAAAGCAGGTGGCTGGCGCCGTGGGCGTTGCCGCGCCCCCCGAGGTTGCCAAGGCGATGCAGAACGCTAGCCGCGCCAAGCCCCGCCCGCGTCGATAACGTCGATAAAGCGGTGTCGCCTCGCGTCAGTAGTCGGCAAGAGTCGGCAAGCTGCTTTCCTCTGGCCTCGCTTCAGCGCCGTCCGCGCCACAGGTCCTCGTCCAGGCGAAGTGCGGGCTGGTCGCCGATGCGGGCGCGGTAGATCTGGATGTTGGAGAGCACCTTGCCGACGTATTCGCGCGTTTCCTCAAACGGGATTCGCTCGATCCAGTCGACGGCGTCGAGCCTGGGGCTACGTGGATCACCGAATGCCTTGATCCATTGGCGCGCCCGTCCCGGTCCGGCGTTATAGCCGGCAAGCGTCAGCGGGTAGTTGCCGTCGAACTCGGCCATGCGATCGCCCATGTAGGCCGAGCCGATCATCGTGTTGTAGACCTTGTCGCTGAGCAGGCGTGGAATATCGCACTTGATTTTGTGATCGCGGCACACGTGACGCGCCGTGACCGGCATGACCTGCAAAAGGCCCCGCGCGCCCGCTCCCGACACGATTTGCGTGTTGAACTCGGTCTCCTGGCGCGCGATACCCAGCAGGAAGGCGAGTTCTGGCGGCTTGCGCAACGGCTCATAGGCCGGGAACGCGCGCGTTGGATAGGAATAGATGAGGAGGTTGTGTCCATCGGCGATGGCCGACTTGGCAATCCGCAGCGCCATCTGGGTGTCGCCGAGCGCATCGGCAAGATGCGCGATGAGGCCCGACCACGCTTCGCTTGATTTGACGACGCGCGCATTGGCGAGGAACGAGCGGAAGATGACCGGGCCGAGCCCGGCGCGCTGTGCGATGACGGCTGCCCTCAGCGAATCGAGTTTTTGCAGCACCGATACTTCCGCTTCGCTGGCCCGCTGCGGTGCGGTGATTTCTATCTTCTGCTTGCCCGGATTGAGTTTTTGCAACGCCAGGAGCGCGTGGAAGGTATCGCGTTCGCGCGTTGCCCGCTCATAGGCGCTATGCGCCTCCTTGGATCGGCCAAGCGCCTCCAGCGCGCGACCGACCCAGTAGTCGCCCTTGGAGCGGCTGAGCGGTCCGTCTGCCACTTCGCGCATCGCCTTGAAATGCTTTAGAGCCGTGTCATAGGACTTGAGATAGCGCATGGCGATCCAACCGGCCATGAAGCGCTGTTCTTTAAGCGGGTTGACGCTCAGCGGCCCGGCATCGCGCACCAGCTCGTAGGCCAGCTTGTAGTTGTTATCATTCAGCGCCTCGTAGGCGATGGCGCGTCGTTCGTCCCACCAGTCATCGGGGCTGACGATGTGTGCCGGATCGGTTGGTGCCGACAGCAGGATCTTGATCGCTTCGCTGGTCTTGTTCTGCCGGCGCATCAACTGGGCGCGCTGGAAGGCAAGGCCCCAATCGGCCTTCTCATCGGCCGGCAGCGCCGCCATCGCCCTTGCCGCCGAGGCGGAGCGTAAATAGACGGCCAGCCGCGCCTCAGCCTTGCGGCGCTCGGCTTCGGGCAGCAGCGGGATTATGCGGCGGATGTAGGCTGCCTGCGCGTTGCGGCCGGCCCTCCAGCGCCGATCGCCCATCAAATAGCGGTCGAGCCGCCAGCGATGATCCCGCGCCGTCAGCAGTGAGTTGAAGCGCTTGACAAACGTGGCTTCGAGATTTGCTGGAAGTTCGCCATCGCGCCAGGTCTTGGCGGCGAGCCGGCGCGCGCCGTCGCGGTCGCCCGAGGCAAGATAGGCCGATGCCAGGGCGGCTTGCCCAATGGCGGTTTCAGGCTTGCCGTCGGGAAAGTAGGAGCGGATGTCTTGGGCTGTTCCCCCATTTGTGAAGAGCGCTTCCTCGAGCCGCTGGGTGAGCAGCCCGCGCTGTGGCCAGGCCGGATTTTGATCCAGAAACGTCCGATAGTCGCGTGCACTGCCTTTGCCCAGCGTCAACGCATACCACGCCACGAGCTTGCGCGCGGTGGGATCAGTGATGCCCGCCGCCGCTTCACCGGCCGTGCCCTTGTCCTTGCCAAGCGTTGCGAAAGCCGCTTTGACGCGCGCCAGATCCTCATCCGAGATCGCGTGTTTCAGGATGGGTGAGACAACCGCATCGGCATAACGCCGATATGCAACTTCCACCGCCCCATCCGCCTGTGGCCGGGGCGAAAATCGCTTGCTCGCGGTGTCGGGCATCGCCGCGGGCGGTGGTGGGGAGATGACGGGCCGCGCCCGCCAGGTTCCGCGCGATGGATTTGCCTCAGGCACGGAGACCTGCGATATCGCCGCAGTTGAATGTGTAAGAAGCAGACCGACGGCTATTCCGACGAGCGCGCGCTGCTTAGCGCGTGCACGAGGGCCCAGTCCCCATCCGTGGGAGGAGGAATATCGGGCATCGGCAATCGTCATTGCTAACCTTTTCCAGTATCCGAGATGAGCAACCCGGCTTGCGGGCACGGGAGCGAGCGCATATTGTCGCCAGCATTCTGGCGAAATCTTTGTTAAGTCCGCTTGTCGCGCGCAGGGTAACGACCGTCTGGGCAGGGTCAAGCCGAGGTCGCCAACAGCCTTCAGTCCAGCGATAGTTGGGCAAGACGAAGGCGAAGGCAGTTCATGAAGGCACGCTCTGGTGCTGATTGGCGCGCAAATCGGTTGCGCGCGACAGCAGCAGACCGGAAGAACAGGATATTCACCATGTTCAAGGGCTCATATACCGCGCTTATTACGCCATTCCGCAACGGCGCGGTGGACGAGAAGGCGCTGGCCAACATTGTCGACTGGCAGATCAAGGAGGGGACGCACGGCCTCGTTCCGGTTGGTACGACGGGCGAAAGCCCGACCCTTGATTTCGAAGAGCACAAGCGCGTCATCGAGATTACCATCGAAGTCTCTGCCGGTCGTGTCCCGGTGATCGCCGGCACCGGCTCCAACTCGACGGCCGAGGCGATCGAGCTGTCGCAGCACGCCGAGAAGGCAGGGGCGAACGGCGTGTTGATCGTCACGCCCTACTACAACAAGCCGACCCAGGAAGGGCTCTATCAGCACTTCAAGGCGATCAATGATGCGCTCAATACGCCGATCATCATCTACAACATTCCGGGTCGCTCGGTGGTCGACATGTCGGTGGCGACGATGGCGCGGCTTTCTCAGCTGAAGAACATTGTCGGCGTCAAGGACGCGACGGCAAACCCTGCGCGCGCCACCCAGCAGCGGCTGGCGATGGGGCCGGACTTCTGCCAGCTCTCAGGGGAGGATGCGACGGCTCTGGGGTTCATGGCGCATGGCGGGCACGGCTGCATCTCGGTTGCATCCAACGTCGCGCCGCGCCTGTGTGCCGATTTCCAGAACGCCTGCTTGAAGGGTGACTTCAAGACGGCCCTGGCGTTGCAGGATAAGCTGATGCCCCTGTTCGACGCGATGTTCGTCGAAACCAATCCAGGCCCGGTGAAGTATGGGGTTTCGCGTCTTGGCCTATGCACGCCTGAATCACGCCTGCCGATGGTGCCCGTTTCCGATGAGGCAAAGCGCATCATCGATGCAGCGATGATCAAGGTCGGGCTGCTGGAAGCGGCCAAGGCGGCCGAATAGGCCGTCGTCCATTGGCATCGGATCACATAAGTTGAGGAATGGGGTCGATGGCCGCCAGCAAGGACGACGGCCGCACGCGGGTCGCCGAGAACCGCAAGGCTCGCTTTGAATTCCGCATCGGTGAAGACATCGAGGCGGGCATCGTGCTGACCGGTACCGAGGTCAAATCGATGCGCAAGGGCCAAGCCAACATCGCCGAAAGCTATGCCTCGGTTGAGGGTGGCGAGTTGTGGCTGATCAATGCCTACATTGCGGAATATACCGAAGCTGGTGCGTTCTTCCAGCATGAGCCACGCCGCAAGCGCAAGCTGCTGGTCTCCAAGCGCGAGTTGCACAAGCTTGCCATTGCCATGGAGCGCAAGGGCATGACGCTGGTGCCGCTGTCGATCTACTTCAACGCCAAGGGCCGCGCCAAGATGAAGCTGGCGCTGGCTGAGGGCAAGAAGCTGCACGACAAGCGCGAGGATGCCGCCAAGCGCGATTGGAACCGCCAGAAGGCGCGGCTGATGCGCGAGAAGGGGTGAGGCAAGGAGGGCGACGCGCTGGCCAACCTCTACCCGTTCATCGACGCCTGGCTCCCAAGCGACGTGCGGGCCGGCATCCCGGCCTTAGGTTCCCGACCCTAGTGTTCTGGATCTGACGTTTGATTCCCGGGTGCAAGTCGTCAAACGTCAGTGTCGGAACACGAGTGCCCGGTCTTCATGATAGGGCACTGGTCTAACGAACGATTGACGAACTTTGTGGGGGTGAACTTTACCAGGGCGGTGCGCAGTACGCCGTTTTGCCATATTTTGACAGTCCTCTGTCGTGTGATGGCGGGGCGGCCATCGGGGGAAGAAACACCATCCGCAATCGGCGGGCCGTGGCAGAATTCGGCAGCAGGAGCCAGGATCAAGGCATCGGCTCGATGGTGATGTCGTTTGACGGGGTGTTGCCTCGTTTTGCAGACGTGCGCACCGGGATGGTGAACGCGAACCCCGTGCCAGGCGGGGTGAAGAGGGGGTGGTGGTCCAGGGTATGAGCAAGAGGCAGTCTTCGGATTCGCTGTCGCGCAATCGAGAGGCAACCCTCGATGTTGGCAGGACGCGCCCCAAGAGCCCGTTCGAGGCGCTTGAGCCTGGACGCGCGCCTGGACGGCCACGCCGCCGGTATCGTGAATCCTCGCGCCGCATGAAGGGGTTTGCCCGCTTCATCTCAGGCGTGATGACAATTGCTCTGGTGGCAATGATCTTGGTCGGAGGGGGCGTGCTCTGGTTTGTCCACGAGTTCGAAAAGCCTGGGCCACTGACGGTGTCACGCACGTTCGGCGTGCCGCGCGGCGAAGGTCCCATCGAGATTGCCGCACAACTGGAACGTGAAGGGATCATTTCCAATCGGTGGGTGTTCGTCGCTGGCCATTATGCGCGCACCATCATTCGGCGGGCAAAGCCGCAGCATCTGAAGGCTGGCGAATACGAGGTCAAGAAGGGCGCCAGCGTTGCTGATGTGCACACGATACTCGTGGAGGGTAAGGCGATCCTCTCCAAGCTCACCGTGCCGGAAGGCTTGACCAGCGCCCAGATTGTCGAGCGCATCAAAGCCAACGAGGATCTGGACGGTGAGATCACCGAGGTCCCGCCTGAAGGAACGCTGCTGCCTGATACCTATCGCTTCTCCAAGGGCATGAAGCGCCAGGAGCTGATCGAGCGCATGCACGCCGAGCAGGAACGTTTTGTTGCCGCGGTGTGGGAGAAACGCCAACCGGACTTGCCCGTCGCGACACCGCGCGAAGCGCTGATCCTGGCCTCCATCGTCGAGAAAGAGACCGGCCGGGCCGATGAGCGCGAACAGGTTGCGGCTGTCTTCGTCAACCGGCTCAAGAAGAACATGCGTTTGCAGTCCGACCCGACCATCGTCTACGGACTGGTCGGTGGACAGGGGTCTCTTGGCCGTCCGATCACACGCTCTGACATCGATGGCAAGACGTCCCATAACACCTATCAGATCAACGGATTGCCTCCCACTCCGATCTGCAATCCAGGTCGCTCGGCGATTGAGGCGACGCTCAATCCCGCCAAGACCAGTGATCTTTATTTCGTTGCCGATGGTTCGGGCGGCCATACCTTTTCGGCAACCTTGAAGGACCACAATGCGGCAGTGGCCAATTGGCGACGTCTTGAGCGGACCGCGCGCAAGGAAGCAGAGGATGGGTCCGCCGCCGCACCTGATCGCGCGCCAATCCCCGTCACGTCCGCAACGCGCACCGTAACGACCACAGGACCACCCGAGATCACGACGTTGAATGCGGACGCCATCGCTAGCAACGCCGATACGCCCGAGCCGGCAACCCAGCTAGCCCCTGAAAAAGTTCCACTGCCGGTGCGCAAACCGAAACGCTAGAGCTTTTTGTTTGGTCGCATTTTCCGCGACGAACTGGCGTCCACTTCGTCGGAAAATGCTTGTGGTGGCGGAGCCGCATCTTGTGAAGATTGCTCATTGAAGAGAGGGGCGATGATGCAGGCAGCATGGCCATGGCCGGCACCGGAAGACGATGGCGCGGCAGCTCATCTCATCGCGGGCACACGATTGCCGTCAATCGCGCTGCCATCATCTGCCGGTGTTGCCATCGATATGTCGCGGATTGAGGGGCGTGCGGTGGTGTTTGTCTATCCATTCACCGGAACGCCGGGTGATCCAAATCCGCCTGGCTGGGATGACATTGCCGGTGCCCACGGCTCGACGCCTGAGGCGCAGGGCTTTCGTGATCTGATGGCGATGTTCGCGATGAAGGCCGTCAAGGTGTTCGGTCTGAGTGCACAGGCGGGTGTCGATCAGCAGGCGTTCGCTCGTCGCGAATCCTTAACATTCCCGCTTCTGTCCGATTGCGACCTGCGCTTTGCCGATGCGCTGCGTCTGCCGAGGTTTACAACCGGCGGCGCCATCTATCTCAAACGGTTGACGCTCATTGCGCAAGACGGCGCCATCGCGCGGTGCATCTATCCCGTCCATCCACCGCATACTCATGCCGAGCAGGTTCTCAAGGCCCTGCAATAATCACGCGATAAAGATTCCAACAACCAGACGTCGGAAACGTATGTCCCAGATCTGGTGGCCAGCGGTCGTGAGGGAGGGCGCGGCCATGTGCGGCCGGAGGGTTCGAAAAGAAGTCAGCTCTCAACGTCAAAAACCTGGTAGCGGCAATTTAGTTGCATTTGATCGTGCTTTCTAACGTGATTGTAAATAATTCATGGCACAAACAATGGCCTGGGCGGCAAGGTAAGCTGCTGCACCCACCAACAATTGGCATTATGAACCGAGGCCGACCGTGAGCGAAATTAGTATTGCGTCCGACCATTTCTGGCATCAATTCAAGGCCGACATCGCAGGCACTCTTTCCGAAGAGCAGAAGGGCGAAATCGATCGCGTTTTAAGACTTGCGACAGATCCCTCGGCCAAACGCCCTGGTGATCTGCGGATGTCCTTCGGTTGGGCGTTCGTGCGCTTGATGTGGGGCCTTGAAAAGCGCAGTTCCGAGCGCGTCAAGAACGATGAAAAAGTCCACCCCGTCATGACGCGTCGCAATGCACCGATGCTGGCCTCGCTGCTCGCCGGATATGCCGCCTTGTGGTACGTCGTACTCAGCTTGGGCATTGGCGGTATCGTCTATTTCTTCCTTTGATTGGGAATTAGCCTACAGAGTTGCGGCAGCGTCGTGGCCGGCCTGCCGGTCTACAGCGCCAATTCCGATCCATCGGACTGCAGAACGCCTTTGTTTTCCGCCTGCGGTACTTCGCGTGCAAAGTGTCTGAGCTCGAACACCCGGTTCAAGCGACCGGAAAAGTTCGGTAAATAAAACCGCGCCCCGTTTTCCCGGGCTGCGGTTCTCGTGAGCGTCAATATTGAAATACGTACGTAAAAACAAATACTTAATGCGACCCGCGGTCGAGCAGAGTGGCCACGCACGCTTTTCGTAATCGTCCAGCGACGGTATAGGTTCACGCCGCGCTCCCGCCCGGATGTTATGTGCGCTATTGCATCGACAGGGCGGGTGGGCCCGGAACCTTGATGGAGTTGGAGATGAGCTATGCGAGCGCCCTTGCGGGGGCCATGGCGGTCACAGTTGGCGTGGCGTTCGGCGCGGCGCCCTGGTCGGTGGCCAATGCGGCAGCGCCCGCAGGGCTCATACAGTTCGCACCGCATCGGGCTGTCTACGAGATTACGCTGGAGCGCTCGGCCTCAGGTTCGGGCGTCGTCGAGCTGACCGGGCGGATGGTCTATGAACTCAATGGCAGCCGTTGCGAGGGCTATACGCAAAACATGCGGTTTGTAACGCGTATTATCTCGCAGGAAGGCACAGAGCAGCTCAGTGATTTGAGGACGTCGAGCTGGGAGGATGGCGAGGGTAAACGCCTGCGCTTTAATACCGAACAGTATCGCGATTCAAAGCTTGTCGAGTCGACGGCGGGTGATGCCCGGCGTCAGGCGGGGCAGGGACCGATCACGGTCAATGTGATAAGACCAGCCAAGCAGCGAGTGGATGTCGATGCGACGAACCTGTTTCCCATGCAACATTCAACGGCGTTGCTGAAGGCGGCAGAGAAAGGACAGCGTCAGCTTGTGGCGGGGATCTACGATGGATCGGAAAAGGGCGAGAAGGTCTATGAGACCAGTGCCTGGATCGGCGCACCGATCACACCAGCCAAAACAGTCGGCTTGCCGGCAGGGCTCGAAAAGCTGCGGTCCTGGCCGGTATCGATTGCCTATTTCGACCCTGGCAGCGAGAGCAAGGATGCTTTGCCTGCCTACGAGCTTTCGTTTGATATTTTCGAGAATGGCGTTTCCACCAACATGATGATCGACTACGGCGACTTCGCGATACGCGGCCAACTCAAGGAACTGACGTTCTACGCACGCTCCGACTGCAGCCGCGCGGCTGTCAGCAAGGATGGCGCACCCAGCATGCATCGCGGCCGCACCAAGCGCTGAGTGCTGTCTTTATGGAGGCGCAGGTTGGCGCCACAGGCGCGCGGCACCGCGTGCCCCGCTGGCGTCTCCGTAGGCGGGCGGGCGGATCGCGACGTTGCGATCGTCAGCAAAGATATGGGGTGCAATGAGGCGCGGTACGTCATCGTAAAGGTGGGTCAGGTTTGATAGACCGCCGCCGAGCACGATGACATCGGGATCGAGCAGATTGACGACGTGGGCAAGGCCGCGTGCCAGGCGGCTGGCATGCCGTTGCAGCGTGGCCCGCGCGGCCTGTGCCTGCGGACTGGTGCCGCCGATAGTGGCAAGGGCGACGATCTCTTCGGCGGTGATTTGCTGGTTGCCGGCGCGGGCGTGGTCAGCGGCAAGGCCGGGGCCTGAAATCCATGTTTCGAGGCAGCCGATGCGTCCGCACCAGCAGGTCGGACCGGGGGTTTCGCTGGCCTCAGGCCAAGGGAGCGGGTTGTGCCCCCATTCGCCGCCGATGCCGCGCGGTCCGTTGATGAGACGTCCGGCGTGCACAAGGCCGCCGCCGCATCCGGTGCCGAGGATCACCCCGAACAGCATGTTGGCATCCTTGCCCGCGCCGTCTTCGCCTTCTGACAGGGCAAAGCAGTTGGCGTCATTGGCAACGCGCAGCGGGCGGGCAAGCGCGGCCGCAAGGTCTGTCGCCAGAGGTCTGCCATTGAGCCATGTGGAATTTGCGTTCTGGACGAGCCCAGAGGACGGCGAGATCGAGCCTGGCATACCCATCCCGACAAACGCCGGGCTGACCAGATTTGCCTCCTGCTCTATGGCGTCGACCAGGGCGGTGAGCGTGCGCAATGTGGCATCGTAATCTTCAAAGGGTGCTGCAACCCGACGTTTGACAAGGGTCCGTCCTTGGTGATCAAGCACGATGACCTCGATCTTGGTGCCGCCGAGATCGATACCGATGGTTGGCTCGTGGGGCGCTGGGTAACCATCGATCTGTGGCGCAAACGGCATGGTTGGGGCTTTTGACAGGGGCTGACTACCGTGGCCGGCCAGGTTGATGGGGTTACCGGATCCTGTCCGCTCGGGGCGCTGGTTAAATGCTTTGCTCAGGGGGCGGTCCGGCAAGAATGAAATAGGCAGACGCGATCGCTTCGGGCTTCAAGCCGGTGTCTGTGGCGAAAACCAACAGGAGCGTTTCATCCCCCATCAGATGATCGAGCACGCCGGCCAGCATGCGGGGCTCGCGCGCCTTGGTACGCAATTCGTCGGGACCAATGCCCGTCAGCGCCAGAAAGCGACCCAGGCGCTCGCTATCGCTGGCCAAAAACGCCAACGCCCTCAATGCGATAGTCTCAGCAGCGTTGCGCGCATCTACAGGTTGTCGACTCATCTTAAGCTTACCATGGAGAATTCTCCAAAATTCGTGTTCGAACTTAAACTGTTGGTTACAGCTCAGACGGCAAAGTGAGTGAAACCACCTTGCATGAGAATCGGTGCAAAAAAGCTGAGACTCAAGGCAAAAACTGCCATGTTACGAGATCAGGCCAGCCGATCGATGACGTACCAAGAGACGACCATGCCTGCCGATCATCGCAGTGGAGTGCGCACGCGCACCAAGACCATCCTGATCGTCGAGGACAACGAGCTTAATATGAAGCTCTTCCAAGATCTTTTGGATGTGAACGGTTATGCCACCGTGCAAACTCGCAACGGGCTGGAAGTGCTCGACCTGGCGCGTGCGCATCGGCCCGATCTCATCTTGATGGACATTCAGCTTCCTGAAGTTTCAGGCCTGGATGTGACACGCTGGCTGAAAGAGGATTCCGGGCTAGCGCGCATTCCTGTTATCGCAGTAACCGCATTCGCGATGAAGGGGGATGAGGAACGAATCCGCTCGGGGGGGTGTGAGGCCTATATCTCCAAGCCAATTTCGGTTGTCACGTTTCTTGAAACCGTGCGCCGCTTCATTGGTGATGCGTGACGGGCTGTACCTTGATGATCAGGCGTAACATATGACTGCCCGTGTTCTTGTCGTTGACGATATATTGGCCAACGTGAAGCTGCTCGAAGCGCGGCTTGTGGCTGAGTATTTTCAGGTTCTGTCGGCTTTCAATGGCCAAGAGGCGCTTGAGATGCTGACGCGCGAGCGCGTTGATGTCGTGCTGCTCGACGTGATGATGCCGGGCATGGACGGGTTCGAAGTCTGTCGCCGCATCAAGTCCGATCCACGAACCCAACACATCCCCGTCATCATGGTCACGGCCCTCGATCAGACGTCCGACAGGATTCAGGGGCTGGAGGCTGGTGCCGACGATTTCCTGACCAAGCCGGTCGACGACATCGCCCTGGTGACACGGGTCAAGAATCTGGCGCGCTTGAAGATGCTCAATGACGAGATGGTGATGCGCGCCTCGACCAGCAAACAGCTGGGCTTTGCCGCGGATGGTTCGCTCGAGAAGGCGTTGAGTGGCCGCTCGGGGCGCGTTCTTGTCGTAGAAGACCACCCGCGCTCTGGCGCGCGGGTGCTCGAGCCGTTGTCGAAACTCCATGACACTTTTCTCGAAGGCGATCCGCAGCGAGCCTTGAAGATGCTGACGGATCACGACTTCGACGTGGCCATCATCAGCCTTAGCCTTGCCAAGTCGGATGGGTTGCGATTGTGCTCGCAGCTGCGCTCGCTGGAACGGACAAGACACCTGCCGCTAATTATCCTGGTGGAGCCTGGAGAGGACGCGCGGCTGATGCGCGGCCTTGACATGGGCATCAACGACTATTTGATACGCCCTATCGAAAAACATGAGCTGTTGGCGCGCGTGCGCACCCAGATCAAGCGCAAGCGGCATTCAGACTTTCTGCGCAATCGTTTTGAGGAAACGGTTGAGCAGGCAGTGAGGGATGCTCTGACCGGACTGCATAACCGGCGCTACATGGAGCACCATCTCGATGCCCTGGTGCGCTCATCAGCGCATGAAGGGCGCAGCCTGTCCATGCTTGTAGCCGACATTGATTTTTTCAAGCATGTCAACGACACCTACGGACATGACGCGGGCGATGCGGTGCTGCGCGAATTCGCCAAACGGATCCGCCGTAGTACCCGTGGTGTTGATCTGACGTGCCGCCTTGGCGGCGAAGAGTTCGTGGTCATCATGCCCGATACCGAAAACAACCGGGCCTATCAGATCGGGGAGCGATTGCGCGCTTGTATTGCTGCCGAACCCTTTGTCATCGGACCTGAGCTTGCGATCCGGGTGACTGTCTCCATTGGCCTTGCAACACTCGAAGCCATCAACGATACATGGCAAACACTGTTCAGGCGTGCCGACCAAGCGCTCTATGATTCCAAGCGATCCGGCCGCAACAAAGTTTCCAGCGTGGCTTGAGTTTGAAGACGGATGATCTTTGTTCGGAACATGATAGCTAGTATATTGTTTTTACAAAAACATATGGAATTTGAGCTTGCTTGGTGAATGGACCCTTGTGGTCAATTCATGAATTTCCGTTTGGTTGGAATTTACTCAATGGTTTCGTTAAACCTTCAATGAAAAATTCAGGCCCTAAGGGTGATGAAAAACCAGCTCATCTTGCGCTTGGCTAGATGATCTGCCAATTTGGCCCACGGTACAGTTGCGATCAAGACTTGAGACCGATGGGGCGGCCTTTCCACATTGGAAACATAATCCCATAGGCAAGTAGATCAATTCGAGTTCCCGCCAACCGGGTTCGCCGCATCTCCTGGTCTAGCGGGAAAATCGTGATTGGTATGGCAGCAGTTGGAGTAGCCTCCTCAAAGAACTGCATTCCGTATCAGTTGCGAGACCCTGCGGGTAGTCAACGCCCTCTTTGACTGTCTGTTGGGAAAGGCCAGGGACTGTAGTCATCTCGGATTCATACCCCGCTGCCGAGGCGAATTACGGTTCCTGGCCGTACCCAAATCTAGAGCATTTTCCGACGAAGTGGATACCGGTTCGTCGAAGAAAATGCGACCAAACCAAAGAGCTAGAGCGCCGGTTCCGTTCCATCGGATCGAAAAGCGCTCTAGGTATCAGCAACACTCACTGTGGCTGGTTTTGCCGGATCTGCCTGATTGTGATGTCAATGCTGACAAGACCGAGTGCTTGGGCAAACATCGCTCACGGAAAAGTGGCGCACCACACCAGCAAATCCCGAGCACAAACACCAACCGCTTCCCAATCGGATGGATTAGGAATGGCGTTCTCATGTTTGGCCGGGTGAGATGGAGGCGGTTGAGCTTCCATCATCTGAGGTTGAGGCTTGCACTTAACACGTTAAAGCGCGTTGCCTAGGGCCGGTGCGTACCGCAAAAAACCAGATAAGTAATTATTTAATCTTGGTTTCCTTGAACTCGACGTGCTTGCGCACGACGGGGTCGTACTTCTTCATCACCAGCTTTTCGGTCGTGTTGCGGGGGTTCTTCTTGGTGACATAGAAGAAGCCGGTCCCGGCGCTCGACAGTAGCTTGATTTTTTGAACAACAGGCTTGGCCATGATCGCCTTCATTCGCTCGTGCGTTTGGATTTGTGCGGCAACATACTCGCCGATTGATCGCTGTCAAGGGAACGTCATGTGATCAGGTCGCGGCGGAACGACCCGCGCTCGAAACGGTAGTAGGGAACGGGGAGCTTGCGGCCTGGAGCGGCGAGGTGTTCGGCCAGATCCTCGATAATGGCGCGGGTGATATTGGGCAGTTCGAGGCTACTGGTTTCATCGAGAGTAAACCATCCCAGATTGCCCAATTCATCATCGCGATCGGCCGACTTGTGGGCAACGAGCGATGCGTCGGCCAGGAAGAAGCGCGTGTCATAGCGGCGCGGGCGCGCGGGTGGGGTGATAGCGCGCGCCAGGAAGGTGAGGCCCGACAAAGAGGGTATGTAGCCCGTGCTGAAAAACCGCTGCCAGGACCCATGTGCTGGGGGACGCGCTGGTGTCATGGTGGCATCAGGGGAACCCTGCGGCAGACGGGCGCCGATGATCAGGCCGGCTTCCTCGAATGTTTCGCGCACGGCAGCCAGCGCCAGGGCGCGGATGCGCGCAACCGAGGGCTTGCCCTTCATGTCCTGGAGCAGAAGTTTCTGGTCGGCCAGCGGCAATTCGGTGAGCGAAGGCATGGACCGGTCGCCACGATCAACCCGCCCGCCAGGAAAGACGTATTTATCTGGTAAAAAGACGTGGGTCGATTGCCGGCAACCCATGAGGATGCGCGGCTCACCGTTGGCGCGGTCAACCAGGATGAGTGTGGCGGCATCCTTCGGTTTGAGCGCGCGACGACCTTGGTTGGGTGTTGTTTTATCCGGCTTTTCGGGGACCAGCGGGGGCGCTGGCACAGCAATGGGGGTGCGCGAGGCGGTCATGGCCTCACCCTTTCAGTTGTGTCTCATTTAGTTGTGTCTTGGGCAGGTGCGTCTCAGGGGCAATCTCTGCTTCGTCAGGCTTGCCGGAGAAACCATGCATACGCAAGGCCCATTGGGCTCCCACCAGTGCACCCTTGATGCGTGGCAAGAGCCACAGGCTCATGAGAAGCACCATGCTCGGCCAGAGGATGGAGTGCACCCAGTTCGGCCAGTCATAATACATTGCCGCCGTCAGCATGAACCCGACGATAACGTGGCCGGTGATCAGCATTGTAAAATAGGGTGGCGCATCATCAGCACGATGATGATACAACTCTTCGCTGCAATGTGGGCAAACGTCGTTGACCTTGAGGAAGGCACGGAAGATTGCACCGACGCCACAAGCTGGGCATTTCTGACGCGCGCCACGCAGGATGGACTGGCGAACGTCGCGGCGGGCCTCGTCCATTTCGCCCTCGGGTATCTGGTGCTCGATCATGGTCCGTTGGTCGCGCGTAGATTGATCCAGGTCAAGTGCGAAATATGACGCGTTGGGATTGATGGCACTGTTTGCGCTTAAGCGGGCTGAATGGTTGCATTTTCTAGTGCGTGTTCTTTGAGACTTGAGCCGTGTTGTTCACGGCTTGACCGCCCACACTTCAGCTCAACATGCTCTAGGGTCCGGCCTCAATAGCAATGGGTCCGCAAGATCGTCAGACGAGGCGAAAGAGGAAAGTGGAGGCAGCGCTGGACATGCAGAGAATATTCAAGCTAAGACCACGCCGCATATTTCGCCTCGTCTGGCGACCCTTCGGGCAGG